>DATJXK010000103.1:0-5417 GCA_035500235.1 Pseudomonadales bacterium | reverse complement strand
GATTTGTTATATGACTGGTTTTTTTACCCCAATAAAACACGTAGCGATTGCCATCGGCTTATTCTTCTTTGCCGGGACGATTCTGGCTGACACGACCGAATGGTCTTTGGCGTCACCGGATAAAAGATGTGAAATTACTGTGTCGCTCGATTCCGGTCGGCTCAGCTATCACACCTCGTTTGACGGCAAAGTTATTATTCAAAAATCGCCGCTGGGGTTAAAGCGGGACGACGAGGATTTTAAAAGCGGCCTGGTTTTTAAGCACGCAGGGAAAGTAGAAAAAGGTCGCGAAAAATATGAACTGTTTGCCGGTGATCAACCGCAGGTCAATCATCGGGTAAATTATCGTGAACTCACGTTTCAAAATGGAAACGGCCTCCCGTTGGAATTGGATTTGGCCGCCACTGACGAAGGAGTGGCGTTCCGCTATCGCTTTGCCGAAACGAACAACACCGTTCGGATCGTCGAATCTGAATCAACCGGCTTTGCGGTCCCGATGAATGCACAAGGCTGGTTGCAGCCTTATCACGCGGCGGGCCCTTATACCCCGGCTTATGAAGACTTCTTCTTCCACGTTTCACCCGGAGATGCGCCACCCGATTCACGGCAAAAAGCTGTCGGTTGGGCTTTCCCGGTGCTTTTTCATGTTCCGGATGCTTCAAGCTGGGTTTTAATCACCGAGGCAGGGACGGACGCGTCCTATTGTGCCTGTCATCTGGCGCCTGATTCGTCGAATGGCGTTTATCATATCGCCTTCCCGAAAGCCGACGAAACAACCGGCGGCTATACCAATCAATTCAGCCCCGAACCACGGTTCACCTTGCCGTGGACGATGCCCTGGCGCGTCATGATCATGAGCCAATCACCAGCCAATATCGCTACCTCAACCCTTGTGACCGATCTCTCCGCTCCTTCGCGCATCGCTGATACTTCCTGGATTAAGCCGGGCCGCGCTTCCTGGGCGTGGTGGGCTTATCCCGATGGCCCGTTCACAGAAGAAAAATTCGATGAGCTTACCGATTTCGCCGTGAAGATGGGGTGGGAATATACCTTGTTTGACGCGGGATGGTGGAAACCCGGGTTAAAGCCGATTGCCAGTTATGCCCTGAGCAAAGGCATCAAGCCCCTGGCCTGGAATTATGCCGGGGATTTTTATGATCCGGAAAAGCGAAAGGCCAAGCTGGATGAAATGGCCGCTGCCGGAATCGTCGGCATTAAAGTGGATTTCTGGTGCTCAGACCGGCAGGAAGCCATCGCCGCCCAGCAGGCATTAATGCATGATACCGCCGCCCGCAAGATGGTTTTGAATCTTCATGGTTGCACGATCCCGCGTGGATGGCAGCGAACCTGGCCAAATCTCCTTTCTACCGAAGCGGTGTTGGGCGATGAGAGCTATATGTTTGAACCGCATTATACCGAAAAGGCAGCCGAGCTCGAAACCGTTCTTCCCTTTACGCGCAACGTTTGCGGGCCCATGGACGTCACGCCTGTCGCCTGTTCCCCGAAGAGATTTGACCGTACGACGACTGCGGCCCACGAGCTGGCCACCGCCCTGATTTTTACTTCCGGTATCATCCATTACGCCGACAGTCCCCAATTTTTTGAATCATTGCCTCCTCAAGCTTTGCAAATTTTCCGTGACGCGCCGGCGCGTTGGGATGAAACCAAATGCCTGATTGGCGAACCGGGCACCCTGGCTGTCTTCGCGCGGCGTTCCGGCCAATCGTGGTACATCGCCGGTATCAGTGGCATCACCAATGCGCTGCCGGTAACGCTGGATTTGTCGCCCTATAAAAAATATCGCCATCGGATTGCCGTTTCCGAGGCGGCGGATGCCAAAATGCAGGTGGTGGTGGAACCGCTGGGCGATTCAAACCAGTGGCAGCATATCATCCCGCCTCGTGGCGGATTTATTCTTCGCCTGGATAAATAACCACCTTCTATGATTAAAAACAGCATCTTCAAATTCCTCGTCGTTTTAGTTTTGGTTTGGGTGTCGGCGCCTCTTTTCGCCAGCGATGACAATTCTTTTTCGTCCGGGACCACCATTTGGTTTGATGCCCCTGCCAATGATTTTACGGAATCTTCTCCCATGGGAAATGGCAGGCTGGGCGCAATGATGTTCGGCGGCGTTAATGACGAGCGCATTGTTCTCAATGAAAGTTCCGTCTGGTCCGGCTCTCCCCAGGATGCCGATCGGCCTGATGCGTATAAAGTACTGCCGGAAATTCGCCGTCTCCTGCTGGAAGGCAAAAATCCTGAAGCTGAAGCATTGGTGAATGCCAATTTTACCTGCCAGGGCCCGGGATCCGGGGGACCGCAATACGGCTGTTACCAGGTTTTGGGTAATTTGCATTTGCGTTTCGCCGGCGCCACCAACGCACCGTTCGAACATTACCGCCGGCAATTGGACCTTAATAATGCGGTAACAGATTTGCAGTTCGATCAGGACGGAGTGACTTACCAGCGCGAGATGTTTGTGAGCGCTCCCGCGCAAGCCATGGTTCTAAAACTATCGGCCAACAAACCAGGCAAAATTTCTTTCATCGCTTTACTCGACCGTCCCGAGCGGTTTCAAACTATCGCCTCAGGTGGAAATGAATTGCTCATGACCGGCCAATTGGACAATGGCACCGACGGCAAAGGACTAAAATACGCCGCGCGCGTCCGTGTCTTGAATCATGGCGGCGAAGTGTCGGTTCAAGGGAATACCCTGGTGGTGTCGAATGCCGATGAGGTTGAGTTGTTGATTACCACCGGAACGGATTATCGCGGGTTTGCCGGGCGGCAAACAGCAGATCCTGTCGCAGCCTCGTTAACAGATATGAATCACGCTGCCCGTACGTCCTATCGCTCGCTGCGCAAGGCGCACATCGCTGACTATCAAAAATATTTCGCCCGCGTTTCGTTGGAACTGCCGTCGCTCAATGCCGCTGATGCTGAAAAACCAACTCCGGAACGTATCAAAATCGCCAAGGCCGGTCCGGGCGATCCCGGCCTGGCCGCGCTTTATTTTAATTTCGGGCGCTACCTGCTCATTTCCTCGTCTCGTCCCGGCGGTTTGCCTGCCAATTTACAGGGCATTTGGGCGGAAGAAATCCATACTCCTTGGAACGCAGACTGGCATTTGGACATCAATGTGGAAATGAATTATTGGCCGGCCGAAGTTTGCAATCTGTCCGACCTGACCCCGCCGCTGTTTGACTTAATTTCTTCTTTGCAGAAACCTGGCGCAAAGACGGCCCACGATTATTATGATGCCCACGGCTGGGTGGCCCACGTCATTACCAATCCATGGGGATTCACTTCCCCGGGCGAATCCGCTTCCTGGGGAGCCTCGACGAGCGGTTCCGGCTGGCTGTGCCAGCACCTGTGGGACCATTGGCTTTTTACCCATGACAAAAAATTTCTTCAATGGGCATATCCCATCATGAAAGGCGCGGCCCAATTTTATGAAGACCTGCTCATCGAAGAACCCACTCATCACTGGCTGGTCATTGTTCCGGCCAATTCCCCGGAAAATCATTTCGAGATGCCCGATGGGCGGCAGGCAGCCATTTCTCTCGGCTGCACATATCAAACGGAAATTGTTCAATATCTGTTTACCGCCTGCATCGAATCCTCGCAAATCCTCGGCGTGGATGAAGAGTTTCGTAATGAATTGACCGCCAAACGCGCCCGCCTGGAACCCATTCGCATCGGTCCGGATGGCCGCATTATGGAATGGCCCGAACCTTACAAAGAACCGGAACCGCATCATCGCCATGTTTCTCATCTTTGGGGGTTGTATCCCGGCGATGAAATTTCTCCCGCCACGACGCCTAATTTGGCGGCAGCGGCGCGCCAGACATTGGTCGCGCGGGGCGATGACAGCATTGGATGGTCCTACGCGTTTAAGGCAGCGTTGTGGGCGCGGCTCGGCGATGGCGACCACGCCTGGCAACTGGTGCGTGGCGCGCTCAGCCCGGTAACCTCGCAGGAAATCAGTTACAGCAACGGCGGTGGCGTTTATCCCAACATGTTCGATGCCTGCCCCCCGTTCCAAATTGATGCGAACTTCGGCGTGCCTGCCGCCATCGGGGAAATGCTCCTTCAAAGTCAGGAAGGGGTAATCGAATTGCTTCCCGCGTTACCTTCCGCATGGAAAGAGGGCACAGTGACCGGCCTTTGTGCGCGTGGTGGCTTCGAAGTCAATATCACCTGGAAAGACGGCGCGCTTGTCTCCGCTGTCATTCACTCCAAACTGGGAGGCCCTTGCCAAATCAGTTACCACGGAAAACAAATTGTGCTGCAAACCAGAAAAGGCCAGAACGTAAAGCTGGATGCAAATTTACACACGCTTTAATTCGTTAATCAGTTTAGTTTTCGTCTGGCTCTCGGCCGTGCTTTGTTGCGGCAGCGATATATTGCCGGCTGGGGTCCCCTCCCTCGATGCGATGGCCGGCGACTGGCTGCCAATGGCGAATGTAGCCAATCCGCCGGACGTGAATAATTTTCACGATATGTTGTTGGTCGATCACGACCTCACTTCTTTTTTTTGTTATCCGGAAGACTGGTTGTGGAGCGGCCAGCCGCGTTTTGGCTATCCGCCGGTTACGCTGGCCATTGTGGGCAAAGAATACCCGGCAACGGAATGTCGCTGGTATCCGTATCGCGCCTTGCGTCGTAATACAAATTGTGCAGGCCTGACGGTGCAAACAGACACGCGGATGATCAACGAACAGCGCGCCGTTCTCGAACGAATCCAAATAACCAATCCAGGAACAGTTAAAACCAATATTGTGCTTACACTGTCTGTTCCGGGAGTATTTCTGCCGGATGGGTCCGTTCTTAATACCAAACAACGTCCGGGCTTCGTCACCGTCATTTGTCCTGTGACCAAACCAAGCGCCGTGACAGTTGAAAATGGCATAATTTATTTGGACTGGTACGTGTCGTTGCCGGCGGGAGGCACGAATGAAATTGAATTTGTCGCGGGCGATGGCCGCGCAAAAGACGTGATGAAGGTTCAGGCGGATGTAACGCATTGGAGCCAGAATTTCTCCAAAGAATTCGATGGTTTTAAACAATGTTGGGAGCAACGCTGGGCTGATGCATTTACTCCGGGCAACGGCCATTTCTCTGGAAACTTGCCGGTGCTTGTCACTGACAATGTGGCGCTGAGGCGGAATTATTACATGGGCATCCTGACCATGCTGGAACTGGAACGCACGCAATTCCCGGTTTCTCCGCGTTCTTTCATTACCAGCGGGGAGCGAGCGCCGGGCACACAGTACTATTGGGACGCCTCGATGCAGAGTACCGCTTGGGCATTGCTTGAGCCAGCTGGTATGAAGGCCACGTTGCGCCGGTGGCTGGTACAAAATCCGCGCAGTGGCTCTTTCATGTATCTTACCGTAACCAATGGCTTCGATGCG
>DATJXK010000102.1:0-7849 GCA_035500235.1 Pseudomonadales bacterium | reverse complement strand
AGCGAGAAGTCGGCAAAACCTGCGGCGATACACATTCCGGCGATGGCATAAAGCCAATAGGATTTGGCCAGCCCTTTGGCTTTCAGGACGGTGGGCTTGCGTTCTTCGAGTTCGTGGGGACGCGGATACGCGATGCGCGCGGCGACGAGTGAACCGAGGCTCAATAAGGCGGTGATGAGCAGAGCGGCGAAGGCCTCGTGATAGCCGCCGTGCAGGTACAAAATCAATGCGGTGATGAGCGGGCCGATAGTGGCGCCGGTTTGGTCGAGGAATTCGTGGAGGCCAAAGGCGAAGCCGGTGCCGATCTGGCTGCCGGCGTGTGCGAGCATGGCGTGAACGCTGGGGCGGCGGATGGCGCGGCCAGTGCGTTCGGCAATCATGAGCGCGGCGGCAAGCGGCCAATTCCCGGCGAGGGCGAGCGCGGGCACCGCCAGCAGGTTTACGGCATAGCCAACGAAAATGAAGACCCAGTACTTATGTGTTTTGTCAGCGAGATAACCGAAGACAGAGCGCAGGCCATACCCGGCGAGTTCGCCCAGGCCGGCGACAACGCCCACGACGGTTGCACTGGCGCCAAGAGTTAGCAGGAATTGGCCAGAGATACCGCGCGCCCCTTCGTACGTCATGTCGGCGAAAAGACTGACAATGCCGATGGCGATGACGAAACGAAGCGCGCGTTGCTTCATATCGGGAGACTTCTTATCCTCGTTCGGACTCATTACTTAATAAGTATGCCGCCATTTAAAGAAGGAGACGAGCGCCGAGCGGCAAACAAGAGGAGAAATTTACAAATAACGTTATTCACAATGGTTTTTTAAATGTTACACAAAGGAAACTTTTTCGTCTTGATTTTGTAACAATAGTTAAATATAACCAAAGCGTCGGGTTTAAACGTCAGAGGGAAACATTACAAAATATTCATTCATGAAACGTCATTCTAAGAAAATTATTGCTGGCAGCGCGCTGCTTTTAACCGGAGTTTGTGCCCACGCCCAATTCACGGCGGGCGATTTAGTAGTTTTAAGAGACGGCGCGGGTACTGCGCCCTTGTCAAACGCCGGCACGGCAATTTTTTTGGATGAATTCAATACTGCCGGCAGCGCTGTTTATAGCGTTGCGATTCCCTCCACTGGTGGAACTGCGCTGGTAAACAGCGGCACGGCTACGTCGGAAGGGGAAATCTCTCTCTCGCCAAATGGCCAAAACATCGTACTGGCGGGCTACAATGCCAATGCCGGCACGGCCGCCATTGCGAGCACCACGTCCACGGCAGCCCCGCGCGGTGTGGCCACCGTTAATGCCAATGGAAATTACAGTTTGTCGGCCACATCCACCTCTTTTTACAGCGGAAATAACATTCGTTCAGGCACGATTGATGGGAGCGGAAATATTTGGGCTGCTGGAGCGAACGGGGGCATCGCCTACATGGGGTCGGGCACGCCGGGATTGATTTCAACCACGTCAGTCAACAACCGGGTATTGCAGAATATCGGGGGAAATCTTTACTTCTCGACCGGATCGGGCAGCACTCGCGGCATTTATCAAATCTCCGGAAACCCAACGTCCGGTTCGACAACCGCGACGAGCTTCATCAATGCGAGCTCCATTGGGACGGTTAGTCCTTACGATTTCGCTTTCAATTCATCCATGACGGTTGCCTACATCGCGGACTCGGATGCCTATACTACCTCGGCGGGCGTTGGCGGGATTGAAAAGTGGGACTTCAATGGCACGTCATGGGCGTTCCAATATTCTCTTCCCACTGTGGGTGTCGGTGCGAATGGCCTGGCGGTGGATTTCAGCGGAGCTAATCCGGTGATCTACGCCACGTCTGGTGATGGAACCAGCCTGTTTGATGTTACCGATACCGGTTCCAGCGCGACGGCGACTTTGCTGGACACTGCGGGCTCGAATGAAGCATTTCGTGGTTTGACCTGGGCCCCGACGGCGGTGCCGGAACCTTCTGTCCTGGCGTTGCTGGCGGCTGGTTTGCCCGGCGCTTATCTGTGGGTGCGCCGCAATCGCAAAGCCTAAGCGATATTAAAAAGTTTTCAGATAAGGACGCTGCGGTTGCGGCGTCCTTTTTTTCTTTAAGGAGTGGATTTAACGCGACGATATTCGCGCATGATGAGCAGGACAATGGCGATATCAATAACAGTCCCAGTCAGCATAGGAACTGAAAAGCGGATTGAGAGGCGCACGATTTGCAAACAGATAAAGAGGCTGATAATGACGATAGCAACGGGATAACACCATAATTTGCCACGCAGGATGCCGGCGGCCAGGAAGATTTTGATCACGCCGTTTCCCAATAGGTATGCGCCCCCGATTAGCTTTGAGCCGTGATGTAAATTGGCCGCCCAATGGCGCAATCCTTCACCGAACCAGTTGTGCAGGTCGCGTTGGGTAATAAAACGGACGTAACGGTTTAATGCGATGGGACTGACGATGAGGAAAAGGATTCCGCCGATAATCTCCAGGATGCCGTCAATGCCTTTGAGCCAGATGCCAATTTTGAAGAGCCGATGATAAATCGTTTCCCGCCCCTGCTTCACAGCGCCCCGGCTTGCCATAAATTATCCCGGGAAGGCCTGGTTGAGGATTTCCTGAACGACAGCGTCCACTTTAACGTCACGGAACTTTTCCTCTTTGCGGACTATGAGCCGGTGCGCGAGGACTTTTTGGGCGAGAGGCTTTATTTGGCTGGTGACAGAATCGAGCCCATCAATGGCCGCCATGGCTTGTGCCGCGCGAAAAAGCCCAAGCGAGCCGCGCGGACTGGCGCCCAGGAGGAGGGCAGGGTGCTCGCGCGTGGCGCGGACGATTTTCAAAATGGCATCGTTTACTTCGGAGGGCACTTTGACTTCGCGCACGGCTTCCTGGCATTTCATGATGCGGTCAGGCGTCGTGATCGGCTGGAGCGATTCGATGGGATGGCGAAGCTGGAAGCGTTCGACCATTTCTTTTTCATCATTGAGCGAGGGGTAGCCGAGGCTGATGCGCATGAGGAAGCGGTCTTTTTGTGCTTCCGGAAGGAGGAACGTGCCTTCCTGTTCGATGGGGTTTTGCGTGGCGATGACCATGAAGGGCTTTTGCAGGCGATAAGTGACGTTGCCTTCGGTGACGGAGGCTTCGCCCATGGCTTCGAGAAGGGCGGCCTGGGTGCGCGGGCTGGCGCGGTTGATTTCGTCCACGAGCACGAGTTGGGCAAAGAGCGGGCCAAAATGGAACTCAGAACGGCCGGTAACGGGGTCAAGGCGCGGCTCGCCAAGGACATCGGTGGGCTGCAAGTCAGGCGTGCATTGGATGCGCCGGAAAGTGCAGCCGGCGCTGAGGGCCAGCGCGCGGGCGAGCATGGTCTTGGCCACGCCGGGAACGTCTTCAATGAGCATGTGGCCTTCGGCGAGCATCACGGCGACCGTGAGCACGACCTGCTCATGCTTGCCGACGATGACTTTCTCGACATTGGCGATCAGTTCTTTGGCCGTGACCGAAACTTCCGCGGGCGTAAGCGGTTTGGGCTTTTCGATGGGCGTGATGACGACCTTCGGTTTCTTCTGTTCAGGTTCAGGAATGATAAGCGCCATGAGTCAGCCTTTCAGGAAATCGCCGATGCGGCGGCCAATTTCTTCCAATTCATGAGTTTCTTCAGCGGTGTATTCGTAAGGGCGGACAGTGCCGATACCGAACGTGCCGGTAAGTGTCTCGCCATCGCGAATGGGCACGCAAATGGAGCCGCCGAGACCGGTTTGTTTCGCGCCGGGTTTGGCGATACCGCCAGAATCGGTTTGGAGATTGCAGATGGAAATGGGTTTGTTTTGCGCGGCGACCTGCCCGGCGATGCCTTTGCCAACGGGAATGGTTTTGACGACGTCAAGCAGTTGCGGTGGCAGGCCGATTTGCGCGGTGAGATTAAGGAACTGTTTGTTAGCGTCCAAAAGGTGGATTGTGCCGCTTTCCGAACGGAAATGCTGGAGCGTTTCGCGCAGGACATTTTCCAGGGCGGCATCGCGCGGGGTGTTGCCGTTGAGCAAAATAGAGATTTTTTCGTTAAAATTATTCATGACCAAGTGGCGGGACTTCGCCCATGACGGCAGTGTAAACGTTAGCGGCCAGTAACCTGGCGCCGGTTTCGTTGGGGTGGACGGTGTCGGATTGAAACAAATCTTTGCGACCGGCAAAGGCATCGTAGAGGTCAATCTCCGTCACATGGGAATCCACGGCGACGCGATGGACGAGCGGCATGATTTCATGGTGAATGGTATCGTCATTGATACCCCAACGGCCGGGGAAGGCAGGTGCAGGATCGCAAATGTAAATGCGCACAGCAGGATTGGCGTGGCGAAAGGAGGCGATGAGCGCTTCGTAATCGGGAACGTAATCAGCCTTGTGCTGCCAATTGTTCGGCACGTTGTTGGTGTCGCCGGGCAGCGGATGCTTGCTGTCATTTCCGCCCAAATTGATGACGACGACATCCGGTTTGAAGGCAAGAGCGTTCGTGTAAGTTTCCTGCAGGACGTAGGGTTTGTCTCCCTTGCTTAGGAGCGTCGCGCCGTTGACGCCGAAATTGCGCACGTCGTAATTGGTGCCGAGCCAGCGCTGGAGCCAGGCAGGATAGGAATTATGCTCGCGGTCCTTTAGGCCGTATCCCCAGGTGGAGCTGGAACCAATGCAGGCGAAATGGATGGGCGATGTGGTGTCAGCCGCAAATGCGAAATTGCAGAGGATGAAAAGCCCCAGGGAAAGAAGCCCGCAAGCACGAATGGAGGAAATGATTTTTTTCACGGGGTTTTTCCGGTTAATGCAGTATAGATCACTGTAGCCATCATTTGAGCGCCGGCGTCATTGGGATGGATGTCGTCCGGAAACAAGTCCTTGTGTTCAACAAAGGGGTCGTAGAGATTAATGTCTGTGGATTTAGTATCGGTGGCAACCTGGTGAATGAGCCGGATAATTTCATCGTGAATGGTCGCGCCACTGATACCCCAGCGACCGGGAAAACATGGCGTGGGATCGCAGACGTAAATTTTTACCGCCGGATTTGCCTCGCGGAATTCAGCGATGAGCGCTTCGTAGTCGGGAACGTAGTCGGCTTTGTATTGCCAATTGTTGGGAATCTTTTTGGAGTCACCCTGGTTGCGATGTTTGCTGTCATTGGTTCCCAACATGATGATAACGATGTCTGGTTTGAAGGCGACGGCATCGGCGTGGGCTTTTTGTTTGATGTAGGGGAGGTTTCCTTTATGCAGCAGTGTGGCGCCACTGACGCCGAAATTGCGGACGTCATAACCGGTCCCAAGCCAATGACCAAGCCGCGCGGGATAGGAATCTTCATCGCGATTGGTGAGGGAGTAGCCGTAGGTAATGCTATCGCCAACGCACGCGACACGGACGACCAGAGGAGGCGGCGGGTCGGCAAAAAGAATAGCGGGGGACAAAATGAGAACGCTGAAAAGGAGGCGGAGCAGGACGGGATACTTTGAAAGGCAGTTTTTCATTTTAGAAATTCATGGCGCGATAAGTGGTCACAATTTGCCATGTGGCGTAGTTGGGGTCGAATGTTTTCATGGCAGCAGTCGTTTGCTGGACGAAAACATTCTCGATAATATTATTTTGACCGGGCCAGATGCGGAACCGCACGCGCATATAGTTCCAATTGCCCGGAGTGGTTTCGACTTTGCTGAATGCCGGTTCGTCAAAAATGATGGCGCTAAACTGGGATTGGACGCCTTTGGCGACGGTTTGGATGGTTTGCACGACCGCACTTTGGTCGACCTTGACTGGAATCTGGATGTCAACGAAGGCGTGAATGCCGCCATGGGGAAAGCGGCTGATATTGGCGATATTGCGATTGGGGACGTAAATTTCCTGGTTATAAACGTTGATGACTTTGACGAAGCGCAGGCCGATGCGTTCGACCCGTCCGATGACGCCGTTCATCAAATCCACCGTGTCACCGACGTCAATGGTATCGGATAGGATAATGGTAATGCCAGTGACGATGTCCTGGACGAGGCCCTGCAAACCGAAGCTCAGCGCCAACCCGATGACCGCGGCGCTGGTCAGGTAAGTTTTGAAGGTATTATCATTCGGAAATTCGAGGGAGAGGATGACATAGATCGCGACGGCATAAATGAGGAAAACGGCAACGCTAATGACCAATCGGCTCAGCGTGACAAATTTTGGCTGTTCGGTAACAAAGCCCAGGGCGTTTTTTTTCTCGTGGCTTTTCGTGATGAGCACTTCACTGAAGTAACGGACAAACCGGACCAGCGCGTGCACGGCGATGGCGATAACAACAATGATGAGAATATGAACGAGATGGGACGAGCCCGACCAAAATTGTCCCAGGGGGCCGACAAGCTGGGGGAGGGCGTTGGTAGATGCTCCATTGGTGTTATTCATTGGCGGGAATAAAATAATCCGCCGCTGGCAGGTTGCAAATGGGATTTGGCGATTTAGCCACTGGCGACGGCGGTCTTTCTTGACTCGACGCCCCGGGGTTTTATCATATCCGCTTTTATGACGAAGATTCAACACATTGAGGCGCGCGAGGTTTTTGATTCGCGCGGAAACCCGACGGTGGAAGCAGACGTAATCCTGGAATGCGGCGCGGCGGGGCGCGCAGCGGTGCCGAGTGGCGCCAGCACCGGTGAACACGAAGCGGTGGAATTGCGTGACGGGGACAAAAAGAGACTTTTAGGCAAAGGCGTGCAAAAGGCAGTCGCCAATGTAACAGGAAAAATCCTGCCGGCGTTGCGCGGCATTGATTCGATTGACCAGGTAGCCGTTGACCGTATCATGCGGGATCTGGACGGTACGGAAACGAAAGCGAAGCTTGGCGCGAACGCCATCCTGGCGGTATCGCTCGCGAATGCGAAGGCAGCAGCGGCAGCGTTGAACCTGCCGTTATTCAAATACCTCGGCGGGCCGAACGCGAAAGTATTGCCGGCGCCGATGGCAAACGTCATCAACGGCGGAGCCCACTCGGACGCGCCGATTGACTTCCAGGAATTCATGATCATGCCTTTGGGTTTGCCGACGTTCAGCGAAGGATTGCGCTCGATTGTGGAGACATTTCACGCGTTGAAATCGGTGTTGAAGAAAAAAGGGCACAGCACGGCGGTGGGTGATGAGGGCGGTTTCGCGCCGAAATTGGGAAGCGTCGAAGAAGCACTGGAAACGATTATCCAGGCGATCAAAGATGCCGGTTACAAGCCGGGTAAGGACATTTATCTCACGCTCGACCCGGCGGCCTCGGAATTTTATGACGGCAATTCCAAATATACGTTCAAGAAATCCACAGGCGAAACGATAAGCGGAGACGACTTGGTAGATTTTTATGCGAAGCTCGTGGCGAAGTATCCGATTGTTTCGATCGAAGACGGCTGCGGCGAAAGCGATTGGTCAACGTGGAAGAAACTCACCGACAGGATTGGCGACAAGGTCCAGCTCGTGGGCGACGATTTGTTCGTCACGAATGTGAAGTTTTTGCAGAAGGGCATTGATACCGGCACGGCTAATTCCATCCTGGTAAAAGTGAACCAGATTGGCTCGCTCACAGAAACGTTGGAAGCCGTGGAACTGGCCAAGACGCATGCGTACACGGCGGTGCTCTCGCATCGTTCGGGTGAAACGGAAGACTCGACGATTGCGGACATTGCAGTGGCGACGAATTGCGGGCAAATCAAAACCGGGTCGCTGAGCCGTTCGGACCGTCTGGCGAAATACAATCAGCTTCTGCGCATCGAGCAACTGCTCGGCAAAGATGGGGTTTATGCCGGTTCCAGCGCGTTGCCGAAGAAAAAATAATATTTGCATTCCGGTGCGAGAGGGATTAATCCGTTTA
>DATJXK010000101.1:0-20482 GCA_035500235.1 Pseudomonadales bacterium | reverse complement strand
TCTACGTAATCGAGCTGGAGTTTCTTAAGGCTCGCTTCCAAGGCCGGTTTGACGCGCTCCGGACGATGATTCGTATTCCACAATTTCGTGGCCACAAACACGTCCTCCCGTTTGATCTTTCCCGCCTTGACCACGTCGTTTATCGCATCGCCGACCTCTTTTTCAGTGCGATAACGTTCCGCCGTATCCAGAGCGCGGAAACCTATCTCCAGCGCCGCCCTGGTCGCATTCCTGGTTGCCACGGGATCGGGAATCAGGGTTCCAAAGCCGAGCGCCGGGATGGCGCCAGAGCCATGGTTAAGAGCCAGCTTTGTGTAGCGCAGGTCAGTCATAATCTTGCTCCTCTGTTAATCCTGGTTTTTTGGCCGTTGAGATGATCGAATAAACTTCTCCGTTCGGCAAACATAGCTCGAGGATGTTTCCTTTTGCAATGCGAATACGAAGCGAACGATTGAGAAATTAGACTAATTGCCAAAATGATATATCGCGGGAAACCCCCTACAAACCCTACATCATTGGTAATCAACAACCTAAACCCCTACACAATCCACTACATTTTTTGAAAAAACCTTACATCATTGAGAGTCAATGACTTAAAGCCCTACACTATCGTTAACGTTTTGCCAATTTGATATTAATCAAAAATTAAACCCAATCTGGAAACCAAGAACCAGCGCGTTATCTATGTTCCCCGTGCCGCCGGGTTTGATGATGTATTGCAAATCCGGCTGGAAAAAAATCGAGCTCTGGCGAAAATAAAAACGGTAGGTTAACTCCAGCACCGTTTCATTGTATTGCGGAGCGATGGTCGGATCGAATACCTGTTCCCGCTCCTGCGCTTCGCGCAACGCGTCGCTGAATTCGCCGTAAAGCACTCCAAAACCCGCCAGGTCATAGGGCCGCGCTTCCAGGAAACCGCGCGCAACGACACCCGCCGTGAAGAAATAAGGCAATTGGCTGATGTTTTGGTTTGGCGATACCAATGCCGAGGCCGTCACTCCCAGCCCGCTGTTCCGGCTTCGGTCTCCGAAGGCGATGAGTACCTGGTCAACTAGCGTATAAAGGCCCCAATTCCCGCGCTGGGAACCGGTGGGCGTTCCAAAACCAACCGTCTGATAATCCTGGTAGGAACTGTTATCGTACCACGCGCCCACACGATAATTCCCGATCAATCCCGTGTCGCCCTGCAAACCGTTGCGCTGGTAACCCGCTTCCGCCATGAGAAAAATTGGGCCGTTCATGGACAAATCCATGCCATGATGATCATCCGCGCGAATGGTTGGGTCGCCATTGTAAACCCCCGCCAGCACATACGTCCGCGGCGTGGGCTTGACCTTGAGGGTCGTACCCCACGTAGCATTTGGATAGGCCGACATGCCTGGCGCATTGAAGAAAATGCCCACGGGATTACCGCAAAACCCGTTTTGCATAAACAGCCAGTTGTAAGGAGACACTAAAAAATCATCGCCCGCGGCAATGCGCCCGGCCTGGAATTCAACCCGGTCATGGAACAATTTCTGTTTGTACGCGAGGTCAATGATCTTGAACGTTTCGCCGCCGTAAACCTGTTGAATGGTAAAAACGTTCCCGACGTATTGGGAAGACAGACTGTTGCCGCTGCGCTCCGATGCCGAGGCCAGGAAGGACGCCCCATCAAGTCCTACCAATTTTTGGAGATCAAATTGTAGGTTGATGCCCAGGTTGTCAGCATGGGTAACGCCCTGGCTTTTGCCGCCGACGGGATTGCCCGCCACATCACTCACGAACGTCACGTTGGGGGTGATGCCGTTTGTGTCCAGTAACGGAATCAATCCAAACCAATCACCCAAAAGGCGGCCTTTGGGCAGGACTAATTGGAATGGCCGCAAATCTTCCGGCGTGGCTTCGACGTCCGGCGACCGGGTCACCAGGCTTACGGCATTCGTTTTGGAAGATTTCGCTGCGGGGATGTTCATTTGAATTACAGTCGTGGTAACCGTATTGGTGGAAGCTGCCCCGGCTTTGAATAAAACTAAGCCGAGTAGTACGCCTAACACCAATATGCAGAGATTTCTTTTATGTGAAATGGTTCGCCGTAAAAAAGTATTGTGCGGCATCATGCGGGAATGATTTGGGATGCCGTTTATTTAAATCCTCTAATTCAGGAAATCAACAAGGAAAATTTAGCCGGCTGCACGTGGGCTCTAACGGCCTTGGGCATTAGTTGGAGCGTGAACAACCAGGAGTCAAGTTTTGGTTGCGAAAGTCTGTGGTTGATAGTAAATGGCAAACGGCCTTCGCAGGATTGCGCCGGCCAGATTGTTCTTTGACATGCGATGGTGAGAGACACGGTAGGGCTGTGCTCCTGCACAGCCGTCCTCACAAATTAAACCAGGGCGGCAAATTAACCTAAATCAACCCTTAGGATAGAAATGCACGTATTGGACAAAGACGGCAAAGAAAAGTTTACATTGATTGACAGAAATACCAGTGGCCAGTGGAATATGACAATTGATGAGGCGACAGGGAAAGTTTACATGTGGAAGATGGCGGTTGGGCACAACATTAGACCGCATAGCGTTCTCATTTCACCGGCTTGATTTGCACGTCGGAATCAGGCGCGGGATAAAAAACTCCATTGGTCGTATAAAATCCATCCATGAAATCGTTCCCGCGAATCGTCAGGCTCCGGATCTCGTGCGACGGTGTAAATCTCAGGCCGACGTAATAGGGTGTAGCGGCAACCACATTGAAAGTCGAACTATCCGGTTCCCAGGAGAAAAGAGCCACAAGTTTTTCCGCATGATAAAACCCATGGCTCCGGTAGATGACGGCGCCGTTTTGCGACTTGGTGATGCGAACGAGGTCTGTTTGCCCATCGCGCGCATAAGTCTCCGTGGTCACAAAAGCTCCCGTTGCGGCATCAGTGCTGGTGCTGGTAAAGAGACGAACCCCGGTATCGGCCGCCGCAACCGATAGGCACGATACCAATAATAGAATGAATGCTTTCATAGTCATAGCTTAGTTCTACTCATGTATTTGGCGCAAAAATACGCGCGTTTCAAATCGAAAATGAATGCCGATATTAATTCAGATCAACTCTTTTTCCTGTCTTGGCCGATTTATGTGCGGCATCGAGGATTTCTACGACAATCAGGTTTACGTCCAGTGAAGAAAGCCCGGACGGCTTAATTTCTCCGCGTACGACCGCGACGAGATAAGACAATGGGTCCGCATCCGGGCCAATCAAAAGCGGCGGCGTGGTTTCCCTTTCTTCGTTCATGCCGACCGTGCGAATGCGCAAGGCATTCGGTTGCGGTACGAGCACATAACCCGTCTGCCCGTAAATTTCCATGTCCTTGCGGTTAAACGGCCAATTCCAAGACGGCTCCAGGATGGCCTGCGCCTTTGGATAGGTGAGAACAATCGTCGCATCATCTTCTACCTTGGGATAAACGTCCGGCTTGATATGGTGGGCGATGCAGAAGACCGACATGGGCTTTTGACCATCCATCAGCCATGTGGCCAAATCCGCCCCGTAACATCCGAAGTCATTGATTGCGCCGCCGCCGTTTAAGACCGGATCCGTCAGCCAGGCCAGAAAATTCGTCGAACAACCGATTTCCTTCGGTCCGTTATGACCGTCATGCACGACGATCCGCCGGATATCGCCGATGTGCTGGTCATGGACCATCTCATAAGCCGCCGTGTTGCCCGGATACCAGGTCGTTTCATAGTTCACCACCAATTGGATGCCGCTTTTCTTCACCGCTTCAGCGATGGCCTCCGCAGCCTTCATATTCACCGCCAGCGGCTTCTCCATCATGACATCCACATGATGCGCGGCACAGATTTCTACGACCTGCTTGTGGTCGTAGATGTCCGTGAATGTCGCCACCGCATCTACATTCGTCGCCGCAAAAAGCGCTTCGAGTGTCGGATAAAACAGGCTGCGGCTAAGATTAAACTTCTGAGAATAACGCCCAATAAGGTCCTGGTTGGTCTCGACCACGCCGACCAATTCCACGTCATGCCGTTCTTGTAAGCGTGGAAAGAAGCCCATCGCATGGTCGTGCACCAGGCCCACGATGGCTAGATGTACAGGCGCCTGTGCATTCTGTGCGGTGACGTGAGAAGTAGAAAGGGACAATAAACTTAACAGAACCATGGCAAATTTTTTCATGCCACATTATTTCAAAGCATCCGGCCTCCCGAAAGAAAATAGAATCGTCCTGTAAAACAACAATCAACGTCTGAGGGCAAAAGGCTCGCCGAGATCACCACCTTTTATAAACAGGGGCCAAAACAGGGGCAAAATTTGCCTGCCAGCCATGGTATTCCGTGATGATGGAGTTGCCGGGATTGTCTTCAACATTGCGCACCGTGACAGGTTGCATAATGAATTCCATCCACGGCTTACAATTTGGTTTGCCCGCTACGGAAATGACTGTGTTGGTGGTAATGACCGTCACGCCTGATGGATAATGAACCGTCTTAACTTCAATGGCCTTTTTGACTTGTTGCCAGCCGGCAAAGACCGAGCCTTGTCGTGGAGCGGCGAGCATGTAAAAACTTTGACCCGCCTGAAGCATCTGGCCGTTACGATAATTTGAAATGCAGCCAGAACCGTTGGTAAACAAAATCAGCGGCGACCAGGAACCGGCAATTGCCTTCTGGGCCGCCAGCCCGCAGGCCGCCAGCATAACCATCAGAAGAACAGTTGCTTTTTTCATCTTCGCGACTTACACAGCATAAAGCAGGCCGTTTTGCGACCTTTAAAGGACTCTATGAGAAAATGATAGGCCGGATTTTTGCGCTGGTTCATCCCAGATATCATCGTTTTCGTATTCGCGAAACCATACGTTGCAAGTATTCGGCTCAAATATGCCCATGGTATCAACTTCACGCAAAAGGTGTGAATCTCACGCGCTTGTCCTACAGCATGAATCAAGTTTATCAGGAAATTAGAGAAAAATGCTCATGGCATTGCTTGTGCTAATGTCGCCTTTGAATGAATTCGTTCGCGTTTAACCCTCGAACAAAAGCGTTCACGCTGGTGGAATTGCTCGTGGTGATTGCCATCATCGGCATTCTCGCGGCCCTTTTGCTGCCGGTCTTGAATGGCGGCCAGCGCCGCGCGCAGCGTATCTTCTGCGAAAATAACCTGCGTGAAGTTGGCATTGCCTTCCATGTCTTTTCGAACGACCACACGGGAAAATTTCCCATGGATGTTTCCACTAACGACGGTGGATCCATGGAGTACATTGAAAATGGTTATTCCGCCGGTAAAATATTTTACACCACCTTTCGTAGTTTCCAGTCGCTCTCTAATGAGTTGGTCAAACCGGAAATTTTGATTTGCCCGTCCGATACTACGCGCGGGGCTGCCTCTAATTTCCCCGCACTTCAAAACCAAAACCTTTGCTACTTTATCGGCGCCAGTGGCACCTTTGACAAACCCGGTTCCATTTTAGCGGGTGACCGCAACCTCGTTACCAATGCCTATGAAACTCCCACCATTCTACAAATTGGCCCGGGCAGCCGGCTGTCCTGGACGTGGGAGATGCACCAGTTCCAGGGAAATATCCTTTTTGGCGATGGACATGTCGAAGAATGGAATCAATCGGGGCTGAAAACGGGCGAGGACCAATTCTCGCCCGATGAAAAACTTTTCCTGCCGTCGGTCGCGACAGTTGTAAATCTTTCCTACGGCGGGTCTGGATCAGGCCCGGATAACGGGGGCAACGGCAACAATGGAGGGAATACTTATAACGGCGGGAATCCTGGTAATGGAGCCAATGCCGGCCAGTCAGCTTCATCGTCAAGCTATCAACCATCGGCAGCAGTGCCGATGCAGCCTGCGAGCGTAATGTCACCCGCTTCACCAGATCAATTGAAGTCCGGTTCTGAAACATCACACCAGCCAATACCGCAAGCCGTTTTGCCAGCGCCAGGATCAGAGTCGTCCTCCGAAACGGCCGCAGAGACAACGACTACCGTAACCAATGCCGTGGTTGCCGTGGCGATTCCGGGTGATGAAATGATGGCAACGTTTGACCAACATCTCACCAAAACACTGCAGCACACGTTTGAATGGTTGTATCTACTATTGCTGCTTCTGGCGCTGCTCTATTTGGCGTACAAGATTCGAAAGTGGATGCGGGAACGCGAAGCAAAAATGAATGCAAAACGACTGCCGGATGAATGACGTCCCTGCTTCGGCATGGCTTGCACGCCACCGCGTAATATATTCTATCTCTGCGGCCCCGGCACATTCTGATACCAAGGGACAAAATTAGCCTGCCATCCGTAGGCTCTGGTAATGTTCGGATTGCTGCCATTCGTTGTAATCAAAATCACACCCTGCATTTTGAACGCCAAATTGGGGTTATAAGTACTTATAGGCATAGGCGACGGAATAATAGATTGCATAGGGGGAAGGATCGGCCTGCCCGAGATGCTAAAATTCGTCTGGGTAATAGTAAAAACGTCAACTGGTTGCCAGCCGGCGAATTTATAGCCTCTATTCGGAACTGCTGCCATGGTGTAGCGATAGCCAACTCTAAGTATGTGACTGTTAAAGTATGGATATATTCGGCCAGGGCCATTCGTGTACAAAAATAACGGCGCATACCAACTGTTTTCGAGCATCTGCGCCGGCAGCGATTGGACGAACAGGACAAACGTCAACAGAAGAAAAATCTTTTTCATACAATTCGGGCAGGTGGCTATGGTTATTAAAGGAATCGTGCTTATGAGAATATATAAATTTCAGTAACATGTCTATCGGCAGGATGTTACGGTTTTGTGAAGTGTTGACGTTAGTTTTTTAAATTTTTGCTTTTGGACAAAATTTGTTTATGGTCATTCCGTCCGCGACGTAAATTTCTATGGCTACCATCCCGCCCCCAAAATTAACGGCAGAAAAGCAGCGGTTGGCTGATGATAAAGCGGGCCGCCAAAACTGGCGGCGCTGGGGGCCTTACTTATCCGAACGCCAATGGGGAACCGTGCGCGAGGATTACAGCCGGGCCGGCACGGCCTGGGATTATTTTCCGCACGACCATGCCCGCAGCCGGGCGTATCGTTGGGGCGAGGACGGCATCGCCGGGTTCAGTGACGACGCGCAGCATTTGTGCCTTTCTATCGCGTTGTGGAATGGCAAAGACTCTATTTTGAAGGAGCGCCTTTTCGGCCTCAATAACGATGAAGGCAACCACGGCGAGGACGTAAAAGAAATATATTATTACCTCGACGCTACGCCATCGCATTCCTACCTCAAGATGCTTTACAAGTATTCGCAGGAGGAGTTTCCCTATGCACGGCTGGTGGATGAAAACCGGCGGCGGGGCGCAGACCAGCCGGAGTTTGAATTGCTTGATACTGGAGTGTTCGACCAGGACCGTTACTTCGACGTCTTTGTGGAATATGCCAAGGCCGGCCCGGAAGATATTCTTATGCTGGTCACCGTGCATAACCGGGGTCCTGAAGCGGCCAAACTTGTCCTGCTGCCTCAACTTTGCTTTCGCAATAACTGGTCGTGGCAAGCTGGTGCTCCCAGGCCCAGGCTTGAGGCAGAGCGCGACGGCATTAAAATCGAACATCCCAAGTCCGGCAGTTATCGTCTCGATTGTGATAGTCCCTCTGCGCTGCTCTTTACCGAAAATGAGACGAATGCGCATCGTCTCTTTGGTTTGCGCACGGATGGATTTTTCAAGGACGCCTTCCACGAATACATCATTCACGGCAATCACGCCGCGGTGAACCCAAAGCACACGGGCACCAAAATGGGAGCGCTTTATGAATTAACGGTTCAGCCCGGCACTCCCACAACTGTGCGTTTGCGGCTTTCCAAAACGGAGACCGTTTCCGCCAAACCATGGGCTGATTTTGATGCCATATTTGACCGTTGCCGCCGCGAGGCGGACGAATTTTATGCGGATATCCAAAAGGATATTTCCAACCCTGACGCGCGATTGGTCCAACGCCAGGCGTTTGCCGGCCTGATTTGGGGCAAGCAATTCTTTCGGTATAATGTGGAAGTGTGGCTGGAGGGCGATTCCACCCAGCCGCCGCCGCCACCCGAGCGCAGGCATGGCCGTAACTGTGATTGGAGGCACGTCAACGCCTCCGAAATTATCTCCATGCCCGACAAATGGGAATACCCGTGGTTTGCGGCCTGGGACCTCGGGTTTCATTGTGTTGCGCTGGCGGATATTGATGCCGAATTTGCCAAGTGGCAGCTCACCTTGTTCACCCGTGAATGGTACATGCATCCCAATGGCCAGTTGCCTGCCTACGAATGGGCTTTCGGCGATGTGAACCCGCCGGTCCATGCCTGGGCCGCGGGCCGGGTCTTCCAAATTGATCGCCGTCAGCGCCGTGAAACGGAACCCAATTATCCGGGCGACCTCGTTTTTCTCGAGCGTGTTTTCCAAAAGCTTTTGATCAATTTCACCTGGTGGGTCAACCGCAAGGACGAACAAGGGCGCAATATTTTTCAGGGCGGCTTTCTTGGTCTCGATAATATCGGCGTCTTTGACCGCAGCAAACCGCTCCCGACCGGCGGCTTTATGAACCAGGCCGACGGCACCAGCTGGATGGGAATGTATTGCCTGAATCTCCTGGCGATTTCCCTGGGATTGGCGCGGCACAATCACGTGTACGAAGATATCGCCTCAAAATTTTTTGAGCATTTCCTCAGTATTGCCGAGGCGATTAATGGCGTGGGCGAAGACCGGATCGGTTTATGGGATGAAACGGACCAATTTTATTACGATCATCTTAATCTGCCGAACGGAGATAACCTGGCGATGAAAATCCAGTCCATTGTCGGGCTTCTGCCGCTTTTCGCCGTCGAAACGCTTGAGCCGGAAATGCTCAATCAATTGCCGGATTTTTCCCGCCGGATGGAATGGTTCTTAGAGCATCGCCCGAAAGCCGCAGGTTTAATTTCCAACTGGCAAATCCCCGGCCTGGGTAATCGCCATCTTCTTTCGCTGCTGCGCGGACATCGTATGAAGGCGTTGCTTAGCCGGATGCTCGATGAAACCCAATTTTTATCAGAACAAGGCGTGCGCTCCCTTTCCAAAGCCCATGCCGACCGGCCATTCCATTTTCGGACCAATGGCGAGGTTTATGAAGTAGCGTATTGGCCCGCCGAATCGCGCAGCCGCCTGTTTGGTGGTAATTCCAACTGGCGCGGCCCGGTGTGGATGCCGCTCAACTACCTGATCATCGAATCGCTCCAGAAATTTCATTACTATTACGGAGACGATTTCAAGGTCGAGTGCCCCACCGGCTCGGGCAAGTATCTTACTATTCTCGAAGTTTCGCGTGAGCTTGGCCGCCGCCTCAACAATTTATTTTTGAAAGGCCCTGACGGTCAGCGCCCCGCCCTGAAATACCATCCCAAGCTGGCGGCCGACCCGCATTTCAAAGATTACGTCTTATTCCACGAATACTTCGATGGCGACACCGGCCACGGCCTCGGCGCTTCGCACCAGACAGGTTGGACTGCCATCGTTGCCCGGCTTTTGCAACCACGCAAAAACCCCGGCAAGACGTCTGCCTAAAATCAGAATTCTAAGACGTTCAATGTTAATTCTTTAAGACCCGCCTGCTCAAAGAAAAATACTCGACGATTGCAATCTGCAATGAGGTTTTACTCGTCATAATATGACTTGACATATTCATATATTATTTTAGAATTTCTCTTGTCTAAGAGGGAAATCCGGAGTCGCTTTTAACCCAAACTGACTTTATGTGGCGGACAAAAATTTTTCGGTTCATCACTGCCTTCGCGTTAACAGTTTTTCTTGCCGCGTCCGCCTTGTGCCAGGAGTCGCCCTCAATTAAAACATCGCCACGCCCCAGCTTGGACCAGGCCGCGCCTGCTCCACCCAATCTCACGCTTAATCCAGCGCCCAAAGGGCAGGGGATAAACCCGCCTTATCAGGCGCCTGTTACCGGCGGCCTTTCCGTCAACACAGATTCCCGCGAAGAAGTGCGCGGGTTTTACGACGCCATCTATCCAGCCTCTGATAACATCGCGCAGAATTCCACGGCGGACGCTTCCAGTTGTTTCCCGGGACATAACGCCGATGCCTTTCAACTAGCAGAACTGCTCCGCATAAATTGGTTTCGCGCCATGGCTGGAGACCCTGCGAGCATCACTCTCGATCCCAACGATGATTGGGGCTCACAACAAATGGCCATCATTATCTCGGCCAACAATGCCCTGAACCACAACCCGCCTTCTACGTACGATTGTTACAACACCAATGCCGCGGCTTATGCCGGCGGTGACCAGGCACTCGGCGCCGATGGCCCCGACGCCACAACACTTTTTATTTGGGATTTTGGTGCGAAAAATAATGAGGTCGGCCATCGCCGATGGATTCTATATCCGCCGGAAACCATCATGGGCGTCGGCGATGTGCCCGGCTCCGGACCGAACGCCGCGGGCAATCTCACTTACGTTTTTGACCCTGCCAGCTTTGGCTCGCGGCCTGCGACACGCCAGCCCTACGTCTCATGGCCGCCGGAAGGCTACGTGCCTTACCAGGTCGTTTATCCGTATTGGTCATTTGGATTGTCCAACGCAGATTTGTCGGCTGCCATCGTGATCATGACCAGCAACGGCGTGCCTGTTTCGACCGTGATTCAGCCGTACCAGACCGGCTTTGGCGAAAATACCCTCGTCTGGGTGCCGATGGGGTTGGACGCCACCACCGAAGGCACGTCGTTTCCCTTCGGCGGCACGGATACCGTCTACAACGTCACCATCACCAACATCAATTACAACGGCGCTATCATTGGATATTCGTATAACGTCAGGGTCTTCGACCCCGCCGTGCCGGGTAGCGATTACATCCCCAGCACCGTTAAAGGCCCGGCACAGGCAGCGGTTGGTGTGGCTAATAGCTATTACGTCACGCCGCCGATCAATCCCCATGTGACGAGTTATAATTTCATGACCGCCCAACTTGGCACGGGCAATTTGTTCGATAACGCCGGCAACGGCCTCACCAATTTTAATCTGACCCCCGAGCCGAACTATTCTGTGATTAACACCGGGCCAAATGGACTGGGCACCTGTTTCAATCTTGAACACGCCGATACCAATTCCGCTCCGCAACTGTTTACTTTGGACGAAATCCTCCTCCCGCAAACCAATACCAGCATTTCGTTCGAAAGCGAATTGGGTTATGCCTCCACCAATGAAGTGGCACGCGTGCAGATTTCTGCCGATGGCGGCGCCAACTGGATTGATCTTTACGCCCGCCCCGGCAGCGCCAGCGGTTCTTCCGATTCCGCTTTCACCAACATTGCTTTGTCCCTCTCCAATTACGCGGGCGATACCGTCCTGCTCCGCTTCAATTTTGATTTCCAGGGCGGTTCCTATTTTGACGGCGGTTATCCCATCGGCTGGTTTTTCACCGACGTGTTGATTACCAACACGCAGGCTCTGTTCAACCAAACTACAAATAATTCCACCGTCACAAACATTGTTTCCGGCAATCTGGAAGATTCCGCCAACAACGGCCTCGTCAATTTTACCTTGACGCCGCCGCCATACTATTATGTCACTACCAATCCACCAGTCGGTTCCGAGCCTAATTGTTTTCACCTCACCCATATTGATCCCACCTCGCAATACCTGCAGCTAAACGAACTCCTGCTTCCTAACGCTGGTTCCACGGTCACCTTTTCGAGCGAATTGGCCTACGCCAGCAGCGACGAATACGCGCTCGTGGAAGTTTCGACAAACAATGGCACTACATGGAACGACCTTTATAGTGAAGCGGGCGATAATGCCTTCGACGAAAGCAGTTTTACGCCGCATATACTGTCCCTCGCTTCATGTGCGGGGCAGCCCACCTTGCTTCGGTTCAACTATTCTTTTACCGGGGGAAGTTTCTTTACCGGCAGCGCTAATTACATCGGCTGGAATATCGAAGACATTCTAGTTACCAACTGCCAGCAGATTCTCGTCACGACCATTGATACGACGAACTTCACATTTACCCCGACGCAGGCCGGTACTTATATCCTCCAGGATCAACCCGTCATTTATGGACAATTCCCGCTTTCCGTCGGACCAGTGACCAAAGTCACCGTCACCACACCTCATGGCATCGCGATGAACCCGCCGGCCATCACGAATCGCCTGGTGAGTCTGAACTTCACCGTCGCTGGCCTCACGAATACCACCTTTAAACTCCTTCAGGCTGCACAGCTTTCCGGCCCATGGACCACGAACAAAACGGCGCCGTTCATTACGAATACTCCGGGCAGTTCTTATCGATTCACCGTTACCAATAATTCTTCCGCCCAATCCTATCGCATACAATCCCCGTGACGAACCGTCGCCGCCAGAAACAAATCTCCGATTAGTCTGTCTTTTGGCCGCTTCCTATCTAACCTGTCCGCCATGAGCGGCATTTTGCAGAACATAACCTCCAAATAAATTATATGTCTTTTACCGCAGCCCAAATAGCCCAGAAACTTAATGGCGAAGTCATTGGCGATGGCTCGATCGAGATCACCGGCCTTGCGCCCGCCGATCACGCAAGCCCCGGCAATCTCACTTTCGCTGAAAACGCCGCTTACTTTGCTGCCGCTGAGAAAAGCCAGGCCGCCGCCATTCTCGTCGCGGAGTTATTTGGCGAATCAAAAAAGGTGCTCATCCGCGTGGCCAATCCCCGCGTAGCCCTGGCCCGCGTGATGCCGATGTTTTTCCCGCCGGAAAAATATCCGCAGGGCATCCATCCCAGCGCAGTCATCGATGGCTCGGCGCAAGTTGATCCTTCAGTTCACATCGGCCCCGGCTGCATCATCGGCCCCCGCGTCAAATTGGGAGCCCGCGCCGTTTTAATGGGAAATAACGACCTTAGAGCCGATTGTAATGTAGGGGAAGATGCCTGCCTGTATCCCAATGTTGTCCTCTACCCAAAGACACAGCTCGGGAAGCGCGTGGTCATTCATGCAGGCACGGCCATCGGTTCGGACGGTTTCGGTTATGTCCTCGATGAAGGCCGCCATCGCAAAGTTTTGCATCTAGGTAATGTCATCATCGGCGATGATGTCGAGATCGGCGCCAATACCGCGATTGATCGGGGCGCTCTCGGCTCTACTGTCATTGGCGAAGGAACCAAGATAGACAACCTGGTCCACATCGCTCATAACGTCGTTATCGGACGTCATTGCATCATCATGGGGCAGGTTGGCTTTGCCGGCAGCACACGCCTCGGCGATTACGTTATCGTAGCATCGCAAGCCGGCATCGCCGACCATCTCAAGATCGGCAACCAGGCGATGATTGGCGCCAAATCCGGCGTCATGCGCGATATCCCGGACGGCGGCCGCGTTGTCGGCTACCCCGCCGGGCCGGATAAGCAGGCCAAACGGCAAATCATTGCGATGCAACAACTGCCCGATTTGATTCACCGGATGCGCGAGTTGGAAAAACAAGTCGAGCAGCTTACGGCCAAATGCGCCGGTCTTGAAAGCGGATCCCGGTGAGCCAGGGCAGGGCGGGTGACAATGGCGATTCCTGTTAGGCAACTTGAATCAAAATGCTAAATTCCAATCAAAAGACGGCGTCGGAATTTGCTATTTATGAAAAACTTTGGAGCGACGCCCTTCACGCCTTTGAACAGGGACAACCGCAAGTTGACCCGCATTTATCAAACAAAGCAAATGACTCACGACGCGGCGTAACGCTGGTCATTCGGCCATCGCAATCTGTACGCGATGCCGTAGCCGCATTTATAGACCGTCTCGCTGCCGTTTGCCCCGGCCAATATTATTACCGTCCTGAAGAACTTCATCTCACCGTTCTTTCCGCATTTTCCGGCACAGAACATTGGCAGCAGGAAATGGAGCGGATTCCCGCGTGCCGCCAGGTTATTTCTGATGTCCTCAAAACTCACCGTCCATTTAAAATAAAATTGCACAGTGTCACGGCATCACCCGGAGCCATTTTGATTCAGGGGTTTCCTGCCGATAATACGCTGGCAACCATTCGAAATGAGCTGCGCGATGCCTTCGCGCAAAATGGGTTGGGGGACATGCTGGATCGCCGCTACAAAATCACCGGCGCGCACATGACCATCATGCGTTTTCACAAAGCTGACGGAGATTTGCACCCGCTCATAGCTTTCCTCAAAGAAAACCGCGAAACAGCCTTTGGCGAATGTGAGATCCATAACCTTCAACTAATTTTTAACGACTGGTACGCCTCAGCGGAAACAGTGCAAGTGCTCGAGGAATATCAACTGCCGGCTCCATAAAATAGATGGATAAAATCATCGAGCTGCGATTTGTCGGCTACAAGAATCTCAATGGGACGGTTTAAAAAACGTGTCACGACATCTATCGAATTCAAATCACCTGGATCGGCTGTCGCAATGCCGATCTGCTTGTCAGTTTGATAAACCGGCATTACTCGAAATTTGAGCGTCATTTCTGCTGGAATGCAGTTCAATAGTTCGGGTATAAACTCGACTTCCGAAAGATCAATGTGTTCTGGGCCGAATTTCATGCTCAATTCTTGGCGCTTCAATCATTGATACGGACAAGCACGCACTCTCCTTTAGAGCTTGTCATCACCAAAGTCCATTTCGAGGATGCGGAACCTATGCCTACATCCAGATGGCCCTTACCGGAAAATTGTCCTTCAGGAAATTTGGCCATCTTTGCAAGTTCATAGATAATGCTGGGCCGGTAGTACGAGGGGAAGGGAGGCATATCAAACCACATTTCCTCAACTTTATATCGAATCGGTGTTGTGCCGTTTGGCAACGCTGCGCCAATAACTAATTCTATCGCCCGATTCTGCTTGGCCTGGAACAAAACTATCTGAATAAACAGGCCTGCCCGGTCCTCAGCCATGAAGGCAACGGCTTCAGATCCTTTATCGTTTCCGGATGACTTGAGGACATCAATGAGATCTTTACAACCCTCCGGGAGCGTTACGCTTCGCGTATTCGAATTGACGAAAGGATTCATGCCTTGCGGTTAAACTGCTCTTAAATGGCCAAAAATCAAGCCCCATACTTGACGTAAAACGCCATACGTAGCACGGTCCAAATACCGATTTGATTTTTGTAATATTGCTGCGATAGTGATGTGAAAGATTTTACAGGCTAAGGATAGGTATGTTGACAACTCCCGAACTAATTCATGAGACCAGGCAGCGTTCCCGGCTGGAAAAGCTCCTGCCGGATTGGCAGCGCGTGCCCTTGTACCATACTTTTCTCGCGCAGCGTCCCGTGGATACGGATATCTTTGCCGCGCTGAAGGATTTCCCACTCACCGGCAAACGCGAAATGCGCGAGGGTTTCCCCTTCCTGCCGCCGGGCCAAAGCCTCGAACACCTTCTCGAACAGAATGTAGTTGAGCTGGAACACACTTCCGGTACGTCTGAAGACCAGCTCCCGGTGCTTTTTAAGCGTGGCTGGTGGGATACGCAGGAGGAACGCGCCCTGCGGCTCAATCCTTTTGTTGCCCGCGTCCTGGATGCGCATCCGAATGCCCGGCGCGCTACGCTCACCACGCCTGCCTGCAACGGTCACGTCTGCTTCTCCGCCTGGCGCTCGCGCGCGCATCGCACAATGGGCAATACGCTTTACGTCAATCAACAGCGCATTCCGTTCGTTCTTACCGACGACGATATGGATAAAATGGCAGGGGAAATTGCTGATTGGTCGCCCAAATTTTTGGATACCGACCCGGTGCATGCCGCATGGTTCGCGCTCTATTGTGAACGCAAGGGCATCCGTTTTCCCTCGCTGGAATTTGTTTTGTGCAGCTATGAATTCGTCAGTACGGTTCACCGGCGGATTATCGAACGTGCTTTTGGCGTGCCTGTTTTCAATCTCTACGGTTCCACGGAAACCGGCCATCTCCTCATGCAGGATGAGCAGGGGAGAATGAAGGCTTCCTATGACAATGCCTATCTGGAAATCGTTTCACCTGATGCCCGGGGCATTGGCGACCTGGTCGTCACCACGCTCACGAACGATTATATGCCGCTGCTCCGCTATCGCATCGGCGATCTCGTAGAACGCCGCGAACGTTCGTACGAGACTACTTACATTGTCCATGGCCGCGCCCGGGACGCCATCCATGCTGTCAACGGCGACCGCGTGACGACCTGGGACGTTGATCAATCTTTTAAAGGTGTGGAAGGCGTCGCCCACTACCAGTTGCATCAGGACAAGGATAATACGTGCCGCTTGCGTTATGTCCCTGACGCCAACCTTGGCGGCCTTGATGCGCGCAAATTACAAACCGCGGTTTCCCAACTCGAAGATCTGCTTCAAACATCGTCCACCATTGAAGTCGAGTCCGTCGAAAAACTTCCTCCGACGACATCAGGGAAATTCAGGCTGACTATGGCCGGCGCATGAGTGAGAAAGTCAAAATGCGCGCGTTCTAATTGAACGAACGCGCTTGCGTCTTGGAGTGCGGCGGCATGACGCCGCTTTTCAATTTACGCCACGAGGTTGGTTCAATTTAGTTGAGAATAAGATGAGGTGAGTCGAGTTAATCACCCTCTCCCAGCGGGAGAGGGCAGGGTGAGGGAGAATTCAAACCTAAAAATCCACTTATCCAACAAACCATTCAAAACTTCTCTTGCACTCGCTTTTGCGCGCTGTTTCAATCGCCAGCGCCTGCAAAAATCAAAATCAACCCCTGGAGTAATATTTATGATGACTCGACGACAAGCCCTGAAAAGAACCGCACTCGCCGGCGTTGTACTGGCAACATTGCCGAACGTCATGGCCCAAAACGCTTCTGCACCGCCCACCACCCCGACGCCGGATGGCCCTTTCAAACTGCCGCCGTTGCCCTATGCCTACTATGCAATGGAACCTTACATTGACGCCCGTACGATGCAGATTCACCACGACAAGCATCACGCCGCCTATGTAGCCAACCTTAACAAAGCCGTTGTCGGCTATCCCGACGTGGCCAAAATGTCCATTGAAGACATTCTCACGAATTTAAACGCCGTTCCCGAAGAAATCCGTACCGCCGTGCGCAACCAGGGCGGCGGTCATTACAACCACACGCTCTTCTGGCAAATGCTTAAAAAGGATACAGGCGCACCTCAAGGCGCGCTGGCCGCAGCCGTTAACCAGAAATTTGGCAGCTTTAACACATTCAAAGAGAAATGGACTAAAAGCGCCACAGGCGTCTTCGGCAGCGGTTGGACGTGGCTGGTGGTGGACGGCAATAAGCAATTAAGTATCGAGACCACGCCTAACCAGGATGCAACCATTAGCTCTGGCAAACAGCCATTACTGGGCATTGATGTCTGGGAACATGCTTATTACCTGAAGTATCAGAATCGGCGCCCGGAGTACGTAGCCGCATTTTTCGAAGTCATCAATTGGGACTTCGTCTCCGGGCGATACGAGAAATTCACCGGCTAATAAAGAAATAAGCCGGCTTGCAGGTGCACCAAATTGCGGCTCGCAGAGGTTGAGCCGCCGGCCACACAGCAAACCGGCAATTCTATCGTTCGGGACGTTTCCTCCTCAGCGACGAAATCCTTATTTCCTGCCTGATCCCAGCAAGGGCCGCAAAGCCGGGGTGGCCCGAAACAAAAGGGCGCCCAAACCCACGATTATCAAACTCCATGTGGAAGGCTCTGGCGCTGTAACCAGTGTCGGTGAAAACACCGGGCTCGCGGAGCCGGGAGAATTTTGACCAAAGGTGTTAGGCCCGGTCGCACTAACATAAGCCACTGATTCACCAGAAGGGGCAGTGGTGATAGTCGTCGGATTCTCACTGCTGTCAAAAGTAAAGGTAGTCGACGCGCCTTGCGCCAGCGAGTCTGAGCCATTGCCTTCCCACGAAATCGAAGTGCTGCCGGTAAGTCCGGTATCCACCCAGCCCAGTGCGCTTCCGGCGTTGCTGGCGGGGGCCGACAGATTATTGCCGCCTAAGGTCCAGGCATACCAAAAGCTGTCGAGCGTGGTTGTCCCGGTATTATGCAGGGTAATGGTATAAATGTAGAGGCTGCCGTTCATTCCCGTATTGCTGATAGTAGCGGTAGCGTTCTGCGCATGGCCGGATGCCATTGAAGCTGCCAGACCGGCGGCGGTTAAGAGTCCAATCGCAAATGATTTAAATGGGTTTTTCATATATATCCTTTAATTTTTTAGCTTTCGATTCTAAGGCACACATCACGTGCTCCTTCATGTGATGAATCACTTCGCGAAAGGTTCCCAGGGGAAACTATTTTTTCTGGAGATGAAGGGGGGCAGTCGCTGGCAAATTGCCTCCTTTATTGGCTTCCAGCAACAATTTGCGTGGCACCCTTTAAATCGGGCTAAAAAACCTTGCTCTTTGCTTCGCCTGTGTCAAAATAAGGATTCCCGCTGCCTCGGTAGCTCAACGGTAGAGCAGTTGACTCTTAATTTTAAAATCACTTTTCCTTTGGATTTCTCTAATGATTTTTCGTGATTTCCCTGAACAAACGCGAAGATGATATGCTGTCTTATGCTTCGAAATGCCACCGATTGCCACCCATAAACGGCGTATAGTATCAAATGGCGGTATCAAATGGACTTCCTACACCGTTTTTGACCGCGACGGACAGAACGCCAACGTCACGCCAGACACGGTGGTGACTAATCGCCGCGGCAGAACCCTCAGAGAGCGCAGAAACGGCTGCGTGGCGGCCATTGTAAGCATTCTTTTTTCGCGGCCAGACCGTCCACACGGGGTGCCACCGCCACCCCAAACCGAAAACCCTCTCACGGCTTACCACCCGCGGCTTTGAATGCCTGCCAAATTTTGTGGCAGCCATTAAGGCACTGTTCATCGTTGTGTGCTTACATCCCAGCGACCTTGTGAATTATAGTGTTGGCAAGATTCAAATCCGGCGGACTGCCAAAAGGCGTCAAAAATCGGTTTGAGTAGTATGTCTCCCGGTGTGTTGTAATCTTCAAGCAGTACGTCGGGAAATAATAACGCATCCCGGTCAATTGTGTGTGCTGGATGACGGTTATGCAAATATGAGGCTGTCGCCATGCCGTAACCCTTAAGCCCAAAAGCCGCCGCCATGATAATTATTGGTGTTGGCACCCCAATCTTTTTCATGGCTCCTAAATATCTTTCTGTAGTTTCAATTAACATTCGCTCCACACTCAGCGAGGCAATGAGGTTGGCTACATTAGATTGGTCAAATACCTCTGCGTCGACTGCCTCGATGGCACCAGAACGAAATACCTGACAGTACCCCGGACTGCTTCCGCCCGCTCGGCTGTAATTAAAGCTCACAAAACCATCGATATTATACCGGTTATTATAGGAGGAGCGATTCTGAATAGGAGCAGACAGGTTAGGATCGTTTGTCAGGGGCTGCAAATCAGCTTGGTAGTCCGGGTTAAGGATTGACAGGGGCACCAAATGCAAAATGAGCTTTGGTGATGCAGGAAGACTCACGACGGTTTCGTTCGCAACTATTTTACCAAGTCGGTCAGCGCGAAATGTTGTAATTTTGGTTCGCAAATCGCCGGATGCAGCGAAAGCAGAACGAATTTCCGTCACGTTTAATTGATACTTACCGGCGCTAGTTCGAGAATAAAAGCGAGACAAGTTTTTAAAAATCACCATGTGTGGTGATGCCCAGCTTTTTGGAATGCGGATCAGCAACACGGGGGCGTCATCAAAACCGGGAATGGGCTTAATACGCACGCCCGGAATGCGCGGCTCAATACTTGAGCGAATAATTTCCTCCAATCGGCGTATTTGTAAATCGGTATTAACCGCTGGTAATCCTACGATGCTTTCTGGTATCCCGGTCGGTTTGTTGTCATCCCGCTTGTCTGAAACACCATATATCACGTCACCACCACTGGCGTTGGCGAAAGATGAAATATCAGCCAAAAAATCGCGTTTTTCTTCGTCACTATCGCCGGGAAGCTGTTGCTTGTATTCCAATGTCCGCCGCTCGGCGACGGCGTTTGTGACTAGCGCTTCGATGTCTGTTTTGGTGATAGCGTCAAATTCGCGGGGTATCATAACGTTTAATATGATATTCTCATGCGAGAGAAGGGGTAGCAATATTTGATAAGATACGGCGGCGTTCGTGCTTGCAGTTTCCGGCAATCTGACACAGCATCGCTTGTTCAACCAGTGCAACCAAACGATTCCAATGGCTGAAAAAAGAAAATTTCTAACCCAAGCAGAATTTGAAGAAATTAACCACTCAAGTGATTGGCGAATCGTCGAACTTCCTTTGAATATCGTCAAAAAAACACCGGGCATTCAGCGCAAAGCTGACCTGCTTGGCGCATTTGTGAGCGGCGACGCGACAAATACAAAGGCGCTTAACGGGCAGGCAGCGATTCTCGGCATGGATATCATTGTTTATGAAAATCGCCCAAAGGAAACTCGTGGGGAATGGAATGTCAACGTCTACCACTATGTCGTACGAAGGACCGGTCGCGTGGACTTCCCATATTGTCTTCACGGGCCA
>DATJXK010000100.1:0-13054 GCA_035500235.1 Pseudomonadales bacterium | reverse complement strand
TTTCGGCACTCATCCAAATCTCCCTGGGCGTTAAGAAAGTTTTCCCCGACACGCCTCATACCCTCAACCTTATCCTGCCCGAACCGCTGGTAGTAGATGAGCGGACATCTCACGAATGCTTCGAAGTGGAATCATTTGGCGGCAGTTCGCGCCTTTGCCCGGAAGGCACGACCATGATGACCGTGCGCTTGCCGACGGATTACCAGTACTGGATTGATCTTAAGAAAAACGACCCGCGCCGGTATCGCACCGAGAAAAAAAATCTCCTGCGCAAGATCATGACCATCCTCGACAAACGTTTTCCCGGCCTGGCGCGGAATCTCGAACGCTTTGATGTCGCCACGCCCGCGACTTTCGTGCGGTATACCAATAACTGGCGCGCCAGTTATGAAGGCTGGCTGCCCACGCCACGGTTGTTGGGACGGCGAATTCGCTACACGCTGCCGGACCTGAAGAATTTCTACATGGCCGGCCATTGGGTCATCCCGGGCGGTGGCTTGCCGTCTGCGGCGTTATCCGGTCGCGAAGTTGCGCAAATGGTTTGCGCTGAACACGGGAAAGCGTTCGCTCCTTCTGAACCGTAAATCCACTGGCCTATTAATACGCCACCGGCTGGCCGTGCTCGTTCGTGCGAAAGGTAAAAACAAAACGCGCTACGTCTTTGTCTTTACCGCGAGCCCATCCTGAAATCCGGTACTCTGCCTTTGGTTCCAGCCCTAAATCCGCCGGGCAGGCGTAAATCCTCTCGTAATCGCAATCCCGTGGAAACGAAAGCAATTTGCTAAAGGTGACATTCTTCGCATGTCCGACTTTCGGCTGGAGAGTTACCGCGCCTGTTTGGACGTCAACCGAACCGGAAAGCTTTTCAATCACCGCCTCCAATGGAATACTCGTCCCGGGCTGGGCCAGTTCCGGCGACCAAACCCGCAAATAAATTCCGTTGTCCGGCAGCGATTCGTAATTCCAGTCAAACGGATCGCGCTTGATTCGCGTTCTCGCCTGTTCTTCCCGTGTGACGAACTCCGCTCCATTTTCCAGCGTACGATATTTCCGCAATCCCGGAAAATCGCCGAAGAATCCAGCCACTTCGTCAGTTGGCAAGTCATGCGTTGGTTCAAAGTTAGTCAAAAGAACGCCGAGGCTATTGATTTCATCGAGCGCCCCATGCGTGCTGCCGCAGCTCTCCAGTTGGCTGCCGCCATTGACGAGCCATCCGGCATGGACATAGCGGTTATCCAGGCTTACCAGGATGGTTGCGGGATTGAGCGTTACGCAGGTCAGGCCACGCACAATGCGCTGCAGCGCCAGCGGATAATGATTCGTCATCGTGGCACTCATCCAATCATTCGCGGTCGCAAAGCCATCCGCATCCAGCTTCTTTTCCCGTGAAAGAGATTCTACGACGGGAAGATAATTGAGCGGATCTCCTTTTTCGGCTGAATACTTAAACGTATTATTCGTTGGGTTCCACTGGATCAATGCCCGTTCGCCCTCGGAGTTTAAAACGAGAAAGTTGTTCGTTGGTTCTGAAAGCCGCGCCGCTATCACATCCACGCCTTTCAAATGTGTCAGCGACTCCGCGAGTTTTTCGGTTTCAGGCGGGTCATTGTGAATTTCAATCCAATCTTCAATCCCCGCCGTCGGCAGCACCACATCCTTCGTGCCATCAATAGTTCGCGTGATGTTGTATCCGGCACTTTCTAAATACGCGACCACCTGTACCCGCTCACCCCGCCCTGCATGGTTGTGTCCATGGTCCGAAAGTAGGACGATTTGTAAATCGCGCCCGGTTTGCGCACGGTAGCGGGCACGCATTTTCTGCAGGTCCTTGTCCAGCATCGAGAGCATCGAAAAAATGTCCCGCTCCATATGCTGCGCGTCATCGGACGAGCGGAGATAAATATAATAATTGGCGTTGGTGTTTTCCTTGTCCCAAAACGTATTCATCAAATTATGCAGTTCGTATTCGAATACGTGGACGGAATAGATATAGCCCATCGAACGGGCAAAATTACTTTCCGCCTGCCAATCCATTTGGCGCTCGTGTTCCACCGTGGTGGTCAGGCCGTTGTAAGCCACTTCAGAATTCGCCGCGGGGCTGTAAAAGGTGCGCTGGTAACCGGGCAACGGGCGGTTTCCAAAAATATCTGTCCAGGCCACGTCGCTCGTGGAGGGAAAGGTCGAGACCATCCGGCTCACCGGATAATATCCTTCCGCGGCGGTGAACGCCTGGCGATGGACCACGATGCCCCAAACGTTGGTATACGTGACCCCTTCCTGCAGCGCCTGCACATCCCGATACGAAATGCCATCCAGCGCGAGATACAGCCGTTGGGGAAGCGCCCGGCAGGTGGAAACGAATGCCAGGAAAATCAGCCCTAAAACGATGATAAACCGATTCATGCTTTATCAGCCCAAAACAGAAACACCGACTTTATACAACCCGCCGCAAAATAGCAAAATGCTTGAACGAATTTGCGCCCGCATTTAGTCTGGCACTGTCCAACGTGTGGATACGCTGATGAAACCGAAAGATATCTTTGGCCTGGCCGTCCGGCTCCTGGGCCTTTATTTCCTTTATCTCGGTTTGTACGCCCTCGCCCAAATGCTAGGTTCGGACATTATTAACAGCCCGGAAAAGATGGATATTGTCTATGCCCTCCTGCCGGTGGCGTTTGATCTCATCGTAGGCTGGTGGCTGCTCGGTGGCGGATTGCTGGTGCGCCGGGCTTACCCGGAAACGTCGCGGCCTTCTGAAAATTTCACTGCATCACCCAATCGCACCGCTCCGGCGCCGCCGCCAGTCTCCGCTCCGGAACCCGCCGGGATGGATCAGGCGGAAAAAAAGCTCGCCGCGCTAGTGGAGAAACCTAAAGAAAAATAAACCGCACAGTTTCAATTTAATGGATAACGCCGCACTCAAGCAGGATATCAAAAAGCTCATGGTGGAGAACCTCATGCTCCAGGTCAGCCCCGAAGAGATTGCCGACAACCAACCGTTATTTGGCCCGGGCAGCGTCGGCCTGGATTCTGTGGATGCCCTCCAACTGGTCGTGGCCCTCGACAAGGCCTACGGCCTCAAGATTGCTGATTCGGAAATTGCCAAGCGCACCCTTCTCAGCGTGGACACCATGGCGGCCGCCGTAGCCGCCCATCAAAAATCCTCTGCATCTTAATGCATTGTCACAGAAACTCCTAAATCAATGGGTGGGGCGCTGCCGTTAGGCACGCTGTTCGCGAGCCGTCACCCTCTCCCCTTAACGGGGAGAGGGATCAAGGGTGAGGGGTGAGAATAACCTTGGCCCGTCCGTTTCATTCCGCGAGGCACAAGGTAAGGTCTCTTTTTGAGCTAATTGACCTTGTCCGGGCGCAACTCGGATTTAATGATCGAACCGTCCGTCGCGAGAATCCAAACTTTGCCAATACTCGTATCTTTCGCCGGATCTTTTGCCTTGGCCGCCCATAATTCCACCGTCCAGGTCGGCCCTTTATCGCCATATTCAAGCGACATCTTCGAGTACTTCAGCGTCACCGCGGTCAACCCCGGCTGCGCTTGCGCGATGCTCAGTGCCCGGTCTGAATCAATCGTGATCTTGGACATGTCCAGGATATCGCGTTCCTTGGCGGGCATCTGAAATGGGCGGCGCATGTGCGATACGCCAGTCTGCTGGCCGTTTTCAAACTCCACGTCCGCGGATTTTACGAACGTATCGGGGTCAAAATAAACCACATGCCAGTCATTCGGCTCCAGGCCGGTGGTGGACTTTTCGGAATAAATTCTCAGGACCTTGTCCTTGCTTTGCACCCCCACGTATTGGTTCCCCTGCTTCGCCAGTTGAAACGCCGTCGGTCCGGCCAGGGCGAGTTGTGCGGTGGTGAATGCTAAAATGACTCCTAATATTAATTGCTTATTCATTTTCATGTTGCGTCATAACCTCCGCATATACTGGTAACTTATTCTCCACTCCTGTCAACCCGATTTTTACTGTGCACCCCCGTTCTCCACCGACAAAATTTCTTTTTCTTTGCCTTGCCGCGCTTTAACTTGCCCGCACGTAAATGCTGAAATTTTTCAACACACTGTCGCGCTCCGTCCAGGAATTCGCGCCGCTCGCCCCGCCCAGGGTGGGCATGTATTGCTGCGGCCCGACGGTTTATGACTTCGCGCATATCGGCAACTGGCGCACGTTTGTCTTTGGCGACCTCGTCCGCCGCTATCTCGAATTCAAGAACTTCCAGGTCACGCACGTGATGAACATCACGGACGTGGAGGACAAAATCATCAAGGGCGTCCGTGAAACGAAGATGTCCCTGCGCGATTTCACCGGCAAATATGAAGCGGCGTTTCTCGAAGACCTGAAGGCGCTCAACTGCCGCGAACCGCACCAGAGGCCGCACGCCACGGAATTTATCCCCGAAATCATTTCGCTCATCGAAAAGCTGATTGCCAAGGGCTTCGCCTACCAGGCTGATGGCTCCGTCTATTTTTCCATCGATAAATATCGTGGGGCCGGCTGCGTTTACGGGCAGCTCCTCAAATTGAATTTTGAGGAACTTCGCACCGGCGAACGCGTCAAAAACGACGAGTACGCCAAGGAATCCGTCGCGGACTTCGCGCTTTGGAAGGCGCGTTCGCCTGATGATGGCGACGTTGCATGGCCCAGCCCGTTTGGTGAGGGCCGGCCCGGCTGGCATATCGAGTGCAGCGCCATGAGCATGAAAATCCTGGGGCAAAGTTTCGATTTGCACCTGGGCGGCGAAGATTTGATTTTCCCGCATCACGAGGATGAAATCGCCCAGAGCGAAGGCGCCACCGGAAAGCCGTTCGTCAAATACTGGCTGCACGGCGCGCATTTGCTGGTCGAAGGCAAAAAGATGAGCAAATCGCTCGGCAATTTCTTTACTTTGCGCGACTTGCTGGCCAAGGGATTTACCGGCCGCGAAATCCGCCGCCTGCTTATCAGCGCGCACTATCGCGAGACGTTCAATTTCACGATCGAAGGTTTGCAGGGTTCCAAAGAAGCTTTGGCGCGGATTGACGAGTGCCTCAGCAAGCTCCGTGAGGTGGCTGGAGCCGGCACCCCCCTCGCCCCCACCGGGGGAGAGGGACGGGGTGAGGGGGCAGACAGCAACCCTACCATACCATCAGACGAACTCAGCAACTCCACGCTTCAGCGTTTCAGCGATGCCTTGGACGAAGACTTCAATGTCTCCGCTGCGTGGGGTGCGGTTTTCGATTGGGTAAATAAATTGAACCGCCGCATCGCCGATAGTTCAATTACCGCGAAAGACGCCGCCGGTGCGCTGGCGGTTTGGGCCAAAATGGATACTGTCCTGGGCGTGGGCACGAAATCGGAAGTGGAAATTCCCGCGGAAATTTCCGCGTTGCTCGAAGCGCGGCAGGCTGCGCGCAAAGAAAAGAATTTCAAGCGGTCGGATGAAATCCGCGCCGAACTCCAGGCCAAAGGCTGGGCCATCGAAGACACGCCCAAAGGTCCCAAACTGAAAAAAATCTAAATGGAACGCGGACTCTTTATCACATTTGAAGGCACGGAAGGCGTGGGCAAATCCACCCAAGTGAAATTGCTCGGCGAGCGCCTGCAAAAACTCAACTATCGCATCCGGATCTTCCGCGAACCCGGCGGCACGCTCATCGGCGAGGAGATTCGCGGCACGCTCAAGCACAGCAAAAATAACGAGGCCATGACGAGCGAAGCCGAGCTGCTCCTGATGAATGCCAGCCGCGCCCAGCTCGTTCGTGAAGTCATCCGTCCCGCGCTGGCCAATGGCGAAATTATTATCTGCGACCGTTTCTACGATTCCACGACTGCCTACCAGGGTTATGGCCGGCAATTGGATTTAAAAATGGTGCAAAGCGTCGTGGATGTAGCCGTGGGCGAGACGAAACCGAACCTCACGCTGCTGCTGACTGTGCCTGCGGAAATCAGCGAAAAACGCCTCGCCGCGCGCCAGGCCACGATGCCGTTCCTTCGCGATCGCATTGAGGAAGCCAGTAAGGAATTTTTCGAGCGCGTAGCCAAAGGCTTCGAAGCCATCGCCGCCGCTGAGCCAAACCGCATCCGCACTGTGGACACCTCTGGTTCGCTGGAAAATGTCAGCCTCAAGATCTGGGAGTTCGTCCAGCCGCTATTGCCCAAGAGCGGGCGGTGGTAGCCCCCGGGAGCCCCTTCCGTAGGCTTCCGGAACCGGCGAGGCGAGCATTAGACGCGTCCTTACCTGCAACCATCCCTCATTTTTTTACCTTGCATAGGCTTGCGGAGGTTTGGTTTCGGTTTGGTTTTACTTTTGGCTCTCAGCAGCCTCTATTGTTCGGGTTAATTCACCAGCCGACGACAACGGTAAAAGCGCAGAAAAAGCGGTGCTAAAGCACCGCACTCCAAACGCTGCCGCGCGAACCGAACATCAAACAACGTCGCGAAGCGTCTGGAGTGCGGCGGTTCACCGCCGCTTTGGTCATTTCCATCTATGTCAAAGAGCAGCGGACATTTTACCACGGCCTTGAAGATGACGTTAGGGAAACTTGACTCCTTGTTGTTCACACGCCTGTGCGAAAAAAGTGCCTACGGCTTTTCTCCCTGCAATTTCGCCTGCGCCTTGTCAATCCACGGCTGAAGTTCAGACTTAGCTGCAGCATCCTGTTGAATGGCTTTTTGCCAATTCTCAATGGCCTTTTGGTAATCGCCAGCGAGGAAATCGAGCATGCCCTGGTCAAAGTAATAATGGATCGAATCCGGCTCGGAAAATTTTACGGACAGCTTGCAATCCTCGACGGCACCGGCGACATCGCCTTTGCAATATCGCGCCCAGCCTCTCGTGCCATAAGCATAGCCATTTTCAGGATCCAGTTGGATCGAGCGGGTCGAGTCGGTAATGGAAGCATCAAAATCCTTGTTGATGAATTCAATCCAACCGCGATCATTATACGCCATGGAGTTGGTGGGATTGAGTTCAATCGCCATATTGGCGTCAACCATGGCGGCGGCCAAATCTCCCTTTCTCTCCAGCGCCATGCTGCGGCTTTCGTAGGCAAAGGGATTTTTTCGATAAATGTTAATCGCCGCGCTGTAATCGGCAATGGCCCCGTCCAGGTCTCCCTTCTCTGCCCTGGCATCGCCCCGGCTCGCATAAACCGCGCTATCTTTCGAGTTAAGGTTGAGTGCCCGGTTGTAGTCCGCGATGGCGCCATCGAGGTCTCCATTTTTACTGCGGGCGAATCCCCGGTAAGCATAAACGACCGACGCGTTTTCACCCAAATCAATGGCGTGGGTGAATTCGTTAATCGCATCGTCATAGTTCGTCAAACTGTACTGGGCCAGTCCCAGTCCGTAATAAGCTCCGGCATTGGTCTGGTTTAATTGAATGGCCTGGTAATAATCGGCAATGGCATCATCGTAGGCGCCCTGCCCGTACTTTGTCATGCCGCGCCCCCACAAGGCGTAACCGTCCCTGGGATTGATTTCGAGCGCCCGGTTATAGTCGCTTATCGCCAGGTCATACTCCTTCAACCTGCGCTCGGCCGTGGCGCGGTCGGCATAAGCCGGCTCGCTTTGCGGCTCGCGCTTGATGACTTCGGTGAAATCAGCGGCAGCGGCAGACCAATTGCCCGCCCGCAACTCCTGCCTTCCCCGGTCAAAAATAAAAGACGTGGGCTCAAGCTTTTCGCACCCGGTGAGGAAAGCCGGCAAAAGTAAAAGCACAATCCAAAGCAGGCGCTGTTTTGAGGTGTTCACGCACTCAATGTTTAACAATTGGCTTGCGCAGAAATCAAGCAGCTTAAAGCGGTTTAAGGCTTCTTCTCCGGCAATTTCGCCTGCGCCTTGTCAATCCACGGCTGAAGTTCGACTTTGGACGCAGCATCTTTTTGAATCACTTTTTGCCAATCCTCAATGGCCTTCGCGTAATCGCCGGCAATGAAATCAATCATGCCCTGGTCATAAAAACTTTGAAAAGAATCCGGTTGAGAAAGTTTAACGGCGATTTTGCAGTCTTCGACAGCACCGGAAATGTCTCCTTTGCCATATCGCGCCCACCCTCGTGTGCCATAAGCATAGCTGTTGGTTGGATTTAATTGAATCGCGTGTGTCGCATCGGCGATCGAAGCATCAAAATCACTTTTTCGAAATTCAGCCCAACCACGATCGTTATAAGCTATCGCATTCGTCGGATTAAGTTCAATGACCTTATTGTAGTCAGCAATGGCCCCATCCAAATCTCCTTTTTTTAACCTGGCCGAACCACGGTTTATATAGGCGAGGTTATATTGTGGATCCAATTTAATAGCCTGATTGTAGTCCGTAAGAGCTCCATCTATATCGCCACTTTTACGCTTCGCCAGTCCGCGGGCATCATAAGCGTGAACATCTTTTGGATTAAGTCGAATGGCCTTGCCGTAATCAGCAATCGCTCCGTCTATATCTCCCTTTTTATATTTTGCCAGCCCCAAATCTTCATAGGCTGAACCGTTGGTTGAGTTCAACTCGATTGACCTATTGTAATCAGTAATGGCTCCATCAAAATCCCCGCTTTTATATTTTGCCTGGCCGCGATTCTGGTAAATGAAATCGTCTTTGGGCTCCAGTTCAATCGCCTTGTTAAAATCGATTATGGCTGCTTCCGTGTTCCCATTTTTATAGTTCACACGTCCGAGAAAAGTATAAACTCCTGGTAAATTATCGCCTAGTTCTACAGCACGCGTGAAATTGGTGATCGCATCATCGAGATTCGTTAAACGGTAGTTAACCAGGCCGAGCTCGAAATAAGCCGCAGCGTTAGTTCGATTTAACTGAATGGCGTATAAATAGTCGGTAATCGCATTGTCATAGTCGCCTTTTTCATATCTGGTCAGCCCGCGTCCCAAATACGCGTAATCGTCCTTGGGGTTAATTTCAATGGCTTGATTGTAATCGCTCATTGCTTTGTCATACTCTTTCAATCTGCGTTCGGCGGTGGCGCGATTGTCGTAAGCAGGGCCATTCTTTGGTTCGAGTTCAATAATTTGGGTAAAGTCGGTGATTGCAGCATTCCAATCGCCTGAATTCACTTCTTGCATCCCTTTTTCAAAAACGTCGTGAACAGTTTTGGGCCGGTTGCATCCTATGATGAAAGCAGGCAACACAAGCCAAAGCACAGTCCAAAGCAGGCGCTGTTTTGAAGGGTTCACACACTCCATGTTTAGCAATTGCATTCAGCAGAAATCAAGCAGCTTAATCTTGCCGAATTGGCGGAAGCGAATAATCTTGAAGCATGATTGAACAGATAATCCGCGACCTGGAAGCGAAAATCCGCGCGGAAAACATCAGTGATTCCGGCAAGAACGAATTGCTCCAGTCGCTGGCGAAGTTAAAAGTGGAAATGGCCGCGAGGGAAAAAACCTCCGTTGCCCGCGAAAAACTGCACGTGCTGAAAAATCCCGTGGAAGAACTCCGCGCGTCCGTGGAAGGGTTCGAGCAATCCCATCCCAAGCTGGTCCAGACCGTCAATAGCATCAGCAATACGCTGTCGAATCTCGGTGTCTAAGTTCCACGAATCCAAGTAGGGTTCTGGCCCGGACGACTCTCCCTCACCCCGGCCCTCTCCCGCTGGGAGAGGGGGAATAGCGGGGCAGAAGATTTGAATGGAGGCAACCGGATCGGCCCAGCGTTTAACGTCCTATCCCGGCACAGGGAATGCTTAATCAGGGGCATGAACCTAAGTATCATTGCCTTCGGCGTCATGGCCGGTTTCGGGGTTTTGTTTATGGGCGCTACGCTTCTGATGGACCGGAGCCCCAGCCGCGTTAAGTTTCCAAAGCCTGATGCTGCCGAGACCGAAGACGATAATCCTTTTAAAGTATCGGAGTAAGTGGTGGCAACTCTCACCCAATGACAGGCAAGATGCCTGTCCCACTAACTTTCTTTTAACGCCGCAATCGCGGCCATGATTTCGTCGGCGATTTCCTGGTAGATTTCTTTGAGCCGGTCTTTCGAGCATTCTTTCGCTTCCGCGCGCAATTTTTCAAACATCATCACTTTGCCGTATTTGACGGCGACATGTTTTGGGCGCGGGAATTTGGCATTTCGTCCGTACGCTTCGAACGTTCCAAACACGCGCACCGGCACGACCGGCGCATTAGATTTCGCGACGACGAGGCCAATGCCCGCGCGCGCGGGCTGCAATTTTCCGTCCGGCGAGCGTGTGCCTTCGGGAAATAAAATGATGCCCGCGCCGTCCAGCAGCCGGCCCAAAATAATTTTCAAGCCCTTCGCGCCGCCACCGTCACGGTCCACCGGCACGGAATTCCAACTGCGCAGCAACGCGCCAATGCCGGGAAAACGAAAGAGCGATTCGCGGGCGAGATAATTGATATCGCGCTTCAGGCCCGAGCCAACGAGTGGCGGATCAAGGAAGCTAGCGTGGTTGGACGCCAAAATAACTCCACCGGCAGTCGGCACGTTCTCCGCATCGTAGACACTCCAGTGAAAGTACGTTGCGTAAAGCGTCCGAAAAAACAGCCAGCCGCAACGATAGGAGAGGTTCATGAGAACAAAATCCCAAACTCCAAGCCCCAAGCTCCAGAGAAATTCCAAACATCAAATTTCAAATCCGGTGTTCTTAAATTTTGGAGGTTCGTCATTGGAGCTTCTCTGGATGTTGGTGCTTGGAATTTTGAGCTTACTTAAGCCTTTGTTTAAGTTCTGAAATAATCAAACCGCTCGTTTGTTCCGAGGTCATGTTGGAATTATTAATGACTCGCGCTCCCAGCGGAATCATCAGGGGCGCCACGGCGCGCTGGCTGTCACGCTCGTCACGCGCGGCCAGGTTTTCGTGGACACCATCGGAAGCGCGGCGGGCAGTGCGCTCGGCGAGCGATGCATCCAGGTAAAACTTGTAATCCGTTTCCGGGAACACATTCGTGCCGATATCGCGCCCCTCCATCACCAGGTTGCCAAACTGGTCGCACTCGCGCTGACGTTTCACCATCCACTCGCGCACCTTGGGCACCGCAGCCACGTGCGGCACCGCGGTGCTCGTCGCCTCGGTACGAATTTCCTTTTCCGGATAATAACCATCCACGAGCAAACGCACCGCGCCCAGGCCGTCCTTCTCCACACATTTGAGCTCGGTCTTCCATTTGCGGCAGGCGGCGGCGACGGCCTTGCCCTCGTGCGGATCGATATTATTTTTCAGGCAGTACCAAGCCAGCGTGCGATACATCGCGCCCGTGTCCACATAGACAAAGCCCAGCGCGCGCGCCACCAGTTTGGCGTTCGTGCTTTTGCCGCTCGCGCTTGTGCCATCTATCGCAATAATGATTGAATTTTTCAAAGCAAAGAGTTTCGACAGAATAAACAGAATTTACAAAATTAAATTCTGAAAATTTTGTTTATTCTGTCTAAATTAATCCGCAAAAAGTTCTTCCGCAGCCAGTTTCCGCCCCGAGGCCGCATCCAAAATCGTCGCGCCTAATCCTTTCGGCGGCGGCGCGGCCAGTTTTTGGAAAAAATTTGGGAACGTCTTTTTTACGCACGCAGGATTTTTAATTTTGATGCCCGGCACTTTCAATCCTAAAACGGCAAAACACATCGCCATGCGATGGTCCTCGTAGGTCTCAATCTCCGCGCCATGAAGTTCCGATGGATAAACCGTCAGTGTATCGCCTTCCTCAACCACTTTCGCGCCGCATTTGGTTAACTCGGTGCGCAACGCTTTCACGCGCTCGGTTTCCTGGAGGCGCAGGCGGCCGAGGTCGGTAAACTGCAACAGACACAATGCTAAAGGCGCGAGCGTAATTGCAGTCATGATACTATCGCCGAGGTCTTTCTGGCGTGAAATTGCTGGCGGCGGTAGTTTGGAATTTGGACCAAAATTCTTTCTCAAATTTCCACTTAAATCGAATAATACAGCCATTATTGGTGGAAATTCAGCATCAATTTGCCATTTGGAGGTTCTGGGCCAACTGGAAACTTTAACCGAAAATTCAATATGGCGAGATTCACTTTTTGAAAAACCTTGCGGCTCAATCACGGTGCGATAGGTAACTGGTCCGGAAAGTTCCGGAACGCCCGCCGCCCAAAAATAACTCCCGCTGCTCGCGTCCGGCTCAATCTGGAATTTCCCGCCTTTGTGCGGAAAGGCTTCAATCATCTTTGACGTCATCGCCACGTAAGGCGATTCCTCGGCGTTCTCGCCTTCCACTTTTATCTCCCAGCCGCCGATTTTGGCGCATAGCAACAGTGCCGAGGCGAATTGCGAGCTTTTTTCGATACTGACTTTGCATTTCGCGCCGGGCGCGGGACCTTTGCCTTCAATAATCGCCGGCAGCCGGTCATTGCCATATTCCGCCTCAATCCGGTAGCCCAGTTCGCGCAACGCTTTGAACAGTGCCGCTTGCGGGCGATCCTTCATTCGCTCCACGCCGCTGAAATGATAAAGTCCCTCGCCCAGGCAAACAAACGCCGCGAGGAACCGCGCCGCTGTGCCTGCATTGCCCACGAACAATTCCAGCGGCTTTTTTCCAGCGCCCGCGTTGGGAATTTTTCCACCCAGGCCTTTGACGGTAATGGTGCGATTACAAAATTCATCCGGGTCCTGCTCCACACGGATGGCAAAGCCCAGCTTCTGCAAGGCCTCCGTCATGATTTGCGTGTCCTCGCTCCAGAGTGCGCCGGCGAGGGTGACCTCGCCTTCCGCCAGCGCCGCCAGGATCAGGGCACGGTTCGTAATGCTCTTCGACCCCGGCACGGTAATTTCCGCGCGTACGGGTTCTTTCAACGGAATGATTTCGATTAAATCCGGCAAAGACATTTTATTTTAGCCACAGATGAAACACAGATTGAACACAGATTTTTCAAAACACCATCCGCTTATATTCCACGCGTTCGCGGCCAAAATTAATAAGATAACCCAGTTTAATGCCTGTGCCACGAAGTTCATTGAGCAACTGAGCCTCATGAACGGCTTGATAAGCAGCATCCGTCTTTAGCTCGACAATGATTTTATCAGCGACAAATAAATCAGCCGCATAATCTCCAACGATTACACCCTTAAATTGAAT
>DATJXK010000099.1:0-23985 GCA_035500235.1 Pseudomonadales bacterium | reverse complement strand
TTGAAGCTCAATCCCCCAGCGAAACTGCATACAAATACCATGCCGCATGCGGAAGCCATTGTTCACCCCAGCGCCAGTCTTCGTCCTGGCCCGTTACGGCAAACCCTACATTAAAATCAATATCATCCGGGTTAGTGCGTCCTCCCGTGATGCCGTTGCAGATTCCACCCGGCGCATTGTTGTATTGGTACGATGTAAAATACATATAGAAAATATTGTTCCGTCCCACTCCCTGCATCATACAAGAGTCGTAAGGATTCGATCCCAAAATCCAGTTCAACTGGTCCCACGCGTAACCTTGCAACTGGGCGCAAAACGCCGGGTCATCAGCAAAATATCGCGACGCCAGGCGCGCCGCCGCCGCCATGGAACCCAGGCGCGCATTCTCCCCCTGCCACCACAAGCCCGTCTCGGTATCATGCGGATAGAAAAACGCCGGGCGTCGCCCCTCGTCCTTGCTTTGGACTAATTGCCGTGCGTACCCAAACGGATTGGTTGCTTCCTGCGTCACTGCCAGCTCATGCTCCAACGACTTCCTTACCGTCTCCAAAACTTTTGGGCGCACTGCGTCATCCGCAATGTCGTAATAATCCAGCAAACTCACCACCGGCATGCCTGCATCCGCCGCATGGAAGTATGGACGGTCACCGTCATCTGCGCGCCAGTAATTAGTATACCCTCCGCTCGTGACCAGCCGTGCCATCAAATTCTCCGCCCGTTGGTCCGCCGCGGCTTTGTAGACTGGCTTTTTGGTCGCTTTATAAAGTTCCGTCGCCGCCAGCAGTGCGCAATAATCGTCCAGGATATTTTCTTTCCCATCCGGGTTAAATGCCAGATTATTGGTTTCCAGGAACGCAAATGCATCCTCTGCCGTGGCCAAATAAACCGCGTTCGAAAAATCACCGCATACCTCATACCGGCTGGCCATGGCCAGAGTCGCGATCGCCACTCCCGCCCCCGACCGATATCCCACCTCATACGGATACTCGCCCGGAATGGTTTCCCGTGAACCGATGGAAAAATTATCCTTTGTCTTCACCGTCTTAATGGCGAAACCCGCTCCTTCCTTCCCTATCCGCCGGTCTTCCGGCCGCTTGCCCGGCCCCGGCGCATCTACCGTCCGATAAAACGAACCGTCTGCCGGATGCATCCGCACCAGGAAATCCGCGCCGTACATCGCTTCATCCAGCAACCGCCGCTCGTATTGTTTGAAGTTATTGTCCCCCCGGCGCTCCAGCTCTCCATAACTCGCAAACAAACTCCACGCCGCCACCGGCAGCGGCTGCATGTTGAAATACGTCGAGAACCCCAATCCACCCAGATGCTTCCCATAATCACCCGTCGCATCATACCAGCCGCCGTGGACATCCGCGGTATTCGTCGAATCCTCAAACTTCAAATGACGATCCGCCTTGTCCAGCAGTCCTGAACATCGCTGCCCCTTGAAATAATAAATCACGCCCGATAGCGTATTCCTCTCCAAAAGATCGTCCTCCACCTGGAACGGAAAAGAACGCGCCACCCCCCGGCTCGTTTTGCACTCCACCAAATACGTTCCCTTATTTGTCAACGCACTGAAATCCGCCGTCCAATAATACCAATCCTTCCAATGGTCCACCGGCCCCGCCTTCACCGTATTACCTGACAACACGCTTTGCCCCGTCGCGAAATCGATAACGTCAAATCCCATTACCTCGTCTCCGGCCTGCCCTTGAATCACTACACGCTTCGGCGCGTTCCATTCATAGCCAACATGATTCGTAAGCACCTTGAGGCCCTCGCCATCAACAGCACCGGCAATCAATAACGCAAAAAGAATCAAAATCGTCCGCAGGGTTTTCATTTAGATTATTGGGAACTGGATTATCAGAAGGCACTGGCACTGACAACCCCCCTTTGGAGGCGTCGTCTTCCTTTTATTCAATGTTTTTTGCCATACCTTCCGTTGACGGCACGGATTTTCCCACGCACACTTCGCCGATGCCGACCTTCTCAGACGGTTTCCAGAGCCTTTATTGCGACCCTGCTCTTTTTGAAGTCATCAGTGCCCGTCATCCCATCAGTTTAAAACGTGCCCTGCCCTTTCAACCCCGTATACTGTCACTGATGATCCGTCCATCATTGACGCCGAGCTCGCGTATCTCGCCAATAAAAATGACGACACCCGCCGCACTGTCATAGACGCCTACGCCCGGGGCGGCCTCCTGTCTGAAACGGATGCGGCTAACGTAATATCCGTTATTGATTTCTTTAGCGCGGATTTTTTCGACCTCATGGGCCAGGTATACGCAAACGCCGGCATACATGTCTGCGCCCTTCGTTGGTATCGCGAACAAATCGTCCAATTGGAAACGGAAACCCCCGAAGCTTCCTCTGATAACGAAAGTGTGTACGCCAGCGTCGGTTATTGTCTCTACACACTCGGCATGTTTGAGGAAGCCATCGCCTGGACGAAGTCCTGTATCGGACCGCGCCTGGTCATGGATACCGCCTGCCGGACTTTAATAGAATATGAAGCGCAGCAGCTCGGCGGCCGGCTTTTAGGCATTGATCGCGCCACCCATAGGGCCAGGTACATAGTCAGTGCGCAGGACCCCAATAATGCCAATTCAATTTCTGAACGGCTCAAAACAGGAATAAATACCATCGTTCCCTCCCAGGAATCCTATTTTGACTGGATAAGTAACGCCGCGCCTCCTCTGCCCATTCAAGACGGTTATCCATTTTCCTATGAACGCGATTCGAGTGATTTTATGCGGCACAAAATGAACCTCCTCTTTGCCCTCTGCGGTGCCGCCGATACCTGTATCGCCAATGGACGCATCGCCGAAGCCTGGCGGCTATTAACCGAAGCCGACGTGCTGGAACCCAACGCCGGTTTTATTCAGGAACGAATCGAAGCGCTGCCATAGATTTCCGAAGCCCCAAAACTTCAATTAAGAACCAGTAAGCACGATACGATAATGCGCTTTGCCCGCGCGCAGGCGCTCAAAGGCATCGTTGATTTTCGACATTGGAAAAGTTTCCACAACCGGGGCGAGCGAATGGCGGGCACTGAACGCCAGCATCCGGTCAAGGGCCGAAGGACTTCCCGCCGGCGAACCCGAAATAGATTTCTGCCCGCCAATCAGGCCAAAGGCCGGCACTTCCATCGGTTTGAGAATCGCCCCAACCACATGGATCCGTCCCTTTGGCGCGAGCGTGCCCAACAGCCCCGGAATGTCTAACGGTGCATTGATTGTCGAAAGAACCATATCCAGGCTGCCCGCGAGCTTTTGCAAGACCCCTTCGCGTTTCGTGTTGTGTACAAAGTGCGCTCCCAACTGGCGGGCTTCCGCCTCCTTGCCATCGCTCGTCGTAAACGCATGCACCTCGCAACCCCATTTGTTCGCAAACTGCAGCGCCATGTGGCCTAGGCCGCCAATGCCGATCACTCCCACCCTGGCCGTCGGAGAAATGTTGTAGGACAAAAACGGATTGAACACCGTGACCCCGCCGCAAAACAGCGGGCCTGCCTTGGCATAATCCAACCCTTCCGGCAACGGACGCGCCCACAGCCATTGCACGCGCAACCGGTCTGCAAAACCGCCGTGCCGTCCCACGATCGTCCCCTGCCCGGTCACACACATGTTCTGGTCACCTGACAAACATTGCGGGCAGGACAGGCAGCTATACGCCGACCAGCCGACACCCACACGCTGCCCCACTTTAAGCCCTTTGGCTTCCTCACCCAAAGCAACGATGGTTCCAATAGCCTCATGCCCGGGAACGAATGGATACTTGGTCATACCCCAATCATTATTGAGCATGGAAAGGTCAGAATGGCAAAGCCCGCAATGCGAGACTTTGATTTCCACCTCTTCCGGACCGAGCGGGCCCGGGTCAAAACTAAACGGTTCCAATGGGCCGCCGGGCTTGGTAGCGGCATAGGCTTTGATTTCCTGTGACATAATGAATCCTTTTTGCGTTTTGTATCGTGAGGTTGATAAATGTAAATATTCGGTCCGATTTTAAACTTCGTAATCGAACACCAGCGTGTCGCTGCGAATTGGATTAAGAAACTTTTGGACTACACGCTGATGCTCCGGATGCGGGATATAGGCATCCAGTGCGGCCCGGTCTTTGAAACGAAAGACCAGCCCATGCGTATATCCTTTTGCCCGTTCAGAGAAATTCACTCCGGAGGTTAACTCCACGATCCCCGGGATTTTGTCCTTCAGGTTGCGCAGCTCCGTCATGGCGCTGTCCTTTGCCTCCTGGCTCGCTTCCTCAGTCCATCGAATCAGAACAATATGCTCTATCATAATTCAAACCAGGTGACCTGCCTGATAAATATAGGCACGCCAGCTTGGGCAGAAGGTTTAGATTAAATTGATTTGGACATCAATATTCCCGCGCGTCACCCGCGAATAAGGGCATATCTGGTGTGCAGTATGCACAATTGCCTCAGCCGCGGCACGGTCAACACCCGGCAAACTGACATTGAGACGCGCGCGGATAAAGTAGGTGTCCTTGTCATCCAGGCACAGGTCTACTTCCGCGTCCACAAAAGCGTCCTCGGGGAACTTCACCTTGCTTTTGACGGCTACAATCTTCATGGCGCTGGTAAAACAGTTCGACCATCCCGCCGCGAACAACTGCTCCGGGTTAGTGCCATTGCCCGGCCCTCCCGGCAGTGAAAGTTTGACGTCCAGGTGCCCATCCGACGCGTGGGACGAACCGCCTTCCCGGCCGCCCGTGGTATGGACCTTGGCCGTGTACAAAACTTTTTTCAGTTGGGGTATATTGGTTTGTTCAGTCGTGGTTTCATTCATATGTATCTCCATTTTTATTTCTTTGATGAATCGTCAGCCCCCTGGCCAACGCTGCCCGCACCTTCTTCTCAATACTATAAATTCCGGCAAAGATGTATAGCGCTATTTCACTTTTCCCTTTTCATCTTTAACCTGTTAGAATTTTAAAAATGCTGCCGGACATCAAATCAGTGACCCGCGAGGAACTCGAAGCCCAGTTCAAATCATGGGGCGACCCCGTCTATCGCGTCACGCAGTTGCTCGAATGGCTCTACGCGCGCCGCGTCACCTCGTGGGACGCCATGACCAACCTGCCTAAAGGCCTGCGCGAAAAATTGCGCGAACACTTCTCGTTGCAGACGATGGAACTGGTCCGTAAACAGGGCTCGCCGGACACCACGCAGAAATTCCTCTGGCGCCTCGCTGATCATTCGCTCATCGAAAGCGTCCTGATTCCCGCCAACCCCGCCCTTTATGGCGAAGCCAGTGACCGCCATACCCTCTGCATTTCTACGCAGGTCGGCTGCGCCTACGGCTGCAAGTTCTGCGCGAGCGGCCTCGAAGGCTGGAAACGCAACCTGCAGCCCGACGAAATCGTCGAACAAGTCCTCGCCGTCGAACGCACACAAGCAGGCGCAAGTGAATCGGCCTCAAAAGAAACCGGGCGCGCCGTGGACAACATCGTTGTCATGGGCATGGGCGAGCCGCTGGCCAACTACGATAACCTGCTCAAGGCACTCAAAATTCTCAATGCGCCTTGGGGCGGCGGCATTGGCGCGCGCAAAATAACCATTTCCACCAGCGGACTGGCGCCACAAATCCGCAAGCTGGCGGAAGAACCGCTGCAATTTCGCCTCGCCATTTCCCTGCACGGCGCCACTGACGACGTCCGCGCCAAAATCATGCCGGTGAACAAAAAATATCCGTTGAAAGAACTCGTCGCCGCCTGCGAAGAATACCAGGCCAAAAAAGGCCGCATGATGACCCTCGAATATATTTTGATCGCCGGCGTCAACGACGCCGTAGAGCAAACCAAACCGCTCGCCGCGATTGCCAAAAAGATTTTCGCCAAAGTTAATCTCATTCCCTATAACACCGTGGAAGGACTGTCCTGGGAACGCCCAACAGAAGACGTTTGCGAACGTTTCCTCGAAGCGTTGGAGAAGCAGAAAGTCACCGCGACCCTGCGCCGCGAAAAAGGTCACGACATTGACGCCGCATGCGGCCAGTTGCGATTAAAAACAGAACGGGAATTGGCCGCCTAAAAACTCAGCAGACCCTTATTTGATTTTGTAAATAATGGCGTCGATATTCGTCGTCGCGACATTCTTCCCCGTCTTGTCGGGAACGGTCGTCACCGGATCCAGCGCCAAAACCTTGTCATAGTTTGTCGTGTATTGCGAAAACCACTTCAAAACCGTTTGGTCAGACGCTGGCCGGACGTTCCACGAATCCGGGTTGGTGATGTAAACCAGGAACTCCGGCTTGTTCGTTTGGATCTCGTTGATCATTTCGTACTGCATTTGCGTGGCAAACGGCTGCGGCTCCATCAATGCATACATGTAAAGATAACCCGTAGCCGGACGGCGATGCGCGTAAAAGTAAATCTCCGGCTCGGAACCAATGACCGCGACAGTCGCGCTGGTCGAGGAATTGGTGCGGATATAATCCCCCACAGCCGGCATATCCACGAATGGCGTATCGCCGCTGTAAACAATCCGGCTGATGGTATTGGCCGGCAGTTGGAAATAGAATTCACGCTGCGCATAAACGGTCCATCCCAAAACCATCAGGCAAACCAGTGGCGGGATAATTTTCAAAAAACGGTTTGCCGTGGCGTATTGCAGGGCAACGATCGCCAACCCTACAAACAAGCCGAGCGCAGGAAGCAGGAGAATGAAATAGTGCTCGCGAAAATTAAGGTCAATCGCCACGCCAAAAATGGAAAAGAACAAAAATGCCGCCGCAAAAAGGATTTGGTTGCGATACGCGCGGTCCCGCATCACGAAAGGCAGGCTGACCAGAATGAATCCCAAAAGGGCAAAATAAATCAACCATTTTTTTTCGGCATAATCCACAAACCGCGTGAGCCCCTCGCCCGGCGTCACTTCCATGGCATAAGACGCGGCGTAGGTGTAAGTCCAAAACCAGAATTTGGGAAGCACGCCCGCCAGTTGCAGGCCTTTGTACGTTGCGGCCAGGGGCAAAATCATGCCGATGCCCAGGAACAAAATCTTCCGAAAAAAGACCGTGGAAAAAATCGCCCTGTTGCGAAAACCGTTCCACACCACCATCGTCACGGCAAAAAGGCAGAAACAAATCCCCTGCTGCTTCATTAGCAAAGCCAGTCCGTAAAGTACACCGCTGAAGAAAAAGAAACTCCAGCGATAGAACTCTTCCCCCCTCCACAACAGCAGCGTTCCCCAAACGGCGAAGAAAATAACAAAATGATTCGCGTGCGCAGCCATCCCCATCACTGCCGGGCTCACCGACAAAATTCCAAATGCAGCGCACGCCGCCACACCCGCCAGCGCGCCGAACAGTCTCCGCGCCAGCACAAACACAAAAATAATTGTCAGGCTATTAACGACCATCAGCGTGGCATGGATGCCCGCCGCCGTTTGCCCAAAAACCGCCATGCCCAGCGCGTACATGAAGTACGTGCCCGGCAGTTTCATGTTCCAGGCTAGTTGATACGGCGGGATGCCCTGCAGGAGCAATTGCCCCGCACAGGCGTATTCACCCTCGTCACGCTCCAGCGGCATGTCCAGCAGCCGGTACCGCACGAATCCCACCAGCAGCAGCACAATCAAAACGCCCAGCCATGCCCACAATTCAAATGGCGAATGCTTGGGCGCTTCTGTCTTAGTATTATCCATCCGTGTCTAAAACAGCACTTCACAGGCCAATAAACAATGAAAAATAGCGGTATTCTGAGCTCAAATGCAGCGTATTTAAAGCGTTCTAGAACGAAATCAAACTTGCAGGTACTAGTACTTTTCTTTATAGAAACGGCCCATGAAAGTCCTTTTTAGCTGTCTCGGCCTGGCCGTCGCGTTCGGTTTTGTCCTCTCTCTCACCTCCTGCTCCACCGAACATGTGGATCACAACGGCCATCATGGCGGCCTTTCAGGAAATTACTTCAACGTCCGCAAATTCGGCGCCATCGGCAATGGCACCAACCTCGACAGCCCGGCTATCAATAAAGCCATCGACGCCTGCGCGCAGGCCGGCGGCGGGACGGTCTATTTCCCGTCCGGGACTTACCTCAGCGGCTCGATTCATTTGAAGGACAACATCCACCTGTTAATCGATGCTGGCGCCACCATCCTGGGCGCGCCCCAAAGTATGAATGTCTACGATGAGACCGAGCCTTGGACCAATAACCCCTACCAGGATGGCGGGCATTGCTATTTCCACAACAGCCTCATCTGGGGTGTTGGCCTGACCAACGTTTCCATCACCGGCCAGGGCATGATTAATGGCGGCGGCCTGACACGCAGCGACAAGATACTCGACCGCATGTGCGGCTTTGCGTACTGGACCAATACCGGTTACGCGCCGCCCGTAACCAATTATCCTCCTTCCCGCCTTGGCAACAAAGCCATCGCCCTCAAGCTCTGTCGCAATGTTCTCATTCGCGACATCACGATCTTCCACGGCGGACATTTTGCCATCCTCGTTACCGGCTGCGACAACCTGACCGTGGATAACGTCACCATGGACACCGACCGCGATGGCATTGATATCGATTGCTGCCACAACACCATGGTCTCGAACTGCCGCATTAATTCGCCGAACGACGACGGCCTTTGCCCGAAAAGCTCGTTCGCCCTCGGCACAAACTGCGCCACGGAAAACCTGACCATCGTGAATTGCCAGGTCTCCGGCTTCATTGAAGGCACGTTGCTCAGCGGCACGATGATACCGAGCACCAACCGCACCGGCCGCATCAAATGCGGCACGGAATCCAACGGCGGCTTCCGCAACATCACCATCGCCAACTGCACCTTCCGCTGCTGCCGCGGTCTCGCGCTGGAAGAAGTAGACGGCGGTCCGCTGGAAAATATTACCGTCAACAACATCACCATGATTGATGTCTTCCAATATCCAATCTATATGACGATCGGCAAACGTAACCGCGGACCTGAAGCCACTAACGGCATCATGCGAAACATCCAAATCTCCAACGTCATCGCCACGGGCGTTGACCCCATGAGCGGCATCCAGATCACCGGCATCCCCGGAGACGACATTAAAGACGTTCGCCTCGACAACATCCGGATGGTCTTCAAAGGTGGCGGCACCACTAAACAGGCTGACCACGTCCCCCGCGAGTTGGGTTGGGGTTATCCTGAACCCAAGAATCTCGGAACCATGCCCGCCTACGGCCTCTTCGCGCGCCACGTCAGCGGGCTGGAACTGGCCAATATCAACTTCAGTTTTGAAAGCAACGATGAGCGCCCCGCCCTGGCCTGCGACGACGTCAAAGGACTCGAAATCGATAATTTCAAAGCGCAGATCGCCTCCGGCGTAACACCTGCGCGCTATACCAACGTGACCGATCTGGTCATCCGCAACTCCCCGCTACTGCAACAATAACGCGTCGCAATCCGCCGATTGACATACTACGAAGAGAGTCAAGGTAGGGCCGCGCTCCTGCGCGGCCGTCCCCTCTGAGATTTCAAACATTTACTGGTGCGCCTCTTTTTTAGGGACAAACAAGCCATAGAATCCTCCATATTTTCAATAAAAGGCAGCAATTCCCGCATTTTCCATTTGCGTCTTGTCACGAGAAAGTCGAACGTTTGTTCGATAGAATGATGCAGGCAATTGGCGCATAATATGAAAAAGAAACAAATGGCGATTAAGGTTTCTATTGTGGAAGACAGCCGCGGCACGCGCGAAAGTTTGAGTGAACTGTTGGGGCGGGCGGATGCCATGCATTGCGTCGGCGCGCACCCGGACGGAGAAGAAGCCCTCCAGCAGATTCCCCGCGAGCAACCGGACGTTGTCCTCATGGACATCAACCTCCCGAACATGAGCGGCATCGAATGCGTCGCCCAATTAAAGAAAGCCCTTCCCAAGACCCAGGTGCTGATGCTCACCACCTACGAGGAAAACGATTTGATTTTCGAATCGCTGCGCCATGGCGCCAGCGGTTACCTGCTCAAAAACATGCCCTCGGCGGAACTCATCCAGGCCATTGAGCAAGTCCATGCCGGTGGTGCGCCTATGTCCATGCAGATCGCCCGCAAGGTCGTGAACCATTTCCGCTTGATCAAAGAACCGCAGTCGGACATGGAAAAGCTCACCCGGCGCGAGCATGAAATCCTCGTCCTGCTGGCCAAAGGTTATTTGTACAAGGAAATTGGCGAACAACTCGGCATCGCCCTGAGCACCGTGCGCGCGCATTTGCACACGGTCTATGAAAAGCTGCATGTCCAGTCGCGCACCGAAGCCGTGGTGAAGTTCCTGAATCGGGAATAAAAATGCCGCCCGTGCTTCCGGCAGAGAGTTAGGTAAAGCCGGATGCAATCACTGTGCACGGACGGCACAGCCAATATGCCATACGCAAATCGTTCGGCTACTGCCCTTTAGGGAAGACAACCCACTGCACCGCAAGCCACGCAATCCCATTCGAACCGCTATCTTGTCTTTTGATTTTTCTGTCCGTCTCGTGTAGCGTGGACACACTAAAAATCTTTTATCGCGATGAAAATCCAAGCTCTCACTATCGGCCTTTCCGTTCGTCACCCGCAATATGGCATCGGCACGGTCAGGACGATATCCGAACAAACCGCTGAAATCCGCTTCAGCGATGTGTTGCGCACCATTGATCCGGAATTGAGCGGGCTCGTGCCCGCCGAACCGAGCCTCACCACCACCGGCCTGGAACAACCGCTCAGCCAGTTCGTGGAATCCACTATCGAAAAAATCATTGAACGTCTTGGCCTCGAAAAAGCGGATGATGTGGTTACAGAAATGGGCACGCGCTGGCAGAAAGGCATGATGATCCTGCGGCCATCCGATTCATCGCTCCAGGTCAAGGAAGTGCCGTTGGAAGTTCTCTTTCATAAAATTGTCGGCATCCGAAACCAATTGCGCGTACTGGAACAGAAAGTCAATGCCCACACCATCATGACCGATGCCGATAAAGTGGAGTTGCAGCAGTATGTCAGCCGTTGTTACGGCTCGCTCACGACCTTCAATCTGCTCTTCAAAAATAAGGAAGGACAGTTTTCGTCAAAGGGGGAGTAATTCGCCTCGCGCCCTACCCTACCCGCGAACTCTCTTTGGAATTCCCAATTAGCTTCGCCGACGCCACCACAACAACGTCGCGCCAGCCAAACCTGCCAGCACACCTGTGGGCGGCTCGGGCACGGGCAGGCTGACGCCCTGGAAAGCCAGTCCGGCATTTTCGTCGCCCTCACTTATCCCCAACCCGGAGAAAAAAGTGCTGCGCACACCAGCGGGTGTGTATTCAAAGATGTTACCGTTGTTGAGGCCGTTGATGCCGTTATTAATGCCGGCAGACACGACGAACAGATTGCCCGCGCCATCGAAGGCCAGTCCAAAGGGATGGCTGACAACGGTGGCAAAGGTGCTGCGTGTGCCGCCCGGGGTGTATTCGTAGATGGCACTGTTATCTTCTGAGCCTGCAAACAAATCGCCGGCGCTGTTGAAGGCGAGGCCGTAAGGGGTGGATATTCCGGAAGCAAAAACGCTTTTTGTCCCGGCCGGTGTGATTTCGGTAATGGAGCTGCCGGTCTGGTCAGCAACAAACAAGTCCCCCGCACTGTTAAAAGCGATTTGATCCGGGCCGGCCAGTCCCGTGGCAAAGGTGCTGCGCACCTCACCGGGCGTGTATTCATAGATGGCGCCGGTTTGATGATCTGCCACGAACAGATTACCAGTGCTGTTAAAAGCCAGGCCGTCAAGAGATTCCAGGCCGGAGGCAAAGATGGTTTGCACGTCACCGGGTGTGTATTCCAGGATGCCGTCAGCCGAGGAGACAAACAGGTTGCCCGCGCTGTTAAAGGCAACATCATGGGCTTCACCCAACCCGGAGGCAAAGGTGCTCTGCACTCCACCCGGCGTGTATTGATAGACAATGCCGCTGCCGTCGTTGGCCTCAAACAGATTCTGGGCCCGCACGCGAGGGGCGATCAACAGGACCGCGCAGATGGCGAGTGCAAAGAAACGATTTATGGCATAAACGTTCGCTTTCATAGCAAATCAACCGGGCTTGTGCACAATCTTATCAATATATTTTCCACTGTCAAGACAATTAAGGCGTTATCGTTAATGTAGCCACTTTAGTTCTTGAGTATCAACGATGTAGCCACTTTTAAAAAATTGTAGCCAGTTGTGTAGCCACTTTAGTGGTTGATGCTCAACGATGTAGCCAGTGTAGCCACTCTCCCACGCATATATTATTTCCTGTGTGCAGGCTTGCCGGGCGATTTGATTGGGTAGTAAAAAAAGCCCAACCATAGATGGCTGGGCCTTTTTCAAATTTGTTTTCTGAAGGTTACTTGCTCTTCGCCGCCAGCGCGGACTCCACGACGTCGTCGAGCCGATGGCCAAGGGCATCCACTCCGACCGCCAGGATTTTACCCGTGTCACCGTCAACAACTACCGGGCAAGGGATGGCGTGAACACCATATTCCACGGCCACGGCGGCTTTCCAATAGCCACCATCATAGATTTGCGGCCAGACCATGCCGTTGTCCTTCATAAATTGTAACAGGTCCGGGCCGTTCCCGGCTTCATCCAGGCTGACACTCACGATATCAAATCCCTTGGAATGATATTTTTGATAGGCCGCCACGACATTGGGGAGTTCCGCGCGACAGGGCGGACACCAGGTGGCCCAGAAGTCCAGGAGCACGACTTTGCCCTTGTAGTCGCCCGGGAAATCAATCTTGGGAGCGTTAATCGGCTTGAGCTGAAAGCGCGGAGCCGTTTGCCCGGCCACCACGGCAGCCCGGGTATCATCGTCGGCATAACTGGCGACGGCAAAAAGAGTGACAAGGCCTGCCGCCAGGAGTGCTGCAAAAAATGTGCGTGTTTTCATAAAAGGATGCTTTCAACAGGATAATAGCGTTTAACACAGCAAAAGGCAAGATTTACCTGAGATCGTCTTTGTGCTACTTTGCACGTTATGAAAACAAGGACGCTGGGTAAACAAGGATTGGTCGTTTCTGAATTAGGCCTGGGTTGCATGGGCATGTCGGAATTTTATGCCGGGCGCGATGACGCAGAATCCATCGCCACCATTCATCGCGCGCTGGAATTGGGCATCACGTTCTTCGATACCGCGGACATGTACGGGCCGTATCTCAATGAAGAATTGCTGGCCCGCGCGTTGCACGGCAAGCGTGACCAGGCGGTGATTGCGACGAAGTTTGGGATTGTGCGCGATCCCAAGGACCCGACGGCCCGCAGCATCAGCGGCAAGCCCGAGTACATTCGCGCCTCGTGCGAAGGCAGTCTCAAGCGGCTGAAAGTAGACGTGATTGATTTGTACTATCAGCATCGCGTGGACCCAAACACGCCGATTGAGGAAACGGTCGGCGCCATGGCGCAACTGGTGAAAGAGGGCAAGGTGCGGTACCTGGGATTGTCGGAGGCGGGCGCGCAGACGATTCGCCGGGCGCATGCGGTGCATCCGATTTCGGCGTTGCAAACAGAGTACTCCCTGTGGACGCGCGATGCAGAGGAGAAAATCCTGCCGACCTGCCGTGAGCTGGGAATTGGCTATGTCTCATACTGTCCCTTGGGTCGCGGATTTCTCACAGGTCGCTTTCAAAAACCGGAAGATGTGCCGGACGATGATTTCCGGAAACGTTCGCCGCGGTTCCAGGGCGAAAATTTCCAGAAGAATTTGAACCTGGTGAATTGCATCAAGGAAATGGCGGCGCGCAAGCATTGCCAGCCATCGCAACTGGCTATTGCGTGGGTATTGGCACAGGGACAAGACATCGTTCCTATTCCAGGGACGAAGCGGCGGAAATATTTGGAAGAGAACGTTGGCGCCACGAAGGTGGAATTAACCGCCGAAGATTTGAAGAGCCTGGACGAGATGGCGCCGGTGGGGGTGGCGGCCGGATTGCGTTACCAGGAACAAGTCATGCATAATTTGGGAAGATGACGGTGTGCCATTTCAAATTATCAAGGCCAAAACAAAATGAAAATAGTCGGAATACTATTGGGGGTTACATGCATTCTTTTTTGCGTCGGGAGCCTCTACAAAGAATTGAAATTGGGAAATGATAAAGGAAGAGAACCAGTGGTTTATTGGTATAGTATCACAGTGGATGTCGTATTGTTGGTTGGATCGATTTTTTTCATTATACATGTGCTGAAATAATTAGAAACATGGGTTTCTAATTTCAAAGTAAGACGCTACCGAACGCGAAGCTGGCTTGCCTACACGCGCTTTTTACATTAAAAACAACGGCGCATGCCTCTAAGGAAGACACCATTTGACCTGCAACATTTTCTGACCACGCGCACCGAAACGGTGAACCGCGCTCTCAATGCCTTTTTACCGCCGGAAAAAACCAAGCCGGCGACCATCCATAAAGCGATGCGTTATTCGATTTTTGCCGGCGGCAAACGGATGCGTCCGGCGCTTTGCCTGGCGGCGGCGCAGGCGTGTGGCGGTGCTGAAAAGGATGCGCTGCCGCTGGCATGCGCGGTCGAGTGCATCCACACCTATTCGCTCATCCATGACGATTTGCCGGCGATGGACAATGACGATTTCCGGCGCGGCAAACCGACGAACCACAAGGTGTTTGGCGAAGGCGTGGCGGTTTTAGCCGGCGATGCGCTGCTAACGCAGGCGTTTGAGATCGCCGCTCAATGCAAGAAACTGCCGCGTTATCCACATGCCCAAATCATTTTGGAAATCGCGAAGGCATCAGGATCGCTGCAATTGATTGCCGGGCAAGTGGCGGATTTGGAGGGGGAAGGTAAAAAGATTTCCGAGGCGGAATTGAAATTCATCCACGAACGGAAAACCTCCGCCCTGCTCTGCTGTTCCGTACGGCTCGGCGGCATGAGTGCGAACTGTACGCCGGCGCAATTGGCCGCCCTGACGGACTTCGGTTATCACGTGGGTTTGGCCTTCCAGGTGATTGACGATATTTTGGACGTGACGCAAACGAGCGAGCAACTCGGCAAGACGGCAGGCAAAGACGTCGCCGTGCAAAAGGCGACGTACCCGGCGATTGTGGGCTTGGAAAAGTCGCGGGTAATAGCAGAGAAATTGACAGGCAAAGCATTTGCAGCGCTGAAGATTTTCAAAGGTAAAGCCGTTGCGCTGGAAGCGCTGGCGGAATTTCTTTTGAAGCGGGACCGATAATGCATGAAGCGCAAACGCATATTCCCCATGGCCATGGCGGAGTTGGAGGCGCTTCCTACAAAACGGTTACTCGCGCGCCTTAGACGATTGCACGAGTGCGAGGAGTCCCTTGCTTTGTCTGACAGAGATCTTCCAGATACTTCCGGAGCGATTGAGTTTAAGCAAAGCCCGGAGTGGGTCACGGCCTATCAGAATGTTAAACAGATTCTGTCTCGTCGCGAACACGTGGTTAGACGTAACAAATAGGCCCGGGCCTCACCAGTCACCAGTCTTCAAATACGGTTTGAGCTTTTCCTTAAGCGTTTCGCGGCCGCGATGGATGAGGGATTTGGTGGCGGAAAGCGAGCAACGCAGAATTTTGGCAATTTGTTCGTAGCTCAAATCGTCCTGGCGGCAGAGGAGAATGGCGCTGCGCTGGTTTTCGGGCAGTTCAGAGAGCGCTTCTTCGATTTTATCGGCCAGTTCGCCATGCAATGCTTCCTCGTGCGCGGCCAATTGCGATTTATCCTCATACTGTTTCGCCGGCTGGTCTTCGTTGTCTGCATGCGTTTCTTCGAGCGATTCAGCCGGGTGACGCGAACGGCGGCGCAATTCATTCAGGCACAGGTTGCGGGCGATGGTAAAAAGCCACGTGGAAAATTTGGCGGTTTGTTTGTAGCGGCTGCGGGATTTATAAACCTGCAGGAAGACGTTTTGCGCGAGGTCCTCGGCCTCGCTCTCGTCGCGAAGGGAGCGGTAAACAAAGTTGATCACGGGTTGTTTGTATTTATCAACCAGTTCAGCAAAAGCGGCGCGGTCACCGCGTTTGACGCGAAGCATCAACGCGGCATCGGGATCGGGTGGCACGGACATTTTGAAAAAATTTAGCGGTTACCGTTCAAACAACAAGGTTTCCCGCAAAGAGCTTTGATTAAAATCACTCCTTTATATCGGTTTAAAACGGATTTTGTTGCAGAAAACTTGAAACAAGGGGCATAAATCGTAAAATTCAGCGCGGTGCAGGATTTAATCAGGAAAATCGAAACAGACGCAGCCATGCGTCTCAATTTGCCGCCGAAAAACACCCTGGCCGAAAACCTCGCTGCCTACAAGGCGTTCCTGCATGTCCAGACGCATCGCCTGAAGATTTTGCATCGCGGCGGCGCCAGCGGATTGCAGATTTGCCGCGCGCGCGCTGCGGTGCTGGATGCGCTGCTGCGGCATCTCTGGGAGGCGGCGCGTGGCAGCCTTTCGGAGCAGGCGCAAAAAGAATTCCCTCCCCTGGCGCTGGTAGCCATTGGCGGCTATGGGCGGGCGGAGTTGAATCCGTTTAGCGACATTGATTTCATGTTTTTGCAGGACGGCCAAATCGCTTCGGGCAAACCGCTGCCGTATTTGTCCAAGTTGATTGACGGTGTGCTTTATCCGCTTTGGGACATCGGACTGAAAGTGGGGCATGCGGTGCGCAGCATTGACGATTGCGTCAAAGTGGCAAATGCGGACATGCAATCCAAGACGTCACTCATCGAAGCACGGCTGATTATCGGGGATGAAACGCTCTTTAAGAAATTTCAAAAAACGCTCATCGCCAAATGCGTGGACGGTTATGAGGAAAAATATATTCAGAGCCGCCTGGAAGACCAGGAGACGCGGCGCGCCAAATACGGCAATTCCGCGACCATGCAGGAGCCGAACATTAAGAATGGATGCGGGGGCCTGCGCGACTACCAGAATTTATTGTGGATGGCGTTTTTCAAATACCGGGCGCGTTCGCTCAAAGAATTGGAAGAGCAGTTCGTGAGCAATGCGGAGCGCAAACAGTTGGAGGCGGCGCACGATTTCCTGCTGCGCACGCGGACGGAGTTGCATTATCACATCAACCGGCCGATGGATGTCCTGGGAAAAAATCTGCAGCCGGCAGTGGCCCTGGCTCTGGGCTGGCATGACCGTTCGCCGAGCAAGCGGATTGAAAAATTCATGCGCGAGCTTTACACGCACATGCGGAATATTTTCCTCATCACGCGCACGCTGGAGCAGCGGATGGCGTTGATCCCGGAAAAACAGAGCCGCCTTTCGCTGCGCCGTTGGCTCCCCAAACGCCGCGCGCCCGTGCCGGTGGACGGTTTTATCTTCGAGAATGGCGAGGTGCGGGCAGCATCGCCGCGCATTTTCCGCGAAGACCCTCGGCGTTTGATGCGCGCTTTTTTACATGCCCAGCAACGGCGATTGCAACTGCATCCGGATTTAGCGCAACTCATCCGGCAGTCGCTCTCGCTGGTGGACCGCGATTTTTTGAATGACGAACGGGTGCGCGAAACATTCATGACGATCCTGGAGCGACGCGGGGAAGTGGCGCCGACCTTGCGGGCCATGCATGAGGTCAATTTGCTGGGCAAATACATCCCTGAATTTGGGAAGCTGACCTGCCTGGTGCAGCATGAGTTTTATCACCAATACGCGGCGGACGAGCACACTCTCGTGTGTATCGGACAATTAGACAAGATCTGGGAGGCGCAAGAACCGCCATACAAAAACTATGCGCCGTTATTTCAACGGCTCGCGCACCCGGGCTTGCTTTACCTGGCGTTGCTGCTGCATGACGTGGGCAAATCCGACCATCATAAAGGGGAAGGACATGCCGAGGTGAGCGCGGAAATGGCAATGCGCGCGGCCAGGCGTTTGCATTTGGACGAGGCGGCCACGCACATGCTGCGCTCGCTTATCGAAAACCATCTCGTGATGGCGACAGTTTCCCAACGGCGCGATTTGGAGGATGACGCGGTAATTCGCGATTTTGCGCGCATCATTGAAGACATTGAGACTCTCAATTCGCTGACGCTATTGACCTTTGCGGATTCGGAGGGGACGAGCGACAAGCTATGGAACGGCTTCAAGGATTCGTTACTTTGGCAATTGCATTCGCGCGCACTGGTTTTATTGAGTGCAGGCACCGAATTTATTCTCGCAGAGGAAAAGCGGCTGGAAACTCTCCTTGAAGAAGTTCGCGAGCTGGCACCCAACGAAATTGCCGACGACGAAATCGTCGCGCACTTTTCAAACCTGCCATTGCGTTATTTTCAAATCCGGACAGCGAAAGAAATTTTAGACGATATTACGGTGGCGCACCGTTTTATGCGCCAGTTGGTAGAGTCGCAGGACCGGGCGTTGCTGCCGATTGTTTCTTTTCACGATGAGCCAGACCGCGGCTACAGCCAGGTGAAGGTTTGCACTTGGGACCGGGCCGGTCTCTTTAATAAAATCGCCGGTTCGTTGAGCGCGACGCAGATGAACATTCTCAGCGCGCAGATTCTGACCCGTACGGATGGCATCGTACTGGATACGTTCCTGGTGCAAGAGGCGCGCACAGGAAATCCCGCGACAGCCGAGTTGGGCGAAAAATTTTCCAAATTGCTGGGAAAGATATTGTCGGGCGAACCGGCAGATTTGCCGGAACTCATTGCCCGTTCCATGACAGAACGCCCGGCTTACGAAGCCTACGCGGGAGAGCGAATGCCCACGCGCATTCATTTTGACAACCAGGTTTCGGAGACGCGAACGCTGATTGAAATTGAAGGCGAAGACCGCCTCGGCTTGCTTTACGCCATATCGCAAACATTCGCCAGCCTCGGCGTGGACATCGCAGCGGCGCGCATTTTGACCGAACGCGGTGCGGCGATTGACAGCTTTTACGTGCGCGAGCCGGATGGCGGGAAGATTGAATCACCCGCCCGACGGGTTTTGATCGAGAAAGGCCTGCGCGAAGCCATCAGCCGGCTTGACAGTTGACAGGCGAAGTTTGAGACTATGCGCGATGCGGGTGTGGTCCAATGGTAGAATGCGGGCTTCCCAAGCCTGAGACGAGGGTTCGATTCCCTTCACCCGCTCCATTCAGCATCAACGACTTACACAGTTGTGCAGGAAAAGTGCAGGAAGATTGGATTGATTTCAATTCCTTTTTTCCAACTTCTCTTTGCCAAAATCCAATATAGATTAAATGGAATCTGAAGGCAAAACGCTCCAACTGCAAAAAGTTGGGGGCTATGGGCGTCCAGAGGAAATACAAAAAAAGGCGAGGGTCGGAATCGGTCGCCTCAAGCGCGTTTTCAGCCCTAAAAATGCCGATTTTACCGATTGAGTCAAGCCAAAACCGCGACTACCCAGCCCAGCACATTTCCAACACCTTTGCTGACGTTTTTGCAGGCAGTCAAAGTATGAAAAAAAGCCGCGATGCGCGGCTCAGAAGCAGCCCTTTCCGTCTAGGTCGGTCTCGGCTTTGTAGTGATACCGTCCTCTGGAAAGTTCGGAGTCAAATTTATACCAGGGCTTGTTCAAGCACTTCTGTTCTCAGCAGCCGCTGGACTTGGGCAATCAATTCTCGTACTTGGGTGACTGGCTGACTAACAACCATCACCACTTCCTCTGGCTCGAAGCCCTCTACGAAGTAAAGCTCGAAAGCATCGCGTTCGGGCTTGGGCCAGCCGATCAGGCTTTGTATTGTTCGTCTTCGCCTCTCCTATTGGATTCTAGGGAGAGTTAGAACTCTTCCGAAAGAGGGATTGTGGATTTTTGAACCGGTCATGTAGATTCATTGGATTATGAAAACGATAACTTGCGACGCAGAGCCAGACCTGCACTTGAACACGCGGCAGCCGGCAAGGAAGCCGTCAATTCGAATCGTAGTTGCGGATGATCACCCCATCGTGCGGCAGGGAATCGTTGCAAACCTGAAACAGGAGCGGGATATGAAAGTCGTGGCCGAAGGGAGCGATGGAGATGAGGCTTTGGCGCTCATCAAGCGGCACACGCCCGATATCGTCCTGCTGGACCTCCGCATGCCGCGCGTGGACGGCCTAGATGTGGTTGCGGAAGTCACAGCATTGCATCTCCAAACGAAGGTGATCGTAATGACCACTTTCGAGAGCCAGGAGGATATTCAACGTGCCGTTCGTTCGGGGGCACGGGCGTATCTCCTCAAGGACTGCACCCAACAGACGTTGCTCGAAGCAATCCGACGCGTTTATCTAGGTGAGGTTTTTCTCCTGCCACAAATTGCGCAAAAACTCGTGGATCGAATACAAAAGCCCCAAATCAGCCCAAGAGAATTGGAGGTTCTGAAATCCGTCGCTTCGGGAAAGAGCAATAAGGAAATCGGGGTTCAACTTTTCATTGGGGAAGGTACGGTTAAAACACACGTGGCGAGCTTACTAGTAAAGCTCGGGGTAGCCGGCAGAACAGCCGCTGTCAGAGAGGCAGTGCGTCTAGGTCTGGTGCGAATGGCCTGACTAGCTTGATTATTGTTGCAAAATTACAACATCCACCGTTCAACAAGTATCGCCAGCCATACCGTAAGAAAAACAATCGGTATCAAAACTGGTCCGGATAGGCCCAAACTTCGTGTTAATGCATTAGCTTGCACCGGCGGAAGGTGTGGCGGATGCGAGCTTCCAGCAAGATGCCGGATATTCCTCATCCGTGATATGGCGGCCCAAATCGTCAGATAACTTGCCAAGTCTGTCACCAGTCCCGCCACGGGCAGTGAGTTGACGAGGATAACATTCAATTTCGCGTATATCGGGAACAGCGATTGAGCCGAGCCATTGAGTGTGACCGCAAATCCGCTCAACAAAAATGATTGCGAACTCACCAGCCAGGAAAGCCTGGCATTGATGAGATTGTCCTGATGCCGAATTTCCTCTCGCAGGAAAGCGTATTCCTTGAGGGATAGGTTCCGGGCCGTCGAAATATAGGGTGACGTCAAGCTGTTAGTTGCCAAATGTGTTTTATTCAATGATGTTCCCACAATCTCGTAACGCAGGTAATGAAATATCCAAACTTGCCCAATAACCCGGTTCAGTAACTTAATTTATCGAGCTTCACCTTTCCTCGGAAAATCCAGTAGATGCAGACGGTATAGGCGATGACCACCGGTACGCCGATACAGGCGATAATGAGGATGATGCCGAGCGTTTTAGGCGATGACGCGGCGTTGTAAATTGTCAGGCTGTTTTCAGGGTTGGACAGGCTGTAAACCAGGTTCGGAAATATGTTCAACGCGAACAGCACCATCAAAGTCACGATGGCGGCGCAAGACGACAAAAATGCCTTCCCGTCGTTTCCGTGATGGAATTCACGCGGAATATTGGCAATAGATAACATGTTCAACAGCGCTATGCTGAAGAGCCATGGATCTTCCCGCACGCGTGAGGCCATGTGCGGCACGTAAAGCAGCGTGGCCATCGTCAGTGTAACAGTGCAGATGACAAAGAAAATGATGCAGCGCATCGCCCATACGCGCAGTTTGTCGTGCAAGGTGCCTTCGGATTTCATCACGCCGTAAATCGCGCCGTGCATCATGAACAATGCCACGGTCGTCACGCCGACAAGCAGAGGATACGGTTTTAACAATCCGATAAATGTGCCTGCATATTCGCCATTGGCGTCAATTGGCACGCCCCAGGCGATGTTGCCGAGTGCAGTCCCGATAAGCAATCCGGCCAGGATGCTGCCAGCGGAAAAACTTACATCCCACATTTGCCGCCACCAGCGTTCCGGGCGTTTGCTGCGAAATTCAATCGCCACCCCGCGAAAAATCAGCGCTGCGAGCAATAAATAAAATGCGAGATAAAACCCGGAGAAGATCGTTGCATACACATTGGGAAACGCGGCAAAGAGCGCACCACCGGCGGTAACAAGCCAGACTTCGTTGCCATCCCAGACCGGCCCGATGGCATTGAGCATCATGCGACGTTCCTCGTCCTTGTTGGTAAACAGATGCAGCGCGCCGACGCCGAGATCGAAACCGTCGAGCATCGCGTAGCCGGTGAACAGCACGCCGATGAGGACGAACCAGATGGTGTTGAGGTCGAGATTCATGGTATAAATTTATTTTAGTTCATGCACGAGCGGTTCGGGTAAAGCCAGTTTGCCGGACGGAATCAAATCCGCATCGTCCGGGCCGTGGTGAATTTTGTCGTTGAGCAAATAAATGAAAACGGCGAACAGCAGAAAGTAAATGAACGTGAACAAAATCAGTGACGTGAGAACGGCGTTCGCTTTGACCACGGCGGACAACCCTTCCGGCGTGCGCATCAGACCATAGACAATCCATGGCTGGCGTCCGACTTCTGCGGCGAACCAGCCGAGTTGATTGGCGAGTTGCGGGCCGATTACTGAAAAAACCAGAATCCATAGCAGCCAGCGCCGTTCATGCAACGAGCCGTGGCGGAAATATAAAAAACCCAGCGCCGCGATGCCGATCAACGCAAAGCCGATGCCCACCATTCCGTGAAAAAACAGGAAACATGCCGCGACCGGCGGACAGTCTTCCGGCTTAAATGCCTTGAGGCCCGTGACCGGAGCGTGAAAATCGCTGTGCGCGAGAAAACTCAACATTCCAGGGATCTTAAACCCAATTGTCTTTTCGTCTTTCTCATCCACAAAGCCGATGACGGTGAGAGGCGCATTGGAACACGTGTCGTAGAGACCCTCAAACCCGGCGAGTTTGGCTGGCTGGTTTATGGCCACATCCTTCGCGCTCCTGTCCCCGGAAAACCCTTGTAACAGCGACGAAACCAGCGCAACGGTCAGACCGACCTTCAGCGACGCACGCGCGAATTCCAGATGCGTCTTCTTCAGCAGATACCAGGCGCTCACGCTGACAACAAGGAATGCCCCCGCACACCACGCGCCGCAAACGGTGTGAAACAAGCGGTCGGGGAACGACGGATTGAACACCATCGTCCAGAAGTCTGTAATTTCCGCCCGGGCGTGCATGCCTTCGCCGACGATGTGATAGCCGGCGGGCGTTTGCATCCAGGAATTTGCCGCGACAATCCATACCGCGCTAAAGTGCGCGCCGAGACAAACCATGCAAGTGGAGAAAAAGTGCAGTTTTCGTCCGACCTTGTCCCAGCCGAAAAGCAAAATGGCGAGAAACCCGGACTCAAGAAAAAAGGCGAAAATTCCTTCCGCCGCGAGCGCGCTTCCAAAAATATCACCGACGAAACGTGAATAGGTTGCCCAGTTGGTGCCGAATTCAAATTCCATCACGATGCCTGTCGCGACCCCGACCGCAAACGTAAGGGCAAAGACTTTCGTCCAGAATCGAGCCATCTGATGATAGAGCGGATTTTTGGTCTTGAGCCACAACCCTTCCATGATGACCAGAATAATGCCCAAGCCAATGCTCAACGGCGGGTAGATGTAATGAAACGCTATAGTTGCACCGAACTGGATTCGAGAGAGTGTTAGGACATCCATATAGTTTCCCTTCTTTGCCGAAATTTTTTTAAAAGCTGAAAACTTGACGGCTTCGAGTGTCTCCGGAAACTAACCACTCCGGACAAACGTCGATTGATTAGCACACTCGATTTCGGTTTTTCTCTGATAATCCGGATAAATTCTTTCTGATAAAGTGTCGGACTTGGTTTTACTTGTTTCACGGGCACTGGAAAGCAAGTGAACTCCGAGTCGGCGATGTGCAGGGCCAGTAACTGAGGACCGCATGCTTCTCGTACAGTTGCATTCAACGATGATTCCAATTTAATCACGATTGAAATCTTATTTTGCACGCGGGTTAAAAACTATTGGACTTGCGCCGGACTTCTCACTCCCTCTTTCGAGCGAGGCCACAACTGATGAAATCGCGCGGCAGATGCCACTCCAGTGAAACCTGAAATTGATTTCTTTGTGTCGGAAAATGGCCAGTGCCATCCCGCCGATGTGAGCAGCGATCTGCCGCATTGCGCTCAAGTGAAAATCTGTCATGTCCGGAGCTGACTTCCGGGCGGAGGCTAATTCAGTGCAAATTCTATTCACACCCAAGCTCTAGCGTATTGCGTA
>DATJXK010000098.1:0-27727 GCA_035500235.1 Pseudomonadales bacterium | reverse complement strand
ACAAACCCTCCTTTGTCTTCATCCATTATCCGCTGATGACCGTCCAGGAAACCGAGATCAAGGATTACGGCATCGCCTCGCTCCTGAAAAAGCATCAACAAAACATTCAGCGCGTTATCTCAGGGCATTGGCACATCTGGGTGGATGCCGGAACTACCTTCGGCCCCAAACACATGGTTATGGCCGCCACCCGGTATGATTCCAACGCCTACCTCATCGTCGAGGCGGACACCCAAACCGTCAGCCATCAATTGCTGAATATCGATCTCGTCGAATGGAACACCCATTACAGTCATCCCTACAAAGGCCATAGCGCTTGAGCGAAACGGATTTTCACGTAAGGCCGGTTCTCTTCATTCGTTTCTGCTTCGCAGAATTGTAAAATAATTGTAACTTGCGGCTGTCTTTTCCATCTGAATCTTGAGCCCTATGAAATTAAAAACCTTAAATTTCCTTTCTGCGATGACGGTTCTCCTTTTAGCGTTGGCCGTAACTCCCGCAAAAGCCGCAGATCCGACCAATAGCACGTCCGTATCGGTACCGGCCAAAAAGATGTCACGTACAGTGGGCCTGGACATCATCAAGCGAACCGTCAATCCCGACAAGTCCACCAGCCTTACTTTCAAATGGAGCGAGAAAGGCAATTCCATGGAGCGCACCGTCGTGGCCAATGACCAAACCATCGTCGTGTACAATGGCAAGATCGAGAAATTTTCCGACCTGACCGACGATCAATTCCGCGCGAAGGCCGTCGCTACAGTCAGCGCGGATGGCGTTACAGTGGTGTTGCTCCGCTTCGGCAAACAGCCGTTGCCCAAGGATCAATTGACCCCGGAACAGGCCGCGCTCATTGCCAGCCTGGCGCCACCGCCCACAGCGGCTTCCGATGCCGCTTTAAACAAACGGGTAGCGACCATTGTGGATTCTTTGGATTTGAATGAGGCCAAAAAAGAAGAACAAATCAGCAATGTCATTACCGCTGATTTGCGCGCCGTGCGCGACGCCCACAACGCCGGCCTGCAACTGGACCCGGAAGTGCACCAGAAATTCATCGCCGGGATGCAGGCGGTGCTGACGCCCGACCAGATTGAGTCCGTCAAAAACCAGCTCACCGCCAACAAAGTGCCCATCACCTTCAAAGTCTATCACCAAATCCTTCCCAACCTGACGCCGCAGGACGACGCCAAAATTCTTGCCTGGCTCGATCAGGCGCGGGAACAATCATTGGACGTCAAAAACGTCGAGGACATGAATCCTATCTTCAAGAAATACAAAACGGAGATTGAGCATTACCTTGAGCAGCAGGGTTACGACTGGAATGCTGCTTACAAGGCATATGTGAACAGCCAAAAGTCCGGGGCCGCTAAATAAACTTCGAATCTACCGGTAAGAGGATAGTCCATCTCATCGGCGTAGATTGTATTTGAGCGATGGCACGGTTCGGTTCACCATTCGGCGTTCCCAATAAACCCGAAAGGCACCAACCTTATGAGTGACCAGAACTATTTTATCAGCAAGGATTCCACCGCCAACCCTGCCCCGCTCGGTTTAATGGGCTTTGGCATGACCACCGTCCTGCTCAACCTGCACAATGCCGGCGCCTTCGAAATGAACAGCATGATCCTGGCGATGGGCATTTGCTACGGCGGACTCGCGCAAGTCATTGCCGGCATCATGGAATGGAAGAAAAACAATACCTTCGCGGCCACGGCTTTTACTTCCTACGGCTTCTTTTGGCTTTCGCTTGTAGTGTTGATTGTGATGCCGAAATTAAACCTGGCCGATGCCGCCACCGCCCCGGCCATGGCTGCGTACCTGGCTTTTTGGGGGCTGTTTACCGCGGTCATGTTCGTCGGCACGTTTCGGCTAAGCCGCGCGTTGCAGGTGGTTTTTGGAACGTTGACGCTGCTGTTCTTCATGCTGGCTTATGCCGATTTTTCGGGAGCTGGCGCGGATTTCAAACACCTCACCGGTTACGAAGGCATCGTGTGCGGCCTTTCCGCCATCTACACGGGGCTGGCCCTGGTCCTTAATGAGTTGTATGGGCGAACCGTTCTGCCGCTGGGTTTGGTGAAAAAATAATTTGGCGGAATGTAGCTTCCCGAAGGCCTGATCCAGTTAGGGACATCGCGCTGCGATGTCCGGGATTGAGGGGGCGGTTTCACGTTTCTTCTTCTGAAAATAGCCCTGCACTTTAGTGCTGGGTATTTCCGGTCCGAAATTGGCAAGTCCCGAAGGGACGGTAGAACGGTATTTTCAAGGTGAGAATGGACCCGTCTTCGCCTAAGGCTTCGACACGGATGGGCTATTTCCCATCTTCTTTCTGGCTATCAACTATCAACTCTCGACCATCAACTGAACGCGCTACCTCGTTGATACTCAAGGACTAAAGTGGCTACATTAACGATAAGGGGCAAGAAGGTATTCGTGATGCTGCTTAATTGTTAATTATTCTATGGCATTAAATCATTTCAATAGCTGCTCAACGAATGAGACGAAATTATCCGCACTTTCACACAACTTACGAATATCATCCGCTGAGCTTTCTAAATTATACGTGGCGTAATTTTGGTGAACTAAACAATTTCTTAGGTAACCAATCTCAAGAAATGCAAGCGACTGCTCTTTTCCAGGTGAATTCGAGCAAGCCGATTTAAGCATCGCCCCGATCTCCTCTCCTAATAGCGTTGGGAATGGCCCCAACTTTTTATTTTCCCAATCAAAAAAAGTATGATACTGCCGTTTAATAGCTTTATTGCGTATCAATGAGATTATACATCGATCCGAGTTGGAAATTTTGTCCGCGTAGGAGAGCAAAGCTTCGGTAATTCGATATTCAAAAAGGCTAGCGGCTGAAAGCACCAGTGTTTTACGAGAATTATCCTCCGCAGAACTTAAAAGTGAAAGTTCTGACTGAGCTGACAAAAGCTCCTTTAACTCAGCGCTCTCATCGACTAAACGCTGCAAAAGTTCATTCATTAACCTAAAATAACACGGGCTCGTTCAAGTCGTTTTTGCACATTTGCTGTTTGAGCCGTGCCTTTCTGCGTGGCATTCAAAAATTCAGGATCACCCTTGAGCGTCTCAAGTTTAGATACATCAATATTTCGAACTGGGACTCTCGAATCCAACCAAGTCGGACGACACATAGCTGTGAATACGGCTTCAAAAATTGAAATATTAAACTTTCCTGTCGCCGTTCCATAAAACGCTCTTGCCGGAAAATCTTTTGTGACAGAAATAAAATCATTGAAACATTTTTCGGCTTTGTCCAATCGCTGAAGCTGCTCTGCCTGTTTGGTTGGATTTCCATCACTGTCGCTTTCTCTATTGGTTGTTCCCGCACTAACACCAAACATCTGTTTCGCTTTCTTTGAAAATATATTTAAAAAGCGCTTCATCGATGGCGTATAAGAGTCGCCCTCCATCATCATGGCAAAGCCACGCAAAAGAATCTCCACGTCTCTCATGTGTAAATCAGGCTGTTCCAATCCCAATAGTTTTCTCCATTCCGATCGGAGGTTTAAGCGGTAAAGCATGTCGTAGAATCGCGAATGATAAAGACTCGTGCGAATCTCCTGTGCCGTAAGATTAATCCCACCTGAATTTAACCGATTAAAAACCTCATAAATTGAAGAATCTCCGTCGTCAGGGCTATTTTGTTTGATAATAACATTTCGGATGGTTTTTAAATCAAAACTAGTTTTTGAATCAGCCAACGTTTCGTAATTTAGACCGTTTAATCGATTTTTTCGCCCAGCTACTGGATCGGTAAGTCTGAGATTAAACTTCGTGAAATACTTATCATCGTCTAAAATGTTAGATGGAATTCCACCGTGCTGGTCAAATATTTGGCGCAATTCCGCTCGCTTTTCTTCTCTTGGAAATCGCTTGTGAATAAAATAGTACACAGACATCAGACGTTGTTGGCCATCAATAACGAGAAATCGATTTTTCCCTTCTTCATACAGGAATATTTGCGGAATTGGCAACCCGATTAAAAGAGATTCAATAAGCCTAGAGGCCCTCTTGATATCCCACACGTAGTTGCGTTGAAAACCGGGAATCTTTACAGCGCCGGATTCAATAAACGAAAACAACGTTAATATATTAAAATCATTTGGGGCCGCAGTAATATCATATTCCCGTAATGAATAATCATCTTGTTCTTCTTCTCGCTCTGCCCATTCCGGATAATTAATTTCGTTCTCGCTCATAAAACAGCCATTCTTTTTAAGTTTTCTGATTGGCGCAACGATGCCTACAGAGTTGAGATACGCCTTAGCGTAAATGTGTGCACCTTTTTTATACAATTTGCGAGATTTTTCTGCACCAGATTAAGGACTATCACGCAGCTCTTTTTAGCAAACATTTTTGAAACTCTTGACCGCTTACCCCGCCAATGTCCAACCCCATCTGTCATGATGGCCCTAAAAACCATCATGAAAACTGAAACTGTCATCTTCGATACCGTCACACCCCACCCTGCCCCGGTCAACATCGCTGAGTTGCTGGTCGACATCGAAGCGGTCATCAAAAAGCATGTCATCCTGAGCGACCATGCAGCCGCTGCCCTGGCTGTCTGGGTGTTGCATACCTATACCTTTGAACTGCGCGATACCGTCGCTTATGTGGCCATTGAATCGCCGGAAAAACGTTGCGGCAAGACCACGCTCCTCTCGGTCCTGGCCGCAATGGCGTGCAAATCCCTCATCGCTTCCAATATCACCGTGGGCGCGCTCTTCCGCGCCATTCACACCTGCACGCCCACCCTGTTCATTGACGAGGCTGACACTTTCCTGGCCGGCAACAGCATCATGCGCGGCATCATCAATTCTGGAAATACCCGCCGTACCGCCTACGTCCTCCGCTTGTCCGCTGCCAAAAAAGTGGGACAGGCGTCCCGCCTGTCTGAACTCTCAACTCCGGCGCCAGCCACTGACACGGTGGGCGAGCATGGGACGCGTCCCTACCCGCGAGCCGCCACCCTCTCCCCTCAACGGGGAGAGGAACGGGGCTTGTCGCGCCATAGCGTAGCGACGGCGGATGAGGGGGCGATCCCCATTCACGAGAAAGAGACCGGCCATCAACAATCAACTATCAACCATCAACCGCCCGAATCGACAGATTCGGGATTGAAGAAATACAGCTGCTGGTGTCCCAAGGTCATTGCGATGATCGGTGAAGTGCCGGATACCATCGCCGACCGTTCCATCGTCGTGAAAATGGCGCGCAAACTAACCACGGAAACCTGCCTGCCCTTGGCGGCACTCGACACTGCACTCATCAAAGCCAAGTGCCTGCGCTTCGCCCTCGATGCGCGCGACGCCATCGCCCAGCATCCCAAAATCAGCGGCGACGGCCTCAATGACCGCGCCACGGACACCTTCGATCCGCTCTTCGTCATTACCCGGCTGGCTGGCACTGAATGGGAACAGAAACTCCGCGCCGCCGCGCGGGGACTCTCCTCCACCGCGGACATCGAAAATTCCGGCTCGGGCCTGATCCTGGACATCGTGGATATTTTTTCGGATACCGGCCACGAAAAGATGTTCAGCCGCGACATCGTTGCCCTCCTGCGCGACGGCTATTTGAAATCCCAGAGCCTGAAATATTCCTCTATCAACGAATACTATATTTCTAAAACCTTACGCCAATACCACATTAAGCCCATCAACATACGTATCGGTAAGGAAGTCCATCGTGGATATCTCGGGATCGATTTTCGCGAGGCGTTGCATCGCTATGTTTCCGAGGCGGACAAGCACGCCCGTTACCAAGCGGCCAGGCAACGGTGGCAGCTCCAGGCGGAAGCCGCCGGGGAAGCGGCGCGCCAGGAAGCATTGCGGGAAAAGATCAGGCCCCTGATTACCGGACGCAAGAACTTGACCGAAGCCGAAATGCAGGAGATATGGGAGAAGGTCCAAAGTCAAGGAGCGGCCCCGGCCTCGGCGGAACAAGCTGCCGTGGCGTAAGAACGTATGCTCGCCTTCCCGAAACTCCCTAATGGCACGATTCCTCTCGGCAGCTGTCTTTTTTATAGATGCGTATAGCTGCAAACATCGGATGCTGGCTGCTGATTTTCCCATTGGCGGCCGCTTCGGTATTATACTGTGTTCATCTTTGGCATATCTGGGGGACTTTTACTGACGGCAACGATTACTTTGACCCGCTTGTTTTCATATTGAGCTATTTGGCGCCCATTGCATTTCTTGGTAATGCCTCCCTGGTTTTCCTTTGGCGCGGCCAGTTGATCGGGGGACGCTCAGTCTTATTTGCAACGGCACTATTTTTGTTTCTGACCCTTTGCCTTTGCGGGTTTGGTGTCTGGTTTTTTCATGGTCAGGACGAGCCATGGCGACTATCACATTTTGTTTGGTGGTTTGTCCCGTTCAAAATATTTGGTATATGACGATTCGGCCGTCCCTCCAGGACTTATTAATTTGTAATGCTGTCCCGGCACTAAAGTGCCGGGCTATTTATCGCGTGTCCCTCCGGGACAAGCCAAATGTGGAATCTTCATCCCGCAGGGATATCCGAGAAACTAGCCCGGCGCTTTAGCGCCGGGTATCGGGCAGTACAGAATAAGCCCCGGAGGGACGGCCGAATTAACCTACAAATATTAGTCGTTAAATTCTCGCTTGCCGTTTTCCCAACCAGGACACAGGCTTAGAGATAACGAGTCAAATCAAATGCCATCTGCCGTACCACCACCGTTGCAGGAACCGTCGCAAGTTGCAATGAGCCGGCGGATCAAGTTAATCATCGGTGTAAGCCTCATCCCCCTATGTTGCTTTGTCGCACTCCTTGTGCTTCGTCTTTTTGGACTGGTTCGTCCCTTTTACATCCCCACGGGCGCAATGATACCGGCAGCTTGTCCCGAAGACCACGTTATGATGGAAAATGTGACGTTTCATCTTCGGGAACCTCGCCGCGGCGACATTGTTGTTTTCAAGACGGACGGAATCGCGTCAATCCCTCCGCCTTCCACACACTATCTCAAGAGGGTTGCCGGCGAACCCGGTGATCATCTGGTGATTTTAGATGGCAACTTGTTCATCAATGACAAGCAGGTATTACTCAGCAATGTTGCAGGAAAGATATCGTACGACAATCCACCCGGGATATGGGCGATGCAAACGAACGTGATTGTGCCACGCGGCTGCTACTATGTGCTTGGTGATAATTCTACCAACAGCGCTGACAGCCGGTTTTTTGGGAGCATTCCGCGAGGAAATATTATTGGTCGCATCGTATTTTGTTACTGGCCTCCGGAAAGGACGGGAGGCGTAAAATAACTGCTTGCCGTTTTCCATCCCGTGGCTCAGGTTTAGACCGCTAGGCCATTGTTAAACATGAGTGAAAAATTGGTCATTATGCCAATGCCGAGTTTGGTCGCGACTTTGTTAAATCGCGAGGAAGCCAAAGGCAGCCCATTGACAGAGGCAGAAGTGATGGAAATTCGGGATAATTGTCCTTCAGTTGCGGTTCCAGTCGATGTTGTGCCAAAGATCGAGGCGGAACGCGGTTACAAGGATATCGACCCTGAGAGATGCTGGGAAGAGTGGCAGGAAGCCCGGAAGCAATTCATTCCAGAGTGAAAAGTTAAGGCCTAATGTTTAAGAAATTTCAGAAGTGGTTCAACCGGCGAAAATATCGCGAAGGAAAGACGCTTTCGCATTTTATCGCTCGCGACGTTCTGAGAGAAATTTTGGTCGTTTCGGCTGCGAAGATCGATGAAGGCATTATCATTGGATGCGTTCGGACAACGAACGTACTCTATGTTTCCCGTCGTTTGGTCCCTCAGCCCGGGTTTGAACCGGCAAGAGAATTGCGCATTAGCGAGATGTGGCATTGGACTGGCAAAAATTGGGGCGGCCTGCCGGACGGGATATCGTTAGCTGACCACGTTAACGATAGTGTTAAGCCTTAAGCCCTTGGCTATCAACAATGTTAAGGATGCTCTCTGCTTTGTTAAGGATCGTGTTAAGCCTTAAGTGCCTGGGAATCAACAATGTTAAGGATGTTAAGCCTTTCCCGCGAATATATATATTTTCACCCCACCTTGGACGGCCACCGTATTTTGTCCTTCTTACTATTTTACCCTTGCATCAATCTCTGAATCAGTTAAAGTTTTGGGCTATTTTTAATGAACGCTGAACTCGCTAAAAAAGCATCCGAAAAAGTCGGCAACCCAAACGTCCTCATCAATTTGGTCTCGCGCCGCGTGCGCCAGCTCAATTCCGGCGGCGGCGGTTTGAGCCGTCCGCTCGTGGACGGCGCCACCACCCTCGGCGTCGCGGACATTGCCCTGCGCGAAATCATCGAGGACAAAATCGGCTGGGAAATGCCGGAAGTCACCGAGCTCGTTCGCCCGCAGCCCAAGAAGCGCCGGAAGCGGTAGTTCATCCCAGTGGTCATGGCGGATATTGTGACCAACCACAAAGGCCGGCGCGATTATCACGTCCTCGAAACGTTCGAAGCCGGCATCGTGCTCCACGGCACTGAAGTCAAAGCGCTCCGCGCGGGGAAAGGCCAGATCACCGATGCCTTTGCCCGGGTCGACAAAAACGAGGTCTGGCTCTACAACGCGCACATTGACGAATATTCCCACGGCAACATCCAAAATCACGAGCCCAAAGCGCCGCGGAAATTGCTCCTCCATAAAGCCGAAATCCGAAAGCTCTTCGGCCTGGCGGCGGTCAAAGGCAACGCGCTCATTCCCCTCGCCTTCTATTGGAAGAATGGAAAGGTGAAAGTTTCCCTCGCCGTCGGCAAAGGCAAACAACAGTTTGATAAGCGCGAGGACATCAAGAAGCGCGACGCGGACCGTGAGCTGAAACGGGCCACGATGCGAAGAAGGTAAGCGGGCAGTATTCTTACTGTTTCCTACAGGAATAGAGCCTGTTGTACCCCAGATACTCATCCGATTGCCCGGCTTTCGTCATTTGGTAAAATAGCCCATTCAATCATGCACAAATCACACCAGCGCGCCCTGATTTCTTTCGCCGCAGGCATCAGCCTCATCGCTGCCCACCCAATATTCGCCGCCAACGGCATTGATTTATGGACCGGCATTGCCGGCGATAATAACTGGGCCACCGGCGGCAACTGGACCGGCATCAACGCGCCGCCGATCGCGGGCGACGTACCGACTTTTGGCGCGCAGGGCGCCGGCAGCCTGACGCTCAATAACAACCTCACCGCCGCCACCTCCTATTTGGGTCTCACCTTTAACGCCGGCGCGCCGTCCTTCACGCTCAACGGCAATTCCATCACTTCCACCGGCGGGATCGTGGACAATTCCGCGAACCCCGAATTGATCAACCTGCCCATCATCATGAGCGGCTCACATTCGGTGAACGCCATCAATGGCGGCATCATGACGCTGGACGGCGTCATCTCCGGGTCGGCTTCGGGCATCACCAAGACTGGCGGCGGCACGGTGCTGCTTAACGGTTCGGCCGTGAACACGTATACCGGGCCGACGACGGTGAATGCGGGCTTGCTCCAGGTGAACTTCTCCAACCTCGGCGCGACGGCCAATCTCATCAGCAGCAGTTCCGTGCTGACGTTCGGCGGCGGCACATTGCAAATCCAGGGCAATGCCAGTTCGGCCAGCAGCCAGCAGTTTGCGTCGACGACGTTGAACGCCGGCAACTCGACCATTTCCGCCGCGCCGTTTTCCGGTTCGTTCAATCCCACCGTCACACTGGGCGCATTTACCGAGGCGGCTGGTGGCACCGTAGTTATTAACGGCCCGGCTTCCAGCACAGCACCCACGACGGCTTCCGGGCAAACCGGTTCGGCAGGAAATGGCAGCACCGTTGGTTTCCAAGCCGCGACTGCCACCGTCACGACCACCAGCGGAACCGCCAACCAGATCTTTCAAAGCAGCGCCAGCGGCAATGCGGCTTATTATTGCTACGGCACGGTGGGGTTGTATGACTTCGCCGCGCTGAGCGGGAGCAGCCCGTTCACGATTGTGGGCTATTCACAAATCAGTTCCAGCACCAGCGGGTTGGGGACCGCCGGTAATGGCAGTTATTTTCTCGATACCACGGGTTTCAGCGTCAACAACGCCGTGGCACAAACGCATGTGGAGGATATCGCGGCCAGCTTTAGTCCATCCGCCAATACCACCAGCCTGGGCGGTTATCGCTACAATTTCAGTGGTCCCATCACCACCACGCTCTCAGGTGTGCAAAGCGTCGGCGCCATCCTGGTGACTCCCAACGTGGGCGCGAACAATGATACGATCGCGGAAGGTTCGAGCGGCGTTCTGCAGCCCGGCTGGCGCAGTTCCAGCAACGGCGGGTCGCTGGCGATTTATCAAAATAATATCGAAGGCTTTTTAACTTTCGGCGTGGTGCTGAGCGATGGCAAGACCGCCGGAGGCAGTTGGGTTCAGGCCGGCGCGGGTACGGTGGTTTACGCAGCGGCCAACACGTTCACCGGCCCGATGTACCTGGAAGGCGGCGTCTCGGAAATCACCGCTGATTCTGGCCTGGGCGCACCGGGCACCGGCGCGACGATTAATTTGAATGGCGGCACCATCCTGGGCAACGCGACGTTCACGCTGGATAACTCAGGCTCAAACAAACGCGGGATCAGCCTGGGCAATAACGGGGGCACCCTGGCAGCGGTCAGCGGTGACATCATGACGGTGGACGGTGTCGTCAGCGGCGCAAATCCCCTGACGATTGGGATTCCAGCTTCGAGTTCAAATGGCAATGTGGCTGGACAGGTTCCGGGAACGGGTTCCGGCACGGCTAATGCCTCGGTTATCGCCAATGGCACCGTGGCATTGACCGGGAATAACACTTATACGGGCGGCACGATTCTGGACGGCGGCACCTTGAGGATTTCTTCGAGCACTTTTGGCACCGGCGGCATTATTTTCAACAGCGGCACGCTGCAATGGGCCAGTGGAACGAGCAATGATATTTCCTCCCAGGCAATCACCTTTAATCCCAGTGGCGGCACGTTAGACGTAAATGGAAACCCCGTGACACTGGCCAGCGTTATCGGCAACGGCAGCGGGGTATTGACTGTCAAGAGCACGGCGCCGGGCGGTGCGTTGATTTTGAAGGGCGCGAATACCTACACCGGAGGCACGATTGTCAGCAGCGGCACATTAGATGCCAATAATACGGGCGGCTCGGCTACCGGCACCAACATAGTGACGATATTATCGGGCGCAGCTTTGGGCGGCAACGGTTTTATCGTGGGAGATGTCACGTGGCAGCCCGGCGCCGTGGCGTCGTTTACGAGCGGTTCGCAATTGACCGTGGGCGTAGTGACGTTGAATAACAACACGGTGACCGTGAATGTGCCGGGCACGACGACGCTGGTTCCGGGTACTTACCCATTGATGAATTATACTGTGGCAGGCAGCACAGGTTCCTTTAACGCGACTCCGGTTTACACTGGCGCGGGAGTCCAGCCCGGCACGACATCGGTCATTTCAACTGATAGCGGCGCGGTCACTCTCACTGTTACTGCTATTCCCGGGGTTTCGCGCGTGTGGGTGGGTGATGGGTCTCTTAATGCGTGGGATTTCACAACAGGTAACTGGCTGAATGGCTCGACGCCGGATATTTACAGCGACGGTGACTTGGTGACATTTGATGATACCGGTTCAGATTCTCCGGCCATCAATCTCACAACGACGTTTCAACCGGGCTCAGTGCTGGTGAATGCGGCCCAGGATTATACCTTTAGCGGCACCGGACAAATTTCCGGCACAACCGCGCTGGTAAAAACCAACACTGGCACGCTGACGATTCTCACGGCTAATACTTATTCGGGCAGCACGACCATTGGCCAGGGAACTTTGCAATTGGGCAATGGTACAACCGCCGGTTCGCTCGGGGCGAACATAGTGCAGGACTTTGGTTCGCTGGTTTTCGATTTGCCGGGCAATAGCACGTTCGCCAATACCGTCAGTGGGACCGGTGGATTGACCCAAATGGGCACGGGCATTTTGACCCTCACTGCCAGCAATACTTACACCGGCGGAACGACCATTAGCAGCGGCACCCTGCAACTTAATACCGGCGCGTGGTTTGGCAGCGGCAGTGTGCTGGATAACGGCGCACTGCTATTCAATAGCTCAGGCCCGATTACGGTCGCGGCAGGGATTAACGGGAGCGGCTCTCTAGCTCTCTCGGGCAGTGGAAGCGTCGCGCTCACTGCAAATAATTCTTATAACGGTGGCACGATGGTTAATAGTGGAACACTGCTGGTCAATAATTCCCTCGGCAGCGGCACGGGCAATGGCACGGTCACAGTTGCGAGCAGCGGTACGTTGGGTGGCAGCGGTACGATTGCCGGTGCGGTCATAATCAATAGTGGCGGGACTTTATCGCCGGGAAATCCTATCGGCACGCTGACTATCAATAACAGCCTCACGGCGAACAGCGGAGCGACTTTGAATTTCACACTAGGAACTTCGAGTGACAAAATTGTTGTAAATGGAAACCTGAATTTGGCCGGGACGTTGAACATTACCAATAGCAGCGGGTTTACCACCACGACATACACACTCATCAGCTATAGCGGCACTCTTACTCTTGGAAGCCTGACGCTGAACTTGCCCCCGAGTACGACAGCGTCCATTGACACCAATACGCCCGGACAGGTAAATCTGGTGGTCCAGACGTTGAGCTCTGCCATTCCTGCATTCCCGGGCGCTTTAGGATTTGGTGAATTCGCCACGGGCGCACGTTTTGGCGGATCCGTTTACCACATCAGCAATACCAATGATAGCGGAACAGGTTCCTTCCGTGATGCGGTCAGCCAGCCGAACCGCTTTATCGTCTTTGATGTCGGCGGCACGATCGTGCTGCAAAGCGCGGTTTCCTGCTCCAGCAGTTTGTATATCGCGGGCCAAACGGCACCCGGCGGCATCGCGATCATCGGCCATGAAGTTTCGTTCAGCGTGCGGACAAATGACATTGTCCGTTTCCTGCGCATCCGGCCGGGCAGCATTGCCGCTTCCACCGAGGACGCCATCAATATGGGCGATGCGACGAACATGATATTCGACCATCTCTCGCTGGAATTTGCTCCTTACGACACGATTGACGCCACGGGCAACGACACCGGCGGCAACAAAATCACCATGCAGAACTGCATCCTCGCCAATCCGATTGGGCAGCAGTTCAACGCGCATACGGAGGCCCTCGGTAATACCTTCTCGTGGTTTTATAATATTTTTGCGAGCAGCCATAACCGCAATCCGCTCGCTAAAATCAACACCATCTTCATCAACAACGTCATCTATAATTTCGAGGCCGGATATACAGTCGCAAATACCAGCGGCGTCTTTTCACATGATATCGTGAATAATTATTTCATCTCCGGCCCGGCAACGTCTTCAGCCAGCGATGACTTTTTCCAGATGAATAGCGGCCAATCGGTTTATTCCTCGGGAAATCTTCTAGACAGCACGGCCAATGGAGTGTTGGGAGGGAGCAGCACATCCCCCAGCGGCGTGACTGTTTTGAGTTCGCCATGGTCGCCGCTTACGACCAGCACGCCGACATTTTCGGCCACGGCAGCCTACCGTTATGATGTTTCGCTGGCTGGCGCATTTCCGGCTGACCAGGTAGATCAACTGGTGTTTAACGATGTGACTTCGCTTGGCACCAACGGAATGGGCGGAGGATTGTGGACGAGCCAAACCCAAACCGGCCTGGGTAATAATGGATACGGCGTGATTGTTCCCGGCACTGCCGCGGTGGATACCGATGGCGATGGCATTCCCGATTATTACGAACTCGCCACGGGATCCAATCCAAACGTGGCCGACAGCCTTACGCCGGGAGTGGGTGGGTATACGAAGCTGGAGAATTATTTGAACTGGCTGGCGACGCCAAACGCCGTAACGACGACTAATACGCCAGTCTTCGTGGATTTATCGCAATACGCGCGCGGTTTCACGAACACAGGCCCGGTTTATTCGGTGAGCCATCCGACCAATGGGACCGTAACCTTGAACGGCAGCGTTGTGAATTTCACGCCCAATATGAGTTTCACCGGCCTGGGCAGTTTTCAATTTAGCGTTGCAGCCTCAGATGGCTCGGCAATGACGAATACCGTCACGGTTTGTGTGACGCCTTACAATGCGGCGCCGAATTTTGCAACGCCGGTCTTTAGTTCCATTTCAACCGTTGGTAGCAGCATGATCCTGACTGGCACAGGAGGCATCACGAATGCCAACTTCATCCTGTTGGGAGCAACCAACCTGACGGGCAATTGGGTGCCGTTGTCCACCAACGTTTTTGATGGCAACGGGAACTTTATTGTGACGGACCCAGTGACCAGCCAGAAGCAGCAAGGGTATTACATATTGGAATTGCCGTAGAGCACTTCATAGAGGGACAAAACAAAGACCCTCACCTCATCCGCCGTCGCTGCGCTATGGCGCGACTAACCCTGTTCCTCTCTCGCCGGGAAAGGGCTGCGCAGCAGCAGTCCTACCATGACTCAACCACTTGGAGGCCGCACAAGAGCGGGACCTAGAATTCGCGTAGGGCTACGGGAAGACAAAAACAAAAAACCCTCACCTCACCCTGACCCTCTCCTCTCCCATTTCATGGGAGCGGAGAGGGAACAGCAATCGGTTAACAATCGTTTTTGCAAGTTTTCCGATACTATCGCCGCTGGAAAGAAACTCCTGCGATGCAGACTAGAAATTCTTTGCGACGAAGTTCCAGTCAATGACGTTCCAGATGGCTTTCAAGTAAGCGGCGCGTTTGTTTTGGTATTTCAAATAATAAGCGTGCTCCCAAACGTCGACGCCCATGAGGGGTTTGCCTTCGACGCCGGAGATGGCCTTCCCCATAAGAGGATTATCCTGGTTGGGGGTGGAAACGATTTCCAATTTGCCATTGTTGGAAACTAGCCAGGCCCAGCCACTGCCGAAACGTCCCAACCCGGCAGCTTCGAACTTCTCTTTAAAGCCGTTGAAATCGCCAAACGAGGATTTGATGCCATCGGCGAGTTTGCCTGACGGTTCTCCCCCGCCCTTGCCGGAAAGCTGTTTCCAGAAGAAGGAGTGATTCCAATGGCCGCCACCGTTGTTGCGGACCGGACCGCGGATATTTTCAGGCACCGACCCGATGCCAGTGACGATTTCATCGAGGGATTTGCCTTCGAGCGGCGAGCCGGCGATGGCTTTGTTGAGATTATCCACATAGGCTTTGTGGTGACCGCCGTGATGGATTTCCATCGTGGCTTTGTCAATGTGCGGTTCCAAAGAGTCAGAGGGATACGGGAGCGGAGGTAATTCAAATGCCATAATTAATCCTTTCTTTATTCTTGTTTTAAATGTCGAAACCTTAAAGTGCGATAGAGTGTTAAGAAAATCAAGCGCCGCATTTCATTTTTCAATGCGGTCAAACATTCCGCCATGGAGGAATTGGCGGACGCCGTCGCGATGAATGAAGTCCATCGGGAAGCCGAGATCAATAGCACTGACCTCATCTAGTTGCGCCAGATGCTTTTTATCGAGCTTCCATTTGAGGCAGGCCATGTTGTCCTCGAATTGGGAAAATTTTCGGGCGCCCAAAATGGGGATGACATTTCGTTTGGCGCGAAGCCAGTTCAGCGCTACCTGGGCCGGAGATTTCCCGGCGGCTTTAGCGACCTTCACGACGGTGTCGGCAATTTTCAAATTGCGCTCCGATAGCGCCTTGAATTGAGGCGTTTTATCCAGGCGCTTTTCCTCCTTCGAGCCTTTAGCGTATTTGCCAGTCAATAATCCGCTCGCCAGCGGCGACCACGCGGCCACGGTCAGGTTAAGGGCTTCGGCCATACCCATCAATTCGCGCTCAGGAGTGCGTTCGACAAGATTGTATTCGATTTGCAACCCGGTGAATTGTGTCCAACCACGCCACTCGGCGATGGTATTGGCGCGGGCGATCCACCAGGCCGGCGCGTCGGAAATGCCGATGTACAAGACCTTGCCTGCACGAACGAGGTCATCGAAAGCACGCATGACTTCTTCAATGGGCGTCAGCTCATCCCAGACGTGCATCCATAAAAGGTCCACGTAATCCATGTCCAGGCGTTTCAGCGACGCGTTGACTGCCTCGACCATGTGTTTACGATGGTTGCCGCCGCCATTAGGGTCGTTGGGCTTGAAGGCATTGAAGGTATACTTGGTGGCGATGACGAAGCGTTCGCGATCGGATTTGACAAATTCGCCGACCATTTTTTCACTGGTGCCATCGGTATAGCCGTCGGCAGTGTCCAGAAAGTTACCACCTGCTTCAGCGTAGGCGTCGAAGATTTTGCGACTCTCGTCCTTGGTCGAGCCCCAGCCCCATTCTTCACCAAAGGTCATGGTGCCCAAAGACAGTTCCGAAACGCGCAGACCGGATTTACCGAGAAGTTTGTAGTTCATTTTTAAAATTTTGAATGTTGAGTTTTAAGTTAAGACGGCGGCGACGCAGCGCCGCCCTACCACGACTCTCATTGTGGCATGACAAACAGCATAATTCACAGCGACCGCCATTGTTGGTGAAATGGATTTCATCTTAGAAACACGCCTTTACTACTCCGCCGTCCACGCGCAATGCTGCGCCATTAGTGGCAGACGATAACGGGCTGCATACGTACACGACCATGTTGGCCACTTCTTCGGTGGTGGCGAAACGCTTGATGAGGGATGATGGGCGGATGCTTTTGAAGAATTCTTTCTCAAACTCTTCGAAAGGTTTCCCGCCGCTCAATTGTTTCACGAACTCATCCACGCCGTCAGAACGTGTCGGGCCGGGCAACACAGCATTGCAGGTCACGCCTGTGCCCGCGCATGTTTCGGCAATGCCACGCGAAACGGCGAGCTGGGCTGTCTTGGTCATGCCATAGTGAACCATCTCGGCGGGGATCTGGATGCCGCTCTCGCTGCTGATGAAGACGATGCGTCCCCAATTACGCTTTTTCATCCCTGCCAAATAGAGGCGGCTCAGACGCACGCCGCTAAGAACATTGATTTCGAAGAAGCGGCGCCAGTCGTCGTCGGGGATTTCATCAAACGGTTTCGGCTCGAAGATGCCGAGGTTGTTGACGAGGATTTCGACATCGGAGAATTGTTTGGCGAGTTTTTCCGCAATGCCAGCGTGGGAGAGGTCGCCATGAAAGCTTTCGAGTTTAGCCGAAGGGACGGCTTTACGAATGTTGGCAACGGCTTCCGAAACAGATTTCTCCGTCCGGCCGTTAATGATGACGCGGGCGCCTTCGCGGGCGAGGCCGGTGGCAATAGCGAGTCCAATTCCTTTGGTTGAGCCCGAAACGAGGGCGAGTTTATTTGTGAGTTGCAGCTCCATAGGCAGTCAATTTTACATTGGCAGGCGCGAAGTCAAGCGGAGGTTTTTGCCACAGAGTCACAGAGGACGCAGAGAAAAGACAATCGTTAGGCCCCAAAAAAGTGGTTGACAATTTTTATGCGATATATCAATTTATCCGCATCCGTTGATATATCGCAATGGATCTCATGCAGAGTGGTCGAGGGACTGGCCCGATGACACCACGGCAACCGATTGAGCTTTGGTCTCAATGACAGGTGCCAATTCCAGCTCAGGCACCATTAGCCCGGGGAAAATGAGAAGCGCAAATACGTTTTGTAGCCCCTTCTCGCATGAGCAGGGGCTTTTTTTTGCGAAAAATGGGCAAGATAAAGCGGCTGGAAGCCGCTGGAACCGGCAGGCGAGACGCCTGCCTAAATTAAATTATGAGTGATAAACACGGTTACATGAAGGCGCTGAAGTGCCGCGAGTGCGGGCGCGAATATCCGCTGACGGCCACGCATGTGTGCGAGTTTGACTTCGGCCCGCTCGAGGTCGCGTATGACTATGATCGCATTAAGAAATCGCTGACGCGCGAAGCCATTGCCAAGCGCCCAAAAACCATGTGGCGTTTCCGCGAGCTCCTGCCGGTGGCCGGCGAGCCCACGGTAGGCACCCAGGCGGGTTATACGCCGCTCGTCAAAGCCGATCGCCTGGCCAAAAAGCTGGGCATCCGCGAGCTTTGGATCAAGAACGACGCAGTGAACTTCCCTACCCTGTCGTTTAAGGACCGTGTCGTGAGCGTGGCGTTGAGCCGGTCGAAAGAGCTTGGCTTTGAGACGGTGGCGTGCGCGTCCACGGGCAACCTGGCGAATGCCGTGTCCGCCCAGGCGGCCAGTGCGGGACTGAAGTCCTACGTATTTATCCCGTCGGATTTGGAACAGAGCAAAATCCTGAACTCACTGATTTACGGCGCGAATGTCATCGGCATCAAGGGCCATTATGACGAAGTGAACCGCTTGTGCGCGGAAATCGCAGGCAAGTTCGGCTGGGCGTTTGTGAACGTGAATATGAGGCCATATTACGCCGAAGGTTCGAAGAGCATGGCGTATGAAATCGCCGAGCAATTGGGCTGGCGCGCACCGCAGCATACAGTGATTCCGATGGCATCGGGCTCGTTGCTGACGAAAATTCACAAGGGCTATGAGGAGCTGGTGAAGGTGGGCCTAATTTCGGAAAGCAAACCGAAGATTTACGGCGCGCAGGCAACAGGTTGTTCGCCCATTTCCGTAGCGCAAAAGGCCGGGCTGGATTTCTTCAAACCAGTGAAGCCGGACACGATTGCAAAGTCGTTGGCGATCGGGACGCCGGCAGACGGCTTTTACGCGCTGAAAGTGATGCGCGAAACGGGCGGCGCGGCCGAGGACGTGACGGATGACGAGATTCGCGAGGCGATCAAATTGCTGGCCGAGACGGAAGGCATCTTTGCCGAAACGGCCGGCGGCGTGACGCTGGGCGTGGCGAAGAAACTGATTGCCTCGGGCAAAATTCCGCGCGAGGATTCCGTGGTAGTCTGTGTGACCGGCAACGGATTAAAAACGCTGGACGCGGTGGAACGGCACGTGGGCAGGCCGCGTGAAATCAAGCCCAGCCTGCGGGAGTTTGAGGCGCTATTGGCACAGGAAGAGAAAGTGAATGCGTAAGATAAAAACAATCCACTTCTTTTTGCTGTTTGCCATCATCCTGATTTCTGGCTGTGATACACTTTATATCAAGCAGTATCAAGTCGAAGGAGCAACGGCAAACTCCGCAGATGCTCACGAGTTAAAAGTTATATTGAGTAACATTGCAGAAAAAACCGGCCTCGAAAGCCGAGTGCCTGCTGATAATATAACCAATCCATTTGCTTCGTATATGGGAGCAACTAACAATAGCATAACCACGATAGAGGCCTGGTATTATCATAACGATATACGTATTCAACTTTGTGGTGGCTATGGAACTCCCATAGCATTTAAACAGGCAAATCAATTGCTGGTTTCCACCCTTTCGACAGAATTTGGCCCGCAATTTTCTACTCCATCAAAACCTTTTTGCCAGATACAATCCGGCGCAGAGAAAAATTGAATTTAATTTATGTCACAAAAAGTTAGAATACCGACACCGTTGCGCAAGCTGACGAACAACGAGGAAATCGTGGTTGTTAATGCGAACACAATTAACGAAGCAATCGTAGAGTTGCAGGGGCGTTTTCCCGGCATCCAGGAACGCCTAATGGATGAAAAAGGCGAAGTGCGGCGCTTCATTAACATTTATTTGAATGAGGAAGACATCCGTTTCCTGCAAAACCAACAGACGGCGCTGAAGGACGGCGATGAAATCAGCATTATTCCGGCGATTGCCGGGGGTTAGACTTAACGGAGATTAAATTTATGGCTACCAAGAAGAAAGCTGCCGCCACGAAATCCACTTCGCCTACCCAACAGCGCCTGTGGCTGATGTATCCGCCGCGGCTCATCAAGAAGCCGTTTATCTGGGAAGTAGGTCATAAATTCAAGGTGGTCACGAATATACGCCAGGCGACGGTGACGGATGAGATCGGGATCGTATGCCTGGAGCTGGATGGCAAGCGCGAGGAAGTGAAAGCGGCCATCAAATGGCTCGAAAAGAATGGTGTGAACGTAGAGCCAGTGGAAATCAACGTGATTGAGAGTTAGAGCGGTCCTTTTGGCTTTGGGCATTGTTTTGGCCCGGTTACAGGCTCCTCAGGGCATGCGCCCTCGCCAAAACTTCGCCCAAAGCCAAAAATCCTCGCTCTGCAAAGCTACGTAATTCTATTTATATTCCGTGTGGAAAAAATAAAACCCTCCGGAGGGAGGGTTTTAGAGAAAAACAGAAAATCTTTTAAGCTTTGGATTTCGCGGTGCGGCGAAATTTCAGCACACCGAAGAGGCAGGCCAATCCGGCAAGAAACACAACTGTGGACGTAGGCTCAGGAACAACCGGCGCGAGAGTTTGTCCAATTGCCGTGAAATCATCTTGTATTTGCCCATAACTGGTACCGAAACCATTAACATCCGTTTTAACCACCAGGAAGTAGCTGGGGGTATTATCGGTATCCAACTGGCCATTTTCAAACGTCACGGTACCACCGAAGACGGTCGGGTTGAGAAAATTTCCACCAGAACTGGGAGTTAAGGAAGTCGGTAACAAGAGACTGCCGGTCAGACCTGAATAGGTGGCAGCACTAACGACCTGGCTGGACAGAAAGCCTGAGAGCTCAACCTGGTCAATGGCATCAGGACCGTTGTTGACAGCCTGATAGACAAAAGTCAATCCACTGGGATTAAACACCGGGTCATTGACAACCCATGAATAGATGGAGCCGTTGTTAGCGCCATTGTTACCAGCGGGGAAAAATCCAACTCCGGTAAGAGGAGCATTGGTCAGGGAACCGACCACTGATCCGCCGGTAAGATCCAAATTTTGCGCGTTAACCGATATTGCTGAAGCAACCAAACCTAACACAAGGGCGGCTGTCGTGATTTTAAAATTTGTTTTCACTGTCTCTTTCATGTTTGCAGTTTTCATAACTATTCTTTGCTCCCATACATAACGCTCAGTCAACCCCTCTGCAAACCGACCGCAAATTAAGTAATAGCGCTTAAATATTTCTTCTAAGCAGCTTATTTATAACTATATGTCACTTTTTAGGGTAAAAAGTCAACATAAATTTACAAATAAGTCACATATTCTTATGCATATTCGGACCCGCCATAGCCATTAATGCGACATTGGCAAAAATTATTCAAATTTCAAGGGAAATTGGTTTTCAGCCTGCCCTTTAAGAAAGGCGCTTTGTTCCTCAATGAGCCAGCGTTTTTCGGCAATCAGCTTGGTTTGCTGCTCCAAAAGGCATTTTTGCTCTTCAATGAGGTTCTTTTGATTCGCGATTAATGCGGCGATTTCCCCTTTAATGGCCTCATTTACACCATTGGAGCCATTGGAATGCCCATTCGTGTGACCGTTAGCATGGCCATTTGCATGACCGTTGGTAGCGCCGTTATGGTGATGGCCGTTGGCATGGCCATTGGAACCCGACTTTCCATTCACATAATGCCCTGGACCGTATGAATGGAGGGACAATTCCCGCATGACGTTGGTGTAGAACTTCGGGTAATTAAAGATTTTTTTCCGCCGGTTACGATGAAATTGCTTATTTTTCTTAAATTCGGAGGCCGCGCCGTTTTGATGACCGTTACCGTTACTTGAGGCTATTGCCGGTTGGAAAGGTTTAGCCGCTAAGGCGGGAGAAACAACTGACTGAGCAACAGGGGCCCTGGCCGCGACGGCCGGAGCCGTAACGTGTGCCGGACTCGCGGTCTTTGAGACTTTATTCCTGCGAAGAACCACTACGCCGCCAGCGACGAGGCAAACGAAAATACCTGAATATATCCAAGCCGCCGTCGATCCGCCAAATCCATGGCCCATCGCTGCTTTGGCCGTGTGCTGCCCAACAATAAGGTCTGACAATCCCATCCGGGCAACTTGATCGCCACTTTGAAAGTCTGCATAACGTTCGCCGTCATTGAAGTTGATGCTAGCTGCCAATTGCTTTAAAGCGGAAAGATCCGCAGAAGGAACCGGCTGGTAGGAAGTAATTTTGACGAAACCATTCCGGCCCAGCAGGACAATAGCCTGGCTCGATTCTTTCTTCGATGCATTTTGGCTCTGGAGCGACCAAGACAACGCATGCATCTGGGGGTCGTAAACCGGCGCGGATTGCCAGTCGAGAGAGGCATTAGCCTGTCCGTTCGCCTGGAGGGCTTTTAAAACAGCCGCAGAATTGATTTGTTCGCCGTCCTTAACAAAGCCTTTGGGAGAATATTCCATCACCGCCCACCATTTGCCGTCGGTATCGCTCAACGCGCCGATCAAATTATCAGGCACGGGGGTATTCAGGCTATCCAGGATGATTCGCGCTCCGTGGGCATCTGTCATCCGATAACCGGCGGGAACGTCAATATAGGCGTAATCGCCCAGGTTGAGATGTTGCGGTCCAGCAGCCCAGCCAATGTTGGAATCTGCGGGCACCAAACTGCCCGAAGCCTGCTGGGCCTGACATTGTGAATAAAAGGTGAATAAGACGGCCAAAACGGGGACAAGGCAAAGAGAGACCGACCGCTTCCATCCCCCGAAACTTTTCAGATATCGAACATTCATAAATTTACCACGTTTTTTAGCGATACTGCGACACCTCTGCCTAATCGTTTGATTAAGTACGATTTTCCCTTAAAATCTCGTATAGTCAATACAATTTTGGGACACGACTAAAGACATTTGGGACAATTTTTTAATTTTAATAATGTTTTCCACTACTCGGTGAACATACACTAAATCGGTCACGGCAAATGATTCGCATAATTCTGTGAACTCGCCGTGAACAAAGTGTGAATAATAGGCAACTTTATTCTGAGTCACACCTCTTTGACAATTGCCGAAAGCGAATGCTCAAAAGATTTTATTTTTCAAACTTCGCAAAGTTTGAAGAATACGCGGAGAGAGACCGAGAGAAGGACAACGAAGGAGTTATTTACGGCGGCGACGCTTAACTTCAAGTTGGGTAAGAGCGTGGGTAAGAGAGGCCTGGACCATGGCAGCGTCTTCGTCGCTTAACTTCTGCGCGAGACGGGCTTCGGCACGTTTGCGGGCTTCTTCGGCGGCGGCTTCGTCAATGTTTTCGGCACGGATTGCCATATCGGTCAAAACCGCGACACGTTCTCCCGTCACTTGGACGAAACCATCGCCTACAGCCAGAAAAATGGTCTGCCCATTCTTTTGGGCGATGATTTCCCCGGCCACGAGCTGGGTCATCAAGGGCATGTGCTGAGACAGGATGCCCATCTCGCCGTCAGAGCCGGTGAGCGTAACCATGTCCACATCATCCGAAAAGGTTTTCGCTTCCGGCGTGACGATTTCCAATTTTATTGTGGCGGCCATTTCGGTTTAACAATTCAAAAGATTATTTTTCCTTGATCTCGTCGATGGTGCCTTTCATGTAAAAGTCAATGAAAGGAACGTCATCGTGTTTGCCGTCGAGAATTTCCTTAAAGCCGCGGATGGTCTCGGCGATAGGCACCTGTTTGCCCGGGCGGCCAGTGAACACTTCGGCGACGGAGAACGGCTGACTAAGGAAGCGCTGGATCTTACGGGCGCGCGCCACGGTAACCTTGTCCTGCGGCGAGAGTTCGTCTTCACCAAGAATGGCCATGATGTCCTGCAAATCACGGTAGCGTTGCAACACCTGTTGCACGCCGCGGGCGACTTCGTAATGTTCTTTGCCGACGATTTCCGGTGCAAGGGCGCGGGAATTGGAGGCGAGCGGATCCACGGCAGGGTAAATGCCCAATTCCGCAATGGAACGCTCCAGCACGATGGTCGCGTCCAAGTGAGCAAACGTGGTGGCCGGCGCGGGGTCGGTCAAGTCGTCCGCAGGCACATAAACGGCCTGGAAGGAGGTAATGGAGCCTTTGCGGGTGGAAGTGATACGTTCCTGCAAGTCACCCATTTCCGCGGCGAGCGTGGGCTGGTAACCGACGGCGCTGGGCGTACGGCCGAGCAACGCGGACACTTCAGAACCGGCTTGCGAGAAACGGAAGATGTTATCAATGAACAGGAGCACGTCCTGGTTCTTTTCGTCACGGAAATATTCCGTCACGGCGAGCGCGGACAAGGCCACGCGAAGACGCGCGCCGGGTGGTTCGTTCATCTGGCCGTACACGAGGCCGATTTTTGAGCCGGGGGCGATGATGGGCAGGCCATGCTCGTTCTTTTTCGGATGGCCTTTTTCATCCTTCTCCACCTTGATAACGCCGGCTTCAATCATTTCGTTGTAAAGGTCGTTACCTTCACGGGTGCGTTCGCCTACGCCGGCGAACATGGAAATACCGCCGTGCAGCTTGGCGATGTTGTTAATCAATTCCATGATGACGACGGTTTTACCGACGCCGGCGCCACCGAATGCGCCGACTTTGCCACCTTTTAAGAAGGGACAAATCAAGTCAATGACCTTGATTCCCGTCGTAAGCACCTGGGGTGACGTGGATTGCTCGGTCAGCGGAGGGGCGTGGCGATGAATGGGATTAAACTTGTCCGCTTTGACGGGGCCCTGTTCGTCCACCGGCTCGCCCACAACGTTAAACACGCGGCCCATGACGGCTTCGCCGACGGGCATGGAAATGGATTTGCCGGTGTCAATGACGTCGTAACCGCGCTTCATGCCTTCGGTCGAGCCCATGCAGACGCAGCGGATCCAGTTATCGCCCAAGTGCTGTTCCACTTCGAGGGTCTGTTTGGTTTTGCCGAGGCCGGGCACTTCAAACTCCACGGTGAGGGCGTTATAAATGGCGGGCAGCGGTTCGGGAAATTCGACGTCCACGACCGGGCCGATGATTTGAACGATTTTGCCTTTGTTCATGTGATTCAGTATTTGAAATGAGTCCCCTATCCCACCGCCATTTGCGCGGTGGCGATTTCCAACAATTCTTTCGTGATGTTTGACTGCCGCAATTTGTTGTATTCGAGCGTCAGGTCCTTGATGAGCTGCTTGGCATTGTCCGTGGCGTTCTTCATCGCCACCATGCGCGCGCTTTGCTCGGACGCCCGCGCTTCAAATAAAATCTGGTGGACCTGGAAATTCATGGCGTGAGGCAACAACGCGCTTAACACGGTCTCCTCATCCGGCTCGAACTCAAAAACGTCGGTACGGACACCGCCCGGCGCGGCCTGTTCTGCCAATTCCGCAGGCGCATTGATGCCGACCTTGAGCGGCTCAATTTTACCAATCGGCAAAAGCGGCATTAATTTCGGTTGTTGCACGAGGGTCGAAACGAAACTGGAATACAAAATGTCCACCGAATCCACTTCGCCTTTGATGAACAGGTCCTGGGCGAATTTGGAGATCACCCGGGCTTCGGCAAATGTGGGGGTGTCTTTGTATAGGAAATCTGCCGCGAGCTGGCGTTTGGTGCGCGCGATAAATTGCGCGGCCTTTTTGCCGGCGGTGATGAAGATGGTAGAATCTTTATCCAGCTTGATGAGTTCGCGGGCGATATTGGAATTCAAGGCGCCGCACAAGCCGCGGTCGGTAGCGACGACGATGACGCCACGCTTTTTGACATTCCGCTTTTCCATCAGCGGATGGTTAAAGGACACAATGCGCGGACCGGCCTCGGCCAGAATCTGGTTTAATAAATCAGCATACGGGCGTCCGACCAGCGCGGCCTGTTGCGCTTTGCGCATTTTGGCCGCTGCGACCATTTGCATGGCCTTGGTGATTTGGGCGGTGTTTTTGACCGACTTGATTCGCCGGCGTATGTCGCGCGTGCTGGGCATGACTTAGCGGTAGGTAGGCTTAAATTCGTTTAAGGCGGCCTTCAAGTCAGCGGCGATGGCGTCGCTGATGGCTTTTTCCGTGTTGATTTTCTTAAGGAGATCAGCACGGCGTGTGGTCAGGTAATCCGTGAGCTTGGCCTGAAAATCTTTGATTTTATCGACCGGTACATCATCGAAGAAATTGTTTTGCACGGCCCACAAAATAGCCGATTGCTCTTCAATGGGCACTGGATTGAACTGATTTTGTTTGAACAATTCAACGATGCGCTTGCCGCGCTCGAGCATCGCCTGGGTTTTGGCGTCCAGGTCGGAACCGAATTGCGCGAAGGCTGCCAGTTCGCGGAACTGCGCCAGATCACCTTTGATACGGCCGGCCACCTGTTTCATGGCTTTGATTTGGGCCGCGGAACCGACGCGTGAGACCGAGAGACCGACTGAAATGGCCGGGCGAATGCCCTGGTAGAACAAATCGGTTTCCAAATAGATTTGGCCGTCCGTAATCGAAATTACGTTTGTGGGAATATAAGCCGAAACGTCGCCCGCCTGGGTTTCGATAATGGGTAGCGCCGTGAGTGAGCCATTGCCGTAATTTTCGGAAACGCGCGCGCTGCGTTCCAGCAAGCGGCTGTGCAAATAGAAGACGTCACCAGGATAGGCTTCGCGGCCTGAGGGGCGCTTGAGCACGAGTGAAACCTGGCGATAGGCGACGGCGTGTTTGGACAAATCATCAAAAATGATGAGAGCATCCATACCGTTGTCCATGAACCATTCACCCATGGCCGCGCCGGCGAATGGCGCGAGGTATTGGTTGGTCGCAGAATCCGACGCCGCCGCGACGACGATAATCGTGTAAGGCATCGCGCCTGCTTTTTCGAGGGCGTCAACGACACGGGCCACATTGGACTGCTTCTGGCCAATGGCCACGTAAATATTGTAAATAGGACGGAAATTTTTGTCCCCTGATGATTCACCGGCCTTATTGATGCGCGCCTGGTTAATCATCGTGTCAATGCCGATGGTGGTTTTGCCGGTGGAACGGTCACCAATGATGAGTTCGCGCTGGCCGCGGCCGATCGGGATCATCGCGTCAATGGACATAATGCCGGTCTGCACCGGCTGGCTGACTGACTTGCGCCGAACGATGCCGGGAGCGATTTTTTCGACCGGATAAAACGCTTCGCTTTTAATGGGTTCTTTGCCGTCAATGGGCTGGCCAAGCGCGTTTACCACGCGACCGAGCAACGCTTTGCCGACGGGCACTTGCAGGAGCTTTCCTGTCGTGCGCACTTCGCTGCCTTCCCGGATCTGGGTATAATCACCGAGGATAATGGCGCCGACTTCGGTTTCTTCCAGGTTGAGCGCGATGCCAGTGATGCCGCCGCCGAAATCCAACATTTCGTTGAGCATCGTGTCGGTGAGGCCTTCGATCTTCGCGACGCCGTCGCCGATTTCGCGGACGACGCCGACGTTTTGTTTGGCCATAGCGGCTTTAGCACCGCTGATTTGCGCTTCAATTTCCTGCAATAAATTGCTCATATGATTAACTGATTTTTTGCGCACTAAGCGCTTTCAAAACTTTCTTCCAACTTTTCCAAACGCGTCTTAACGCTGCCGTCGTAAAGGTCGCTGCCGGCCTGGATCCGCAGGCCGCCGATGAGCGTCGGGTTTTGGGCGAACGAAATATTCATTCCGTTGCCATACTTCGCATTGATTTGACCGGTCACTTCATTTTGCAAATCAGACGGTAACGGCGTAGCACTTTCCACACGTACCGTGTGCTGCTCTGAATCCAGCTTCACCAACCGGTGCAAACGCGCCAGGATTTCCAGGTAGCCGCGCGGCTGTTTTTCAGACAACAGCTTAAGCGCCAGCCGCACACGATTTTCGTCCAGCAAACCGCTTACCTGGCAACTGCGAAACAGTTCCCGGGCTTCGCGTATGGCTTGTTTGGAAATTTTCATGGCTTGTTTGGTTCGATTAGAATTTCAAATTTAAGATTTGAAATCCTTACTCAGCCAATTCTTTTTCCGTTTCCTGGG
>DATJXK010000097.1:0-19039 GCA_035500235.1 Pseudomonadales bacterium | reverse complement strand
AGGAATGCCACGCTTAACCAATACCTCTGCAATGGAGAATGCGAATCCTCCTCCCTCAAATTCCCACACTTTTGTCCCTTCAAGTTGACTTAAAAGGGACGCCAAAAATTCCGGGTGAATGTCTTTTATTACGTCTGGAGGAATCACCCAGAGCATCGGCACCAGCGGTGTCAAATTCACGTTCATTCTCCGCGAGGCGCAATTTTAGACGTAAAACGTTTTGTGTCCGATGGCACAGGCATTCCCGTTTTAAAATCATCCGGGATATCCGCAGACAAGAGTGTCGTGAGGGCATCGCGGTCAGACTGACCACTATTAACCAGGCGGGTGCTTTGGTTGCGGACGGAGGATTCGAAGAGGTTCCGCATCTCGCGGGCGTTGCCAAATTGCTCGTTGCTATTGGCGCGCAGCGCCTGGCAGATGCCGAGGACCTTTTTCTCCGTATCGGATGCGCAAACCAGTCCACTTTGCGCCGCCATGCGATGAAAAATTTCCAGCAATTCATCCGGTTGATAATCCGGAAAATTCAGGTAGTTCGTGAAGCGTGATTCGAGGCCGGGATTGGATGCGATAAATTCTTTCATCGGGCCAGTGTAGCCCGCCACGATGACAATGAGCCGGTTGCGATCGTCTTCCATCCGTTTGAGCAGCGTCTCGATCGCTTCATTGCCAAAGTCCTCGCCACCGCGCCCGGCGAGCGAATAGGCTTCGTCAATGAACAAAATCCCGTCGAGCGCCGAATCAATCATGGCGTGCGTGCGGACGGCGGTCTGGCCGACGTACTCAGCTACGAGCCGCCCGCGATCACATTCCACGACATGCCCGCGCCGGAGCAGGCCGAGCGATTTGTAGATGCGCCCCATGAGCCGCGCCACGGTAGTTTTGCCGGTGCCAGGGTTGCCAAAGAAAACGCTGTGCAAACTCGCTTCCACCACGGGCAAGCCCTGTTGCCGGCGCATCATCTGCATCCGGGCAAAATTCGTCGAGCGATGGACTTCGTTTTTCACCGGCTCGAGTCCGACGAGTGCGTCGAGTTCCTTGAAGATGGCGCTGAGATCTTCTTCGCAGACGCCGGGGTCGGCGGCGCGGGCGGTATAATCAATCGCGTACTGGCGCGAAATATCTGTGACCTGCGCTGAAACGACTGTGATTCGGCGGCGACAGGTGTCCGACATTTCGCCATCCATGGACGCGAGAGTCGTCGCCAATGTTTGCAGGGTTTGCCGGACAAACTCCAACGTCACCGGCTGCAAGCCCAGGTCCAAAGCGTGCCGTGTGAAGAGCCGGAAAATTTCATCCGACCCATGTTTGTCCAGCGGTTCCAAAAGCTTTTCGACTTTCTCCATCGCCTTGCGCCCGCTTTTCTCAAACCATTTTTCAAAGGCGATGGCATCGCCGTTCGAGGCGGCATATCCCGATTCCAGCAAGGCAACGGAGTCATCTTCTTTTACAGCCAGGCCAGCGATGCAGGCGGTGAGCGCGCCGTAGGCCTGTTCGGGTACGCCCGTAGCGGCCAATCGCTGCCATATGAGCAGGGCCAGCAATCGAACGAATCCGCGCAGATCATCGATCAAATCAAATTCTGTATCGCGGATTTTTTTCACCGTCAGCAGGGGCGGTGTCAGAATTTCGACGCAATCAACGAGCAATTGCAGTTGCAGCAGGCCACGCAGAATCGCTTCCTCTTTCGCAGCATCGTAACTAAAAACGCCCGCGCGCCAGTCTTTGTTACGCAACAACTGGTGCAACCGCCGCGTATGCGACTCGATGCTATTGCGCAGGCGGGCGGCGTCATCGTCCGTGAACAGGCCTTGCGACTGGTAATATTTCAGGAGGTAATCCGGCGTCATATCGTCCAATTGGGCGAGTTCCTCACGCTTGAACGAAACGGTGCGGCCGGTTTTGGGACTGCGAAAAAGCGTGGTGAGAATGGAACCGGGCAGGATGGATTCGTGCAGGGGAACGACGAGCGTTGCGGGCTCATTAAGGCGCGGCAAACCTTCCGGCGCCCTGGTCACTTCTTCCAATTGACGGGCCAGGCCGAGCAATTGTTCCAACTGCTGGCAGAGTTTGGCTTCGTCTGATTCAGGCTGGCGGTCTGTTCCCATGCAGGATTGTCACCTAAGGCTACTATTTGCAGCAATTATAAAGGGAGGCAAAATTTAGAGTTGGTACTAAGTTTTTTTCCTGGAGGGCTTTTTCTCGTGATAGAGTAAAAACTCCGAAATGTCATGGTGCCCGGCATGACGGGCGGCGCATTCAGCCGTCCATTGGGAGTATCCGCCATGCAGGCTGGTATTGGCGCCAGCGGCTACCAATGCGCGAACAATCGGGAAAAAGCCACGGCTGGCGGCCAGTGTTAGCGGGATTTCATACGTATCGTAATCGCCATGAACATTTGGATTGGCGCCGGCGTGCAAAAGTATTTGGGCTGATTTGGTATGGCCATCGCGGACGGCATACATCAGGGCGGTGTAGCGCTGGGAAGATTGCAGTTCCAGGCTGGCTTTATGCTCCATCAGTTCCCGCACGACATCATCGCGCCCCTTCATGGCGGCATACATTAAAGCCGTCGTGCCATACTGATCCTGGGCATCAATGTCCGCCGGGGATTCGAGCAGGCGAATGACCTCGTCCAAATCGCCATTATACGCGGCCGCCATCAGTTCGGTTTGGCCATTCTGAGAATTATAAGGATAGCCCGGCATGCGTTTACTGTAATGGCAATCGCGCTGACAGCAACGAATTTTGTTCCGTTCCCGCGGGAAATTCCTTACAACGGTCAGGACACATGGCCACGCTTGTTTTTGACATCGAAACTTCCGCGCTGCCGCTCGATAACTTTGACGAGACGCAGCAGGAATATCTCTTCCGTGATGCGGAAAAAATCGCGGATGAAATGGGGCGGGAAGCGCGTCGCGCCGAGCTGCGCCAGATGTGCAATCTCTGGCCGTTTACGGCGCAGGTCGTTTGTATTGCGATGCTCAATGCCGAGACGCTGCGCGGGCAGTCGCTTTTCATCGCCGAAGATTTTGAAGAGGAAGTGGAGGAGGCTTCGCCAGTGAAATTTGTCGCGTGCGCGGATGAGGCGGAATTGCTGGCGCAATTTTGGGATGCGGCGAGCAAGTTCGATTCGATTGTTACCTTCAATGGCCGCGGCTTCGACGTGCCGTTTGTTTACTTGCGCTCAGCTCTTTTGAACGTGCCGATTTCGAAAAAGAATTGGCTGGGTTATCGCTACGCCACGGAACCGCATTGTGACCTCGCGGAGCAGTTTACTTTTTACAATGTGAGCGGGCGTGATGGGGCGGCGCGGCGATTTAACCTGGATTTTTACTGCAAATCGTTTGGGATTGAATCGCCCAAAAGCCATGGCGTTACGGGCATGGATGTCAATACGTTGATGGCGGAGGGAAAATTTCGCGAAATCGCTGAGTACTGTTTGCGTGATGTGCGTGCTACAGTCGAGCTTTACAAAGTCTGGAAGGAACGGCTGGCGGGGATAAAATAAGTTTGATGAGAATAAAAAGCCATACGGAGCTTTATCCAGCCGCCCCGGATGTTTTTAATAAGCTGCTGGATGAACTTCTCGCTTCAAAATATGAAGGATGGATTCATTTCGATGGTCCTAAAAAAGAAACATGGGTGGAAGTCGCCAATGAGCCGGACCACTTGGTTTTGCTGTTTTGTTATCCGTATAAAAATGATTTGAACAAAGCCCTGTTTGAAGCAGGGATTTCAGTTCCCGGTCCGTGGCGGCTGGAAAAGTTTAACCCAAAACGTCTCGGAGGTTTGGTGGGCGGCTCGGCAATGTTTTTGGCTCCCAGGGATCAAGCGGCAGAATTGACCGGCTTCATTAATCAATTATTTATCAAATTTTACAACTGTGGCCCGAATTATAAAGTGTCAGGGTACTCAACGAACATCTGAACCTGAGCTTTTTGATCTGAACGCGACAGAAGCCCATTAAATGACCGGAGAAGCCAATCCTGTAAATGCGCCAAAAGATAATCTCCGGCGTGTCCGGTGCATTGTCTTCGGTCTTATTTGTGCCCTGGTTATAGGAATTTTTGCGTGGAGCGCAGAACCGGGGGCGCTGGAGCTGATTAGTGCCAACGCCAAAGACGCTTATTACAATCTTTTAGTGCAGGGGTTTCAGTCCGGCCAGCTCAATGTCAAACGGGATCCTGCTCCGGGCCTCGCGGAGCTCGCCAATCCTTATGATCCCGCGGCGAATTCGCCTTACGTCTGGAACGTCCAGCATTTGGCTTACGAAATGAGCTATTACAAGGGCAAGTTGTACCTGTACTTTGGCGTGACGCCGACACTGGTTTTATTTTGGCCGTACGCCATTCTCACTGGACACTATCTCGACCATAAGAATGCGGTCGTGATTTTTTTTGCCGTCGGTTTTCTGGCAGCCGCCGGTTTACTGCATACCATCTGGCGGCGTTATTTTCCTGAAGCACGCGTTTGGGCAATAACGGTGGGTTTACTTGCGATGGGTTTGGCCTCGGGAATACTGGCTATATTAGCATCGTGCGATGTTTATGAGGTCGCCAAGAGCTGCGCGTTTGCCTTTACGATGCTTGCGCTCGGAGCAATTTGGCGCGCCTTGCGCGAGCCAAAGCAATCGGTCAAATGGCTGCTGCTGGCCAGCCTGGCCTATGGCCTGGCAATCGGTGCACGGCCATCGTTATTGTTCGGGGCAGTCATCCTTTTAGTGCCGGTCATACGAGTATGGCAGGAAGCCAAACCGGATTCGCACCGGCGAACGGGGTGGCTATTCGTGGCCGCAATTGTTCCCATCACGCTGATTGGGTTGGGGTTGATGCTCTATAATTATTTGCGGTTCGACAGTCCGTCCGAATTTGGCTGGCACTACCAGTTAACGAGTTTTCAAAACCACGGAGCGCAACAATTCAGCCTGAGCTATTTTTGGTTCAATTTCCGTTTCTATTTCTTTCAACCTATGGCGTGGACCGGGCCGTTTCCTTTCCTTGAACCCTTGCAACAATCGCCGTTGCCAACAGGCTACAATGGAATCGAAGGAGGATACGGCGGGATTCTCGCCGACTATCCCATCGCCTGGCTGGCATTGGCCGCGCCGCTGGCATGGAAGGGCAGGGCGGAAGGAGAGATTTCCGACCTGCGCTGGTTTGCCGCCGCGATATTTTTATTTTTCCTGGCGTCAGTGCTGACGCTCTGCCTGTTCTTTGCCGCCGGCAGCGGTTATCTGGCTGATTTTTTGCCGGCACTGATGTTGCTCGCCGCCGTCGGCATCTTCGGATTGGATCGCTCGCTGGCGAGCCTGCCGGTCTGGCGCTGGGTTGCCCGTATAGGTTGTGCGGTGCTTCTCGCGTTTTCGATCGTGTTCAATGCATTGGCCAGCGTGGAAGCGCACGCCATTTCTTATTATCTGAATGGCGATTTTTTAACCAGCGAAGGCCAACTCGACGCGGCCATGGCGCAGTATGAAAAGGCGCTGGCCATCTGGCCGGGATATTCCGGCGCGTATTGCGGGTTGGGCAGTGTCCTGCTGCAAAAAGGGCGACTGGAGGAAGCGATTGTTCAATATCAAAACGCCCTCAAATTTAATCCCGCGTTATCGGAAGCGTTAAACAACCTGGGTTATTGTTATCTCAAGAGCGGACGAATGAACGATGCCATCGTTGAATACCAAAAGGTATTAGAAATAAAGCCGAACTTTCCCGAGGCGCGCAACAATCTCGCTTATTGCTTTCTCCAGATTGGGCAGACGGACGATGCGATCGCGCAATATCAAAAGGCCGTTGAGCTTGTACCCGGTTCCGCGACGTACCAATGCGGCCTGGGCAATGCGTTCCTGCAAAAAGGAGAAATTAACGAAGCGATTGCCCGGTACCAAAAGGCTTTAGAAATCAACCCGGACTTCCCGCAGGCCCATTACTTCCTGGGCTATTGTTTTTTTAGGACCGGGCGAACGGCCGATGCGATTGCCCATTATCAAAGAGCCATCGAGTTGCAGCCGCAATATCTTCCCGTGCTGCAAAAGCTGGCCTGGATACTGGCCACGTGGCCGGATGCATCCATTCGCAACGGAAATAAAGCCCTTGCCCTGGCGGAACAAGCTAATCAACTGACCGGCGGCCAGAATCCGGAAACCCTCCGCGTGCTGGCGGCGGCCTACGCTGGAACCGGCCAATATACAGAGGCAGTTTCAACGGCCAGGAAAGCACTGGCTTTGGCCAAATCAGACACTGCTTTAGCAAAAGAGTTGCAAACAGAGATGGAAGCTTATCAGAACAATACACCGCTGCGGTCCAGGGGCGATTGAAGCCAAATAGAAGTGTCCTAATTAAGCACGAAACGAACGAATAAGAACACAGATACCGCAGCAACGGCGCCACATAACATGGCCCAAAACTTTATTTCGCCTCCGCTCATTTTCATTTTAAATTCCTTTCCATGCACTGGAACGTCCTCCCATCGCACCTGGAGCATCCTGGCGCGAAACGGACGAGCCGAAGTTGTACTCACCCTCACCCTTGATCCCTCTCCCCGTTAAGGGGAGAGGGTGATACTCCTTCGCCGAGGCTGCGACGGTGGCCAACCAAGCGGTTCATAGCCCAATGCGCTCTCGAAGAGGTTGAAAACTCCAAACAAAGCAACGTCCGGATTTCAAACCAGGGCAACACCCTAAGTTCCTCTCTTGACCACGAGCATTTTAATAGACTCGGTATCGGGTTCCAGTTTCAGCCCCCATCCGGCGATGATTTTATCAAGGTCATCGCGGCTAAGCTGCTGCGGAGTCATTCCCTGTTTCCAATCCAGCGTGAAGTCGTAATAATTGCTTAAGCCCGTCTCATCCACGACGGGCGTTTTCATAAAGCTCTCCAGTCCGCCGGTAATATCCTGAAGTTTCATGTGGGTCAGGCTAAGCTTGCCGTTTTTGAAATTCTCATTCGGCCGTTCTTTGTCACTGCTCAACGTCATGTTGGGCGGATTGGAGTTTTCAACCTTTAGCGCCAGCACATCGGCATCCCGGTTCTCCACTGCGGCCGAATAACCGGTTTGGTTTAAAACGATTTTCTTCAGGCGATCCCGGGCGGTGTAGAGCGGCACGGTGACGAGAATGTCAAAATTATTTGCCGGGGTGCCGGGCGGCAAATAAACCCGCCCCGGATTATACGAGTACACAATCCCGATCAATTGTTGAAATGTAACGTTGCGCCCGGCCAGCTTGTTCCCTTTTTGGAAGGGGACATAAATTAATTGGTTGGTCTGCGCGTGAGGAAAATGGGTTGGACGCACTACAATCAATCGTCCCGGCGCCAGCTTCAGTTGCCGCGCATTTTCGAACCAAATGTCTTTGATCGTGGGGAACCAAATCATTTTTACGGCAACTCCGGCGGCAATTACGATTGCGATTGCCACACCGGCCAGGACTATTTTTGCAGTTTGATTCACAGGATTGATAAAAGTTTAAAATGAAGCGGCGGTATTGTTTGTGTCGGCCGCAAAATCCGGCGTAACCGCTTCCACGTGCGTGTCGGCAAATGCCACATCGGCCTTGCCGCCATGCCGGATGGTCAACGGATCCTGGTTTGGCACCCAGCGGCCGTCATTGATGATTGAACCCGAAGGCGAATCGCTCTCATCAGACGAACCGGGTTCTTCGGCCAGCATGATTTTAGCCGCCGGATTGCGGACGGCACTTTCCTTGAACGGATAAATCACCGCCGTACCACTGGACGAGTCGACGACCGTGGCCATGCCATCGTTCACGTTATCTGCATCCAAGCCATAACCGTTCAAGCTGTAACTGAAAAGATACGGGCCGTAACCATCACCGCCATAGTTATCGTTATTGCGGTCCACATCGCTGATGTCCATGGGGCATCTGAGCAATGGTTTTTGTATGCCGGGTACGGAAGTAAGAACGGGGCTTTGGGTGAACGAGGGATAAAGCGTGGTGTTCGTGCGCCAATAAACCCAATCCGGCGCGTGAAAGCCGTAAATGCGCGAGGCGATGCCGGGGAAAGTGGAATTGTTATCAGTTATGTACAGGTTCATGCCCACAGCCAATTCGTGTTGGTTGTTGATGCACGTGGCCTGTTGGCCCCGTTTTTTAGCCGCGGAAAGCACCGGCATTAGCACCGCCGCGAGGATAGCAATGATGGCGATGACGACCAGCAATTCGATGAGCGTGAAGGCCCCGTCCGTTTTTCGTCCCCAACGTTTTGATAAATTCATCTTCATGTTAAACAGTGCGTTTTTTTCTTAAATAAGTGACGAAAAATTTTCATTATTCTGCGCTATGGCCCGGGGATGACGGATCCCCGCCGTCCGCGCTAAACGGATAACACCACAGGCGGTTTTTGCCTGAAAAATCCACGTCATTGTACCAGTTCGTCATCCGCACATAATCCACCACGCCACCAAACGCGCCCTCAATGCCGCCCCAATAATGCCGCGGACTGACGCCTTCGCCGGGGTAATTGGCCCCGTCATTAAAATAATAAGGATCCCGCTCATCGGTTTCCCAAAACGCGCAATCTGTGGGGCGCAAGGCCGTTTGTTTCACGGGCGGATAAATCATCGAGCCGAAGCCAATGACTGCGCCGTTCATCGCGTAACTGGAAATTTGCTGTGGCCGCTGCATCACGACGCCCTGGCTCTCCGAATAGGCTGATACGGTTGGATTATCCATTGGGCAAAAATAAACCTTCGGCGTTTGCAACATCGGCCAGAGAAGGCCGGTTTTGACATGAAAACGGTTGGTGCCCACGGCGGACAAATTTACCGCATAAAGCCAGCCGGTATTGGTACCTGAGGCTCCGTTAAAACCGCCATTGTCCCAGTTTGGCGGCGGTATAACGTCGTTGTTGTCGGTCGTATAGACGGTGAGGGCGGTGGTGATTTGGTGAAGGTTATTCATGTCCGTGGCTTTACTGGCCGAATTTTGGGCGCGGCTAACAGAAGTCATGACAATCGCCGCCAGGATGGCAATGATGGCGATGACCACGAGCAATTCGATGAGCGTAAGGCCTTCGGGCTGGTTTACCTTTCGCAGCCCGTCTGCCTGAAACAAACCGCATGGCAACTTTACCCTCATCGCTTTTTTTACCATACTACTAACAACTTTTTAGCCCTAAAGTTACAAAGATTAATAGAATTTATAACCGTCAGTTCCTGTCGCCCGCTTATATGACACCGCTGCCTGCGTTTTTCGTTTAAAAAATCTTCGATAATATATATGTCCGCCAATGGCCGAAAAGTGACATTTATTCGGCCTATAACAACAGGCCTCGAACGAAAACGTTATGAACGAAAGAAGGCGGCAGGGGCCTGGAATTATACAGACGGGTTACATTAACGTTAATGCCCGCTGCCATCAGGGGGAATTGTCTTTATCTACAATGAGCACTTTGATGGATTGCCGGCTTGGGACCAGTTCCAAGCCCAATTGTTCTGAGATCGCCTGCTTGTAGCCGTCTTTATTAAATTCGCCCAGCCATGGCTGATGCCATTCTAATTTAAGGTCATAACGCCCTTTCAGACCGGTTTCATCGATCACCGGTATTCCCAGATGTGATCCTACACTGCTGAAAAATCCACTTAAGTCCTGGTTTCGAATGTCTATTTTTCCATTTCCGCCAACCCAGGTGGACATTCCGTTTAAAGTGCGATGTTTAAGGTTAGGTGGATTCGGATTTTGCACCTTTAATAGCAGCACATCCATCTCCCGTATTTCTGTGTGTGCTGTCAGGCCGTAACGCTTTTGAAGTTCATCCTTGAGCAAGTTGTTTGAATTAGGAATCGTCGCCATTACGTCAAAGTGGTCAGCCGGCGCGGCTGTTAAAAAAATGGTTCGGGTAGATGGAAAACTGTAAGCACTGTCCACGAGGTCAGTCACCGACTGATTTTTAAGGCTCATGCGGTTGTCTGTCCATACCGCGCCACCAGAGTTGGCAAAGTGTGTGGGCCGGAAGATAAAAACTCCCGCTGGGAGTTTTTGCAACACCCGTGAATCCGTCGCCCAATATTTAGGATCGTCCGCCCATGATAAATCGGTGGCGGATAATACCTGGGTCCGGTGGGCGGCTATTTTTGTCACGGCGATCGTTGTGGTACCGGCGGCCAGCAGAATTATTACGCCTGCTGCCACGGCTGTTTTTGCTTTGGTCCATGCCATAATTTTCAATGCTCCTTTCATGAGGGTCAGAGTTGAGCTGCCTGCGGCGACTCCTTTAGCGGCTGCGACGGTCGTAATGGATGAGGCCAGGCCTGCGGGGGCGATTTGCACGGCGTTGCTTCCAATTGAATGAAGCATGCCGTGGGTCGAAACCTGGATGCCACGGGCGGCAAAAAAATCCTTCAATTTATCCGTAGCGCGGTTGAGCCGCTTTTGGGCGGCGGCTTCGCCCAGGCCGAGCGCGATGGCTACCTCGGCCACAGTGCGATTCTCAAAAAAGCGCAGCACGATGGCATCGCGGTCCTTTTGTTTCAATCGTGACATGGCGTCTTCCAAAAACGGGCTGAGTTGGGGCCATGCGTGAGATTCTGATTCCTGGGTGAGTTGCATAAACGCCTCCTGTTCGCGATGTTGACGCCGCAGCTTTGCGCGCTGGCTATTAGCCGCGGTCAATTGCGCCGCCTGGTAAAGCCAGCCCGAGAGAACGGTTTCCGGCCGGAGAGTCCCGGCTTTACGCGCCAGGATAATAAAAACCACCTGCGCGACTTCCTCAGCTTCATGGGGATTGCTTAATCGCCTCAATGCAACCGAATAGACGAGGTTGATGTAGCGTTCGACCAGTGTGGCGAAGGCAGAATCGGAACCGCTTGTGGCGAATTCCCGCAGCAAATTCATGTCATCGGCCTGCATTTAATTCATTATGTTCGCCTGAGTGACGAAAGCGGACATCTTTTTGCAAGGTCGTCATTTTTCCCGGCCAACGACAGATGTTGCCGTTTTAGCAAATTTCTGCGATATTGTGCCCTTCATGTCAGGGCTGTCTAAATCACCCGCCCAAAAGCAGGCTTTTACGGAGCATTCGGCCTGGCGCCAGTTTGGCGCCGGCTGGCGGCCTCTTCACGGCAGTGTGCTCGGGTCGGGCGTAAGTTTTGAATGGCATGATTTCAAGACGCGCGAACCGTTTGACTGGGGCCAGAGTTTCCATCCCGCTACGGTCGAGATTTGCCTGAATGTCGAGGGTGATGCAAAGGTCAGCTCCGGCGGATCTGTGGCGGCGTTTGCGCCGATGACGGTTGGGTTTTACAGGCGAGGACAGCAACCGCTGCGCGCTACCCGGCAAGCCAACCAGCGACATCAATTTCTCACGATTGAAATATCGTACGACTTTTTGCGACAGCATCTAAGCGAGTTTGTCACTTCGCTGCATCCCCTGGTGCGCGATGTCGTGAGCGGCCGTCCGGATGAATCGGCTGTGGCCAGCGTGACGCGGCTGGCCAGCCGGCACCAGCAACTCCTGACAAGCCTGCGCCAGGCGCCGGTGCTAGCCCTCGCGCAAAAAGTCTGGTACCAGGCCAAGGCCATGGAAGCCGCCGCGGAATTTTTCTTTGTGGCGCAGGACCATCACGAGCTTTTTTGTCACCGGACACAACGTCTTTCATCGGAGCGCATCGAAAAGGTCATCGCGATGCTGTCGAAAAGCCTGGCCACGCCACCGCCGCTCGAAGAGATTGGCCGCGCCGTGGGCTGCAGTGCGTTTCATTTAAGCCGGACATTTTCACGGGCCACGGGCATGACCATCCCGCAATATCTCCGCCAGTTACGCATGGAACGCGCCGCGGAATTGTTGCAATCGGGAAAATTCAACGTTACCGAAACGGCATTGGAAGTAGGATACAACAGCCTGAGCCATTTCAGCCACGCTTTCCACGAGACCTACGGTTGCTGCCCGGGCCTTTATCCCCTGAAAATCCCGGCGCCGAAAAAGTAACTTCGTTGGGCGGTTGAAACCTTACGGCGCGACAATAGCCCGATAGAACTGCTGCGGGCAGGAGGCATTGGTATCCGTGAACGTAAATGGCGCGGCATTGGTCGTGAGAGATACCCACACTGGAGCCGTCAGGTTGGTGGCCGTCTGCACCACATAGTTCGAGCCAGCCGTGCCGTTCAGCATGAATTGGAATTGATTGTTCGCGAAGGAAAATGATACAAACGATGCCGGGCTGGCCGGTGGATCAACTATTGGTGTAATGAAGCCCTGAACTTCAAAATCCAACGCAGTGGTGTTGGCCACATCAAAAATATACCAGGTACCGGCAGAAGAGGAGCCGTTGTAATTTACAATGCGGAACGTCACGCTGGTTCTCGCCGGGACATTCTGCAAGGCCCCGACTCCGGACAAATCAATCGGGCCGATGCCTGCTCCGCTGCTGGAGCTGGAGGAATAATATAGGGAAGTCACATCGGTGAATGGTCCCGAACCTATCTCGTACTGCACCACTCCATTCGTTGGGCCAGTGCCGGAATGGCGATATTCAAAGGTGCTGATAGACCGGTATGAAACGGTGTAACCGCTATTGGTTTCCGTAGCGCCAAAGGTGGCAAATTCATTGGCAGTGATAGCACCTGATTCACTCGTAGCGGTAAAGGTATTGCCACCCCAGGCGCGGTTGGCGCCGGAGCCAGACGTTCCCACGCCCGAGCCGCGAGTCAAACCAGCCACCAGCAAACCGGAGGCATTCGTAGTGGGCATCATCGGCGATAGTCCATAGTTACTTGCCCCGTTCATGTCCCAGCCAAGCAAGGTTGTTAAAGTGCCGGGCGGTATGGGCGCGACGATAGTAGTCGGGTCAAACGCGGTATTGTTCACGAGATTGGTATCGCCACCGCCGGAAACAGTGACAAGGTTAGTGACACTGAAAGGCGCATTCGTGGCCACCGTCACCGTGACGGTGATGATGGGATAATTGGCTCCCGCCGCTAGAGCGTCCGTGCGCGTACAGGTGAGTGAATTCAGATCGGACGTCCAACCGTCCCCACTCATGTCCGTGACTGTCAGGCCGGCGGGTATCATATCCGCCACACTTACGGTGCCGCTCGAAGGCAGGGAACCGATATTGGCAACCAGGATGTTATAAGTATCAGCCGTGTCGCCTTGCGTGAAGTTGCCGTTATGCGAAGTGGAAATGGCCAAATCGGCCGGTGAACCTGTCACCACGAAGCTGCTGGAACTGACCGCAGTACCGCCGGCAGTGACGCTAATCAGGCCGGAAGTGGCGTGGGCCGGCACGGTGGCCGTGATTTGCGTGTTGGAATTGACGATAAAACTGGCGCTCACGCCGTTAAACGTGACGGCGGAGGCGGAAGTAAAGTTGGTTCCAGTAATGATAATCGAATCTCCTGCAGCGCCGTTATCAGGCGAGAACCCGTAAATGACGGGTGGCGGACTGGTCTGACCGTCCACTTTATTGCGCAACGCATTGGCGACGTCCGATGGCAGCGCGGTGAAGAACGTATAACCGGTATCAATTTCAATTTGCCGGGCTGAGGTAATGTAATTTTGCCAGGACGAACTGACGGAATTGTTATTGGGAATCTTGATAGCGATAACGCGGTTCGTAGCCGTAATTCGGCTTAAGGCCGTGCCGCTGCCCAGTGGAACCACGACAACAATCTTCCAGGTATAATCCGGAATGACCGCTTTGCCACTCGGGATGCGTGTCCCTGCGGTGAATCCGCTCGGCCCGCAATAAATCAGCAATTCATTGCCGCCATTAGCCAGCGTCCGGCAATAGCTTTCCAGGCTGCCCCACGGGCCGCCGTTGTTGTTTGCCGCCTGGGGGATGATGTTGGACATATAAAACACCAATTTATTGTCTGCGGTGTTGTCCGTGCGGTCCTCGGAATCGCACATGTGGCCACGGTTAAAATTAATGGCGCCCACGCCGTTATAATCGTCCGGGGTGACGTGGTAGAAATCCGACGGCAGGGTGGTATCGGTATAAAAATCCGGTGAACGGCCGGCGCTTCCAATATCGCCGGAAGTCAGGTCCCAGCTTACCCAGGTGGGCTCGCCGTAATTATCACTGTAATCCATCGCCTCCACAGTACGCTGGATCAGGTAGTGGTCATGGTTGCTGGAGTCCGCCGTGGCGCCGCTGGGGTTGCCCAGTTGCATTTGCAGGGTCGCGTCAATATAAGCATCGGCCTGGAAGATTGGGAATATCAGTGCGGACAGACAGATAAAAAACCAAACATGCTTTTGCCAACAGGATTCGTGGAACATCAATCTTAAGTGCTTCATTTTACTCTATAAAAAAAGCGCCAAACTCTTGGCGCATCTTCCGAACAAAGGAATTAATCTGCCTTCGAACTTTGTCTATTATAAGACAAGATTTTTAAATATCAATGAACAGATTGTGACAAATAAGTGAAAATCGAAATGTAGATTTCGTTATACTGCAATGGTGTGGGGTAAATATCAATTTTGTCGAAGAGCAAATTATCCGTGGCGGACCTTACCGCTGCTCGTCATGCTGATTTCCGGCACAAATTCCACCGAGACCGGGACTTTCTGGCTGGAAAGCCGTTTACGGCACCAGGTAAGCAATTCTTCGCTGGTGGCCGGCGTGCCGTTGCGCAGTTGTGCCTCGGCGAAAACGGCTTCGCCCCATTGCGGATGTTGCCGGCCAAAAACGCGTGAACGCAGAACGGCGGGATGCGAGTCCAGCACCGCGGCAACTTCTTCCGGAAATACTTTATGACCAGCCACGTGAATGACCGAGGACGTGCGCCCGTCCAAAACAATGAGGCCGTTGCTGTCGAGATGCGCCAGGTCGCCGGTTAAAAACCAGCCGTCATGCAAGATTTCCGCGCGCAACCGCGGCGGATTCAAATAGCCTGAGAACATTCCCGGCCCGCGCAAGGCGAGTTGGCCGGTTTCGCCTTCGGCTACTAATCGCATTCCATCGTGCACGATCTTCGCTTCAAAAGAGGGCACGGGACGACCGATAGCTTCGGGATGCTCGGCCGCTTCGGCAACATTCATGATCGGCAGACCTACTTCGATAATGCCGTAACCTTGTGAGACGGGGATTTTGTAGCGCGCATGAAAATCGCGCGCGGATTGGGGATTCAGTTTACTGGAAACGGACATTACGCCTTTGACCGATGGCGGCAGGGCACGTCCGGATTTTTCACTGGTCAACATGCGGACATGCATCGGCGTTACGTAAAGAAAGGTCGCGCTGTGTTGCGCGGTGGAATCCAGGATGCTTTCGGCCAGATAATCGCCGCTGACCAGCACCGTCGAGCCGACTTCGAGATAAAGAATGATGGAGACGTAAAAGTGATAGGCCATCGGCAACACCCAGAGGATTTTGTCTTCGGGAGTCAATTGCAGGCCGGAATTGGCAGCACGCGTGCGCTCAAGGACGTCGTCGTGTGTGAGTACTACCCCCTTGGCGGCGCCCGTCGTGCCGGAAGTGAAACGAACGAAGGCGGCGTTCTCGATTTGCGGTGCGAGGGGAGCCTGGGAATTATCCAGCCGCGTGAAACGCAGGCCGTTGCCACCGGGATTTTCCAGGGCGACGGTCCGGCCAGGTTGGGCCGTGCCGGTGCCGTCATCAATAATGACGCACAACGGCGCTTTTGCCAGCATGTCAGCCTGTTCGTCGGGCTTGATTTGATGATGGATGGGCATGACCACCGCGCCGCAACCAAGCGCAGCCAGGCCGCCGATGATGAATGCACGACCGTTCCGAGCCCGAATGCCGACGCCTTGCCCTTGGCGGACGCCAAGCTTGTCGAGTTGGACGCGCAACGCTTCGACTTCGCTCCAGAGCGAGCGGTAATCCATCGAGCCTATGGCATCAATAATTGCGATACGATCAGGCCATTGACGGGCAGATTGGGCGAGAGTCTCGAATACGTTCATTTGGCTTGAGTTTGAATTAAGATAAAAATCTGCGCAATGTCATTGATGGTTTGCCCGGCGAACCGCAGCTATGGCCTCATCCATAGAGCGTCCGATAACTTGGAAGGCAGCGGCGGTTCCCGCAGCCCAGCCGGTCGCCAGCGCGGTGCCAATGACGCGGGCTGAGGTCATCGCGTCGGTTTCGGCGGAAAGGCAACGACCGGCGACAAAGACGTTGTCCAGTTCCACGGCACGGAGACAATCGAGCGGGATGTCATAGTAATCGCGTTCGGTGAACCAGGTCATTTCCGGGCGCGGGCTGTTGGTCCAGCGTTCCATCGGCCAGGAACCACGCGCGATGCCGAGCGAGGACTTTTTGACTTCCAACACATCTTTATCCGTCAGCCGGGTGCGTCCTAAAATGCGGCGGCCAGAGCGTACGCCGAGTTGGGGGGCGACGGAATGCAGCCGGGCATTTCGGCAGGCGGGGATATGGTCGGCTAAAAATTTGCGAAGCGGTTCCAATAATGCGCGCGATTGGCGTTCCCAATCGGTAATTTGCTGCCAGAGCGGACGGTCGGGTCTTGCGGGGAACAAACTCAGTTTGAAACCCAAGCGGCCATTGGCGGCAGCGCCGGGAACGAGCGAAAGTCGTTCGCAAATGGCGGGCAAGGCCCCATTTTCAACAGCCCGGCGCAGTTCGCGTCGGACTTCGAGCAGGCCGCGCTCAGCCAATCCGGAATCCACATTTTCTAAAACAAAAACCAACGAAGGGGCCTGGTCGGTGGCACCGTTTTTCACACGGGCACCGGCCAGGGCGGCGGCGGTGGCTTCGCCCGTGCAATCCACTACCGTCTTAGGACGAAACTCTACGGTCTCGTTCCATGCCAGCGCGCGGATGTGGTGGAGCCGACGATCTTGTGCCTGCGCGTCAGCAACTGTGGCATGCAAAGTGACCGTAACATTTTTTGATTCGCTTACCATCGCTTCAGCCACGCGTGCGAAATCGAACGGTTGATAAGGGAGCACCCAAAGCCCGGCGTCCACGCGCAACGGTTTTGAGCCGGAAGCGCTTTGCAGGCGCGAGGCAAATTCCTGGGGGAAGCCTACCGATACTGGGGTCGCTTCAGCGCTTTTCGTATCGCGCAAATACAGGCCGCAAATCGTACCGACCCACGCGGCTGAAGCCAGGCCACCGAGAAAACCGTATCGTTCCAGGAGGATGGTTTGCGCGCCGGCGCGCCCGGCCGCCGTGGCCGCCGCAATGCCCGCGGCACCGCCACCGATGACCAGGACATCGCATCCGATAACAGTCGAAGACATTTTCAGGATGTTTTACGATTTAAATCGTAAATCAAGGATTCTCACAATTCCTGCTCCAGCAAAACCCGGCGCAAATCGCGCTCGATGCCGTCGGCTTCGGCCAGGCTGATGCAGTCATCCACCCAGGACATGAGAACACTCAGCCTGCCGCCAAAATTCAGGAACAAGGTGGTGATACCCGGTGAACTCCAGCAGGGAATCAAATGAGTGACGTCCATGATGCGTGCGCCGCAGAATTCTTTCATGTCGGGGCAGGCCTCGCCGGAATCAGAGAAACTCAGGGAAGCGATTTTACCGCGCGTGGGTTTGCCCAAGTGCTTCACGTAAAAGCCGGGCGGAATCACTTTGAACATATTCAACGCCGCCATGCAGGCTTCGGGAAATTTATCGCGAATCTGGTTGGTCATTTGCCGGCCCAGTTCGCCAACAATATCGCGCACACTGGCCGCTTGCTGCGCCTCCACCCGATAAAACAGGATGGAAAGATGGTTGGAAAAAATGGGCCCTTTCGCGCCGTGCTTCCGGGTATCGTGCGGAACAGGAATCAGGTAAGCGCTTCTCTTTTCACCGCGCTGGCCGGCAACTGCATGCAGCGCCTGGATGGACGCTGCCAGGTAAAAATGACTGCGGCGAAATCCCGGGGCAATTTTTCCGCAACGTTCCGCGATCCGGGCAGTTTCCTCCTGGGTAAAAAGAATGCGGCGGCGATGGTTTTTGCGTGCCTTGGAACGCGGCTCGGGCGGCGCAGGGGTAAAGAGTGGCTCCTTGCCGGATTCGTCCAGCCATTTCATCGACGTGTGGGCGAAATCGGCGGTTTTCCACCATTTGGAAATGGGCAGGCCTTTGATTTGTTTGGGGTTGATGAAATCTTTGGCTAAAGAACCGTTCGTATCGCTGTTCGAGTTTAAATGATGCAGGATGAAATCCACACCAGTGGCGTCGAGATGCGTATGATTCCACGAGAAAAATAAATGGCTCGTGCCGTCGGCGTGACGCAGGACATCGAAGGCGACACCGGGTTCACGATCGGCGCGCAGTTGATGCCGTATCACTACTTCGGGCGGCGACCATGGGGTTTCCATTTGGCCGTCCTTGTCGTCGTACTCAAATAAAATCTGTCCCGGCTTTGAATCGGTGCGCCAGACGGGAGGCAAAAAGGGCAGGGGACGAACAGCGCGTGCACGGGCCAGCCAATCCATAAGGGGCGATTCCGCGATGCGTTTGCGCAGGCGTTCGACGTCAAATCCACGGTCCAATTGCAGGACGGCGCAGCAAATATTTCCCTGCAAACCCGAGCGGCGCATCCAAAGGTCCTGCGCGAGCATGAAATAATCGCCAGGGGCCAATTTAATCTTGCTGGGCAGCTCGGTCATAGGCCGGCGATGCTTAAGAAGGGACGTGGCCGTTGCGCGCCAGTTCGGCGATGCAATTGGCCAGGCTGGACATGGAGGCCAGGTTGGCCCCGGTCAAATGAGAGTCCGGCACACGAACGCCAATGTTGCGTTCGCAAAAAAGCAACAGTTCCACGAGGGCAAAGGAGTCAATGCCAGCCTCGGACAATGGGCTGTTTTCGTCAAATTCCTGTCCTTCAGCTACAAAGTTGGTCCGCGCGAACTCACACAGTTTGGCGGCGATTTTCTTGGGGTCGGTTTCCGCTGTCATCTCGATTTAGTTATCCGATGAGTATGGCTTGGAATCGCCTGCCTTCAAGAGAAAAAGTATCGAGTAAGCTGTCCTGGGTTTAAATATCTAGCGTTTTAAATTGAAACACGGGCTTTTTCTGAACACCCTGTCCGGCATGTCTGAATCCGTTTCGAAGCCTATGCCTGTTTCCAGCCAGCCTCTAG
>DATJXK010000096.1:0-11118 GCA_035500235.1 Pseudomonadales bacterium | reverse complement strand
TCTCCAGTTCGAAACAAAACTCACGAAAACGCGAACTTCCTTATTTCGAATGTTCGCTTCGAACTTTCTCCTGGACCTGGTAAACGATGTCACCAATACCAGGCCAGGAACCCGGCGCATTGCTGGCTTGTAGCACGGCACGATAACCGACCTCACTGCCCAAGAAAAGCAATGCATATGCCGCGGAGCGTCGAATGACGTTGTTATCGTCGTATAAAAAGGGAGCAATAAGAGGAACAACAACTTCGGGTTTATTCCGCATTTTACCCAGACCGGATAGCGCTCCCCCCCGTACTTGCCACTCGGGATCTTTAAGCATCCTGGTTAATTCAGGCAGCACGGTTTCTGAATCGTTCGCGAACGAACCCAGCGCATCAGCCGCATCGCGTCGCACCATCCAGTTGGAATCGTGTTCCAAGGCGTTGATCAAAACAGGTACGGCCAAATCGGGTCGTTTTCCGATGCCGCCCAAAGCGCTGACCACACCGTCGCGAACCCAATAATCCGGATCATTGGCCCAGTGTATGAGCGCTGGAACGGCAGGCGCACCATTCGTTCCAAGATTCTCAAAATTGTGGAGCAATTCCCATAACTCGTGTTGCCCTTGCATATTTGTGGCCACCGTCAGCATGGGCACGATGGCATCAGGTCCCAGGTAGGAGATGGCCTTGGCGCTTTCCGTCCATACGGAGTAATCGTCCATGCTATGCCGTGGCAGACTGATCATTCGGGTCAAGGTGGGAATTGCAGACTTGCCTTCAATCCCAAGCGCCCACCAGGCAATGTCTATGTCCGACCAATCCGGGAACCCCTCAACGGGCTGCTCCGCGCCCGGATGCGGCATCCACTCCAACAGGAATGGAACGGCTTTCGGGCCGATGGCGCGAATGGCGGCAACCGCATCTTCCGGCGCGCCATTGTATTCTTCAATTCGTCCGACTTTGTCCACCCAGGCACTGAGCGGTTTTCCCTGATAGACAGGTTCCTGGCCGAGTGACGGTTTGTCGGCCAGCAGTTTTTTCATGGCTGACCGTCTCATTTCCTCGGCCTGTTGTTCATTGCGCTGTTGCTCGGCTTTCTCGCTTGCCTCCCTCTGTGCCTTGCGTTCAGCCTCAGCTTGCGATTGCTCTTTCCTATGCGCCGCGACGTCCGCAGCTGACGCCGCCAGCGGCCAAACGATGTCGGATTCCGGGACCGGCATGGTCGGATGCGTCAATCGTGCGACTTTTTCTTCCTCTGTCGGCGGGGTCGGAATCTTGCCGCCATTATCCACGCAATCCAATCCCACCGAATAAAGGAGAAAGCGTCCGTCTTCAGCCAGCTTGTAATGCAGCGGCTGGCCGTTCATGAAATCCATCGGCACTGATTTGAGAAATTCCGGCGCCAGGATCTGCAATGTTTCCGGATACCGTCCGTATTTTCCAAAATAACGTTCCAGGGCGACCGCGGTGATAATTACCCTGCGTTCAGCTTCCGCTTCAGCCGCCAGTCCTAAAAGACTGGTGCCATGCTCCTGCAATCGCAGGGGTATTCTGCGCAGGGCCAGTGTGGTTTCGAAACGTCCCCGATAATGATACTTCGGTACGAAGAAAACGTCGTTGGTGACACCGGGCATCTGGCGCATTTGCATCCAGGTCGCAGCCTGTACTGCGTTCCGAAACTCGATTTCACGATCCCGATAGAAGAGCAGCACCTGCCTTTCATCTTCATACATTCCTGCGTCCGGTTTTGGGGATGCCAAAACATCCTGTTCGATTTGTTTGATATCGCTGGCGCGTTTGAACGCCTGGATTTCCGGCAGGCTGCCCAGAAAATCGGCGGTTTCCCATTCATGCTGGAGACGTGCTAATTGGTCATCCGTCCAGCCATTGGTTTGCAGTACCTGCCAGGTCGCATTGAACACCAGCTTGGCATTATCAAAACGCACAACGTGTGATATTTCGACTGGCTCCGGATTCCACGCCGTCACCAGACGGGTCGCCGCCATCAGATTGGTCCAGGCCGCCCCGCGGTTCCCATCATGCAGCGACAACAAGGCGGGGTCGGTCAACGTCAGGGTCAGACCCTTTAAAAGAGCAAGGTGCGGCAGCAACATATAATTGCCGCCGGAGGCATCGAGATCGAATTGAATCGGGCCGGACAGAATCGCGGTGCAGGCAGCGTCGAGTTGTGGCTCGCGCTGGTTGATGGCCTGGCGAAAGATTTCCCACGTAAGGTCACGGACACCCCACGGCGAAGGAGATTGCAGTCTCAATGACGCTTGTTCCCAGGCAACGACTGCCTGGTTGCTTCCAGTCGGATCCATCAGGTTCGGTTGGCCGGGAAAAGAGGTGACGAGCCGGTTTGTGGCGGTGGATATTAAAGCCACCTCCCTGGCTTGCAGTTCAGGAGAAGTCGAGAAATCAAAGTTGGTCAAATCCGTTTTGAATCCCTGCTGCTGCAACTCCAGCTGCGTCTGAGACAGGGCTTTTTGACCGGCAACAATATCGTTTGAGGGGCTATCCGCATAGACGCAAACAACCGGGCCAACGGCCGCAGCGGCTGTCCAAAACCAGTCGAACAATCGGGATTTCATTTGAAGCGTCCGGGAAGGCTATCGCACCAAATGCAAAAGCAAGTACCAGCCAACGAGTTCATAGCGAGTGTCTGCTATTAATCCATACGGCCAAACGTGTGTTGGCCCGGAATGGAAAGAGAAAATTTCATTTTCCAGCTCAATACACAGCTGCAATCCATGAAGCGCAAGGCGTGCGTGCGAATCGGACGTAATTTCCCACCACCTGTGGTATGAATACCACGTTTTTATTGTAGTTCAAGCGTGAAGATGGGGTAATCCCCAACTCCAGATTGGCGTTTTTGCCGACACCGCGCTGGTAAGGGAAAGGCATCATTTATTGAGACTTCAGGTTTAGTTCGCTCAGCAAGGTCCGCAATGGGCCGGCAATTTTGCCCCGCTGCCAGACAACGAACAGATCCCAGGTTGCACCGGCATCAGCGATGGGAACCATTACCACATTCGGAACGTTCAGGTGAGAAATGAAGGCTGGTTGAATCGAAATTGCGTCTTCATTCGCTGCCAGGGCGAGGGATTCCACAAGACCAACTGCTCCGCCAATGGAGACAAGGCGGGGGCGGAAGCCGCCATACTTGCGGCAAAACTGAACGATCCTCTGGGTGTATCCCGGCACCATATCGTCCGATCCCCGCACGAACGTTTCCCCCTTTAATTGCGAAAGAGACACCTGTCTTTCGGTCGCGAACCGGTGGCTGACGGGAAGCGCAACCAGGCTCCTGACAGTCGCCAATTTACGAGCATAGAAATCGCGAGAGAGCAGGTCTACACCGTGCAAGGTCAATGCTAGATCAATTTTACCTTGCCGTAGTGCGATAATCATCTCGCCGGGCGTTTGATCGAGCATTTTGACTTTCAGCCTCGGATAAGCACGCCGCAGCATGGCCAGAGCCGGCCCAAGATACTCCTGGACAGCCGACGCAATATAGCCAACACGCAATCGTTCACTTTCTCCGCGAACCAGCCGGCGGACTTCAGCCATGATGGAATCATAATCTGCCAGAAGCGATTTTGCCCTTTCGGCAAGGGCATGTCCTCCGTTCGTGGGACGCACCCCGGCCGATGTTCGTTCCAAAACGCGCCCACCGAGATCAAGTTCGAGTGATTGCATCTGTCGCGTGATGGCGGACTGAGAAATGCGCAGACGGTCAGCCGCACGACGGAGGCTGCCTTCCTCAAGGACCACTAAGAACAAGCGAAGCCTTTCCAGCACGATCGAAATTGTGATGCAACTTTTGCATCACTGCAATCACGAACCGTCATTAGCCGCAAGGCTCGAGAAGGCGCATGTTGGCAATATGGATAATAAAATGAAAAGCAGGTCAGCTATGAAAGTAGGATTTATAGGTGCGGGAAACGTAACGGCCACAATCGGCGTCCATTTGATAAAAGCCGGTCGCACGATAGTCGTAGCCAACTCCAGAGGTCCGGAGACGCTGGGTAAATTCGTCACAGAACTCGGTCCGGGCGCAATCGCGGGAACCAAACAACAGGCAGCTGAGTGCGATTTCGCGGTCCTAGGCCAAGCCCTCGCCCGCGCCTTCGCCCGTACAAACATCGACTTGACCGTCGCGAGCCGCCGGCCGTCTTCCAGGATTTGTTCAAGAAGGAGCAGTCATCGATGGCTATGTTAGCTTTGGAGGAAGAGCGTAAATTGAGCATAAAAAAACAACGAAAAACAAAAAGGAGAAAACATATGAGTAATAACAACGGACAAAAATTGGCGGGAAAAATTGCGGTAATCACAGGCGGAAGCAGCGGGATTGGCTTGGCCACAGCCAAGCGCTTCGTGGAAGAAGGTGCGCAGGTCGTAATCACTGGCCGACGAGAGAAGGAGCTGAAAGAGGCCGCAGCCTTCATCAAGAGAAACGTTACGACGGTCGTGGGTGACGTGTCGCGCTTGGAAGATCTGGATCGACTCTATACCGTCGTGAAAGAGAAACATGGTCACATCGACGTCCTCTTTGCCAACGCGGGCGCGGGCACAATCGCACCGCTCGAAGCGGCGACCGAGGCACATTTCGACCAGACCTTCGATGTGAACGTAAAGGGAATGTTCTTTACGGTGCAGAAGGCTCTTCCCCTCTTCAGAGACGGCGGTTCGATCATCCTAAACTCTTCGGTCTCAAACGTGATGGGACTCCCGGGGTTTACCGCCTACGCCGCGAGCAAGGCGGCTGTGCGCAACTTCGCACGCGGCTGGACTCTGGAATTGAAAGACCGCAAGATCCGCGTGAATTGTATGAGCCCCGGAGCAATCGATACCCCGGCCTTAGCGACGACGACGGGCCTTACCGCGGAACAGGCCGAGCAAGCGGCCGCACAGTTCGCCACGCAGATCCCAATGGGTCGCAGAGGCATGCCCGAGGAAATTGCGGCAGCAGTCGCGTTCCTCGCCTCCGATGAAAGTTCTTACATCACCGGTATAGATCTCGCCGTCGATGGGGGCATGGCGCAGGTCTAATACGGAGAGTGCAGATCAAGTTGTGAGAGAAATCGATAAAATAGGGGTGGTGTGAGAGCTGTCGCGCTGAACCTTACTCGATCCGATGTCAGGGACCCCTTGGTGTACCGCGTCACCCTTCTGAGCACCTTGGTGATGGCCGAGGTGTCTGTTTAAGGAGCCATTTCGATACGGTAGAATTTCTGTGAATTGGTTGCTCCCAGATCCAGGTAAAAAGTGTTTGGTCCTGAGGCGGTGATTAGCCCACTGATCGGGAAAAAACTAATCGCCAGATTGGTCGTGGCCATCACCTGATAGATATTGTTTGAAATGCTGGACCAACTCAGCAGATTGCCGCTGGTGAGACTGAGGATGCGGGGAACCGAAGCGGGGTCGAGCAGAAGTACGCCGCCACTGCTTCCACTGAAAGGCCCCGGAATCCCGGCATTGTTAACCGCGCTCACTTCTGCATATAATGTTGCACCAAATATATCCGTCACCGTTAACGTTGTGCCTTGGACGATGCCGTCGAAAATATTGGATGTACCTGGTGAAGTCCCGACAATTACCTGGTAGCCAGACACACCGCCATCAGGATCATTTAACGGGAGCCAACTGAATGTTACGTTGTTACCTACGACATAAGCGTTGGTCGTTGTCGGCGCGGCAAGAGTCGCCGGTGGCGTCACATCGTAAAGCTTCAAAAATTGCGCTTCAAAAGGGGCATTGGTCCATCCGGCAGCCGTGGTCGGCACAGGATTCAGTGAAACAGGTACTCCACTGGTCAGCAGATTACTGCCAGCGATACCGTTCATGCCCCAAAGCCAATAACTCCGACGGTTCTGATCAATTCCCTGATAAGCCGCAATGTTCTTAACATTATACAAGCGACCGGGTTTGATGCCAAAGAGGTTGGTACTGTTCTGTGTAATATTGACGTTAAAATAACCTTGTTCGCTATTCGAGTAGGCAAGGTTTACAAAGGCGAAGACCACGTCGTTAAAATTTGGAGAACCGTTGGTGGTTGTAAACTTGGCAACCGCATAAATATAAGGCTGCGAAGCGGTTGGGCTCAGGAAAACTCGGTTGGCGCTTTGCAATGCGGGGCTCGAAAGACGGGCCATGCCCACTGCGGTGTAGAGAGGATAAAGTTGATCCACCCTCAGGTTGCCGACTGCTGCGGTAATGGCCGGTACCAAAGAATTGAACACGAATAAATTCGGAACATCCCCGGCATAAACGGAGAAACCAAATGATTCGGTAGTGCCGAGTTCCTGGCCGCAGAAAATATGGGGCATCCCATCAATGGTTCCGCCCACCATGAACGGAATTAAAGCTTGATAGGGGTCGGTGTAATGGAAGCCCGCATCATGAGAAGCAGCATTCCATAACATCAGGCACTGGCCATAACTGTTTCTTTCCAAATTGAAAATATTCTGATAGCTCGTAGCCGTCGTGCTGGTTTGAAATGCGCTATAGACACTGTCGCACAGAATATCAAACGCACGACCGGCGCGATATGTCGGGGCGCTGGGGGGTGGCCAACTGAGAGATTCGGCCAGAAATACAAAGTCCCACTTTTGACAACGCACTTTGTTGATGATGTATTCCCAGCATTGCGGCGGCAAACCATCCGCGAAATCCGCGCGAATCCCATCTATGCCAACAGAAGTCCGACCGGCTGGCGCACCGTTCGTACAACCAGTTTGATTGAGCCAGTACAAAAGAGAGTCAGCAAAGTATCTCCAAACGTTTTGAGTTACGTGGTCGAAATTCCCCGTGTTGGAGGTGTAATCGAACCAGTCGTCGGCTGAGTATTGGTTGTTATCAGCCTGGGGATTTGAGCAAACCAATGCAGCATAGACACCAAAAAAAACATCGTTCACGTCGGTCCACTTTGAAATATCGATGTCCGGCGCTGGCGCGATGTTATTTGAGCTGGACGCACGGCTGCACCAGGCGTTGGTCGCAGAAAAAAATGCGGGAATTCGATTGGCAATCAGGTCGGTGGGTTGCCAATTACCGGGATTGCCCACCCCACCGAAATCAGCGACACCTTCATTGTCCAGTTCAACATCATGAGCAGTATGATCAAAAGGTTCATCCAGCATGATGTTGACGCCGGCGTGGTCCGCTGCTGCGACGAAATTTGTAAACTCTTGCATGGCCGCGGCCCGCGCGTTTGCCTTGCTCATCCAAGAGGAAACTTGAAAATAGTTTTTCACACAATAGGGGCTGTTGATGCTGCCCGCGATCCCACGTGGATGAATGGGTTCCAGCCAAAGCCAGTTCACGCCGAGATTGGTCACGTAATCGAAGTTAAAACGACTGGCCGCGTTGGTCAGGTCACTGAATGTGCTGCGTTGGGAACCATCATTTGCTGCGCCGGCGGCGTCAATGTTGTTGACCGCCAATTCATAAACCACAGCTCCCAGGGCTTTCTTGGGTGAAACGACAACTGTAAAGTCTCGCCGATTGCCGGTAGTGTAGGGGGAATTTGTGCTATACCAGTTCCAGTTTGTATTGCCTGCCACCAGGTAGCGCGCCGTCAGGCGATATACGCCGGTCTTTTGCACGTAAAGAGTCAACGAATACTGCCCGGGCGTGCTGGTCGGCGACATGGCATAGGCCTCATAGTAATGATTGGTGTCACCAGTAGCGATGCTGTTGCCATCCGGCGGTACAATGCCTTCTTCAATGCCGTTGTTACCAATATGGGTCGCGTAATCACGACGGTTTAGATCGGAATATGCGTCGGCTTCTATCACGTTCGGCGTATTGGGCGAAAACAAAATCGTCAGGGGCACAACGTCGTTTGACACCTCATTGATAAAGACATGCGTCATACCATAATCGGCGTTCATTCCATTGACGGTGAGAGTCGGCAATCCGGCTGCAGAAACCGTCACACTCACATATTCACCAGATGTTGTTCCAAAATTAAACACTCCTCCGCCAGAGCCATAATTTCCTCCCGCACCCAGGTTGCCTGTGCCGACGGCCAGACCTGGAAGGAACTGATTAGACAAATAGACGTATCCATTGCCGTTGATATCAGCCAGCACCTCTACGGCGTCGGTTGGATTGCCCAGCGCAGACAGTGGAATTCCCAGTTCCAGACCAGTCGTTACGGCATCAGCGGAAGCCCGATTGGCGCCGGTTCCGCTGCTTCCGTTCACGCCGGCTGTGTTTACGTTGTCAAAGCCCACGGCAATGCCGCTGCTGCCAAGGTTCTGATTATTACCGCTGCCGCCGCTCAGCGTAATGTTGCCCAGATGAGACTCCGCCCCCGAGCCGCTTGATAAAACCGCCTCATCAACCGAAAGATTCACGGCACTGTTGGTGGAGGTAACCGTGAAGGTGAACATGAGGTTGGCACCAAAACCCGGGCTGAAGCTCGAGCCGTTCATACCGGACTCACCTTGAGAACTGCCAATCTCCAGAACATGCTGTCCGCCTGCCTGCCCGTCGGCGATGAAGACGTTAATGTTGTTCCCGTTAGCTTGAACGTTGCCAGAAATGAACAAATAGAGATATCCATTGGTCACCACACCGTAAACAGCGTCAAATTCCGAGCCGCCACTGGAATTGCCGCTGGTATCCGTCGTGTTGTCGCCAAAGCCGGTGTCAATCGTTTGAGTAGCCAGGGGGCTGCCATATCCTTCTGCACTATTCAAAACTCCGTCAACCGTCACCTGGGCGCTGGAGGATGCCACGAGTCCAACGAAATTCATCAGGAAAAACAAAATTCGGAGTTTTTGAAATCTCTTTAACTTCACAATATTCAGTCCTTGTCAGCGGAAAGGCGCGTCACCGAGTTTGATAACGTAGCAGGTCGATGATAAATCCGCCACTCAAACCCGTTCAGGCGAAACGCCGGCAACGGACGTTCGTCGGAATAATACACGCCAGAAATCTTCACTGGTGCGAAGCCGTTTATGTTTTCCATATCCAGTTTGCCAGCGAGTGGACGGTTGGAAAAATTAATAACGACGAGTAGTTGATCCTTGTCATCAGCGCGAAGAAAGGTGACTACGCTGGTTTCATCCGAATTGTGCAGCCAGTCCACGCTCAAATTGCGAAACGCGGCATATTGATGGCGCAGCTCAATTAAATTGTGATAAATCTCCGGCAAAGGGGGACGTCCCTTGGGCGACCAAAAAATCGGCAGTTTGGTAAAAAGCGCGCCGCCGCCGGATTCGGTGGCATCGCCGGTTTCCATGCCATTGTAAATAAGCGGCACACCGTCCAACGTGAACATAAGCGCGGACGCGGCGAGCGCCCCATTAAGTCCATAACGGGCGACGGCGCGGGCCTCGTCGTGGTCGTCGGAAATTTGCAGGTGCAGCGCCCCTTTCGGAAATTCCGCACAGCTTTTTTCATAAGTCCGTTTGATCTCTGACGCCGGAGCACTTTCAATCAAGACCCTGTCCATCGTCGCCAAAAGTGGCCACCCGTAATCGATATCGAACGCATTAGTAAGCAGTTCGGGCTTGCTCGCCTCGGCGAGCAACACGATATCAGGCTTTATCTTGGTAAGTTCTGCCCGGAGTTGCACCCAAAAATCCGTCGGCACCATGGCGGCAGCGTCACAGCGAAATCCGTCCACATCACAGGTTTGAACCCAGTATTTTGCCATGGAGAACATATAATCGCGAAGCTGGAGGTCGGAGTAATTCAATGCGGCTACGTCTGTCCAGTCAGGCACCGGTGGGATAACCTGACCCTGGCGGTCATGCTTGTAAAACTCCGGGTGCTTCATCATCACACTATCCCAAGCCGTATGGTCTGCAACCAAGTCCATGATAACCTTCATTCCTCGCTTGTGCGCCTCGGAGACCAACCGCTTGAAATCCTCCAGTGTACCGTATGCAGGATCAACGGCGTAATAATCCATGATTGAATAGGGACTCCCGAATATGCCTTTGCGGCCTTTTTCACCGATGGGGTGAATGGGCATGATCCATAGAATTGTCACGCCCAAACTCTGCAGCTGGTCGAGTTGTGCTGTAACACCGTTGAGATTCCCGGTGGCCGAAAAGTCACGTGGAAAGATTTCGTAGATAACACCGTCGCGAAGCCAATCGGGCGAAGGCCGGGCGATGGCGTTGGTAACGGTAACATTCGCTCCGGCCCGGGTGGGCGTTGAAACCAAAACAAGCGTGGCAGCCAATAGGGCGAATAATTTTCCCAGAGGGTGAAATTTCAAATTGATGAATGGGGTTTGGAGAACATTCCTGTCATCATCCGAACCTGCAGAATGGATAAACATAGCACGGCTTGCGTAAGTCAGTGTGACGGCGTGTGCTGGGCCAACCAAAGCATATCTGGATCAGTGATGGAACAGGCAATCCGTTGGATTAGGGAATATGTCACGTTGAGATGAGCATTCATCACTGGCCCAGTCCATTTGTGAATTTCGGCATGACCGTCGGCGAAAGCCACTCCGCCGGCGCCGCCATGCAAGTTGCCTGGCATTTCAGTAATCGTAGTCACTGGATAATCGGACGTATACATAAGGGCATCATCCATACTATCGGGATGCTCGTCAGTATATACCCAACACTGACTCGGTCCGGGTAAATGAAAATCAGTCGTTTTCTGCGCTGTATACCAGGAAGCCGTCGTCCAGCTAAAATTATTTACACCATACTTGGGTCCGGGACCAACAGCCGCATCCTCGACGATGCTGTGGGAACGGTGGTTCCAGCCTTGGGCGTGTTGAGCCGGACTTGCATACTGATCCGCCGGGCATTGGAAAACCCTCGAATTACCACCTACGTAGCCGCCCAGCAAAGAATATTTTCTGTTAACCAAGAAGGCCGTATTCGTATTATAGGTGGAACCGCCGCCTTTCCAGTCGATCACGCCGCTAATCCAGGCCGGTTGGCCATTGAAAAGGGTTGGCGGTGTCTGCGGGTTATTCCTCACATCAAAATTCAAGGGCATGAACTCCTTGTTATCACCCGCGTACATAATAGTTGCCAAGAGGAGCTGTCTCTTGCTGCTCATACAGTCGGTGGCTTGGGCTTTCAATTTAGCCGCGTTCAACGCCGGCAATAGCATCGCGGCCAGAATTGCGATAATGGCGATGACCACCAAC
>DATJXK010000095.1:0-6260 GCA_035500235.1 Pseudomonadales bacterium | reverse complement strand
TCGCCCTCATCCCGGCCTTCTCCCCCAGGAGAAGGGGAATAGCAGGGCCGATGGTTTTGAAAATGACGATTGCGTTGGGCCGCCCATCAACAGCGAAATGAAAGATGCCAGTCAATTTTCGTACTTCTGGCAGACCTAAAGTATTTAAAGATAGTTTGGCAATGATAGTCATCGGCGCGGCATGCCCGCTCCTTCGACGACCGACTTCATTTGCGCCAGTCCTTGATCAAATTGTTTGCCGCACATCTTTTCGCAATTAACGAACAGCCCGAATATTTTGCCGGCAAGGTTGTTCTTTCCAGACATGGCCCACGCCACCGTGGTTTGGCCGTCGTCTGAACGGAAGGTGAATTCAACGGTGTTGGTGGCCACCATCGGCTTTTGAAATTCCAGCCGGAAACGCACCAGTTCATTAGGCACGCTTTGGGTAACGGTGCTGCGCCCGACGCCAACTTTGTTGCTGCCAGACCAGGAATAGCTCGCGCCGACGCCCCCAGGCGGCCCGTCGTAAACCATTTTGCAATTCGGGTCCAGCCTGGCCCATGGGCTCCAGGCTTCCCAATTACGAAGTTCATTCACTTGCGGATAAACCGACCCGGCAGGCGCGTTGATTTTTATCCGGCGCGTCACGGCGAATTCATCCGGTTGCCCGGTGATGACAATGACAATCAGGAGAGCGATAAACACAAGGGCGAGAAGAATGGGTAACATAATATTCCTTTCCAGTTGGTTCAATTAAGCAGGCCGGCGAATTTTTTCCGCGCATCCCAAAGCAGGTACAGTGCGCACACAAGGATGATGATAAACATCGGATTAATTAAATGCATGGGATCCTCGACCAAAGTATGAAAGGCGATGATGTTGGCGATAACCGGGCCGAGCAGCAGCAGGCCGATGTTGCGCAGGCGCGGAATCAGGACCAGCAGGCCACCGGCGAGTTCGAACATCGCGACGAATTTGGTGTAGCCGGTGGGGCCGAAGGCCGCCATGAAATGCGCGGCGGGCGAGCCATCAGGATATTTCGGCATAGGGGCGAGGTTGAGCAACCCGAAGGCACTCGCCGCGAGAAAGCAAAGCCCCAGCAGGGTGCCGGCAATAGTGGGAAGATATTTCATAATCAGTAGTTCGGTTTAGTGGTTATCGGGAATCTCCGGCTCGACGAGCAGGGTGAGCAGGGTGAGCGATTCCTGCCAGCCGAGGTAACACATTTCCGTGGGAATCATGGCGGGGATGCCTTCCTGCAAGACATTCAACTCCGTGCCGCATAAAACTTTTTTCAAAGTAACGGTCGTAATCATCTCGCCGGGCATATTCGGGTCATCGAACTTGTCCGAATATCGAATGCGTTCGTGCGGCACGAGTTCCTGGTAGGTGCCGCCGAACGAATGGCCCTTGCCGCTGCCAAAATTCGTGAAGGACATTTGAAAACGCCCGCCCACTTTGGCGTCCAATTGATGGACCTTGCAGGTAAAGCCGTTCGGCGGCAGCCATTTGGCCAGGGCCTCCGCATTCAGAAAAGCCCGGTAAACTTTCTCCGGCGAGGCGCGCAGCACGCGATGCAGCCGCACGGAGTTGGCAGCCGATTGGTTCTCGGGAATTCTCGTGGTATCGCTCATAATTTTTAACGTGTTGTCATAGATACGACGAATGAGCAAGCTTGTTTAGGACATTCGTCCTAATTTTTTTACTGCCTGAAAGTCCGGGGTTTTATTCCGCCAGAAGCTTTTCCACCTTGCTCTGCAAATCGCCCCGGGCATTGGATTCGCGCAGGACGCCTTTTTTATCTACCAGCCACATAGTGGGGATGGAATCGATGGCATATTCGACGCCGAATTTGTTTCCCCATTGTTTGCCGTCGAAGTATTGCGGCCAGGGGAGAGCCTGTGTTTGGATGAAATCCTGGAGCCTGCTTTTTTGAGAGTCAAAGCTGATGCCAATGACCTCAAAACCCTTTGCGTGAAGATTTTCGTAGGTTTCCTTCACGTGGGGAATTTCACCCACGCACGGCCCGCACCAGGTGGCCCAAAAATCCACGAGCACCACTTTGCCTTTCATCTGGCTCAAATCCACTTCCCGGCCGTCCAGCGCGGTAAATTTGATATCGATGGGCTTGCCCACTGCGTCCAGGCGGCGAAGGATGCCACGTGCTATGTTTTTCGTATTATCGGAAGCCGGACTGGCGAGGACTTCGTTGGCAATGGAACGCATCTTATCCTGGTCCGATGATTCAGCCGCAAAGATGATTAGCGCATTATAGGCTTTGTCGTTATTGGGATAATCTTTGACCAACTGCCGCAGGTTTTTTTCATATTCCGAATCGCGCGTTTTCCAGTCCAACTGCGGGTCCTGTCTTACTCTTTCGGCAACCTCCAATTGGATGTCGAACCGCTGGTCGTTAGTTAATTTTGAATCGGCCAGCAAGGCGTCCTGCGCGTTTGCCATGGCAGTGAACGCGCTTTTTCTCGCATCTTCCGTAATTGAATCATAAAAAGCGGCTTGCAGCATGGAGCATTCAAGTATTTTTGCGCGCACATCATACTGGCTGTCCGGAAATTGCGTGTAAAACGCTTTGGCTTTGGCCGCGGCGGATGTGTAGAAATCAACGTAGAACTTTGATTGCTCCTCACGCGTCGTGAGCGTATTCGGCACCAGTGGCGCGGCCGTGGCGTCTTGCAACTGATGCCAGGCTGCGAAAGCGTCGGCAGAAGAAGTATTAGTAGCCTGGGAGAAGGCGGCAACACAACTGAGCATTACTACGAGGGCAATAGCAGAAGGAAGCTTAACGGTTTTCATAACTTAACCCTGTGCCGGTTTTTCGCGGCGTCCAGAAGAAATTGCGCTGCTTTACCCGGGCAGAAAAAACACCTGTTGGATCATATGCTCGTTCAGGATGCGTTCCTTCCGTCCGTCAGGACGCAGCAGCGTAACCGCATTACCGTTGGTGAAAATAATCCCGCCCTCCGCATTGGTATCGTAGGCGAGGACGCCGCTGGCCAGTGTCCGGGTTTCACCACTGGCAGTGCGGCATTGCAGTTCCCAGGTTTTCGGGACCAGGTCGGTGCCTTCTTCCTCGGTGCGGGCCGGCTGCCGCGCCCGGACGAGGTTGCCCCAAATCATCATCTGTTTCATGTCCATGTCCTGGCCCTTGGGTCCGCCGGCGGAGGTCAGCTTGCGCCCGGTAAACATGGCGGAAAAGAAATTCAGGAATTGAAAGAAGGCATAGGCCAGGCGAAACGGAAAAAACACGATGTCCTTGAGCACATGGAAAGGATTGACCCGATGTTGCCCCGACCACGGGCGGCGTATGTAAAGGAGCCGGCCATCGGCCAGCATCAGCGGGGCGAGATAATCAAACTTGGGATCTTCCAGCAACATGGTCATTTCACCAGTCTCAGTATCGAGTTGTTGCAGGCTAAACGGACCCAGCGCGGCAAACTGGCCGCGCTCGTTGCGCCCGATGCCGGCGGATTGAAAGACGATTTTTGTTTCCGGGCCGGGTACCCAGCGCGGGGCAGTGTCGAAGGAATCGCCCTCGGTCAATTCTTTATAGCCGCCTTCTCCGGCCAGTTTGACGCCGATGTTGGCCGTCCCGTTTTGGTGGAGAACGCTGAAGACAAGATTGCCCGTAGCGCGGGAGAGGGACACGTGTCGCAGTTGGGTGCGGTTATCATTCCACAACCGGCGTTCCTCCGCGCCCAATTGACTGACCTCCAGCAGGGCACACAAGCTGTCGCTTTCCAGCGAGTAAATCAGGCTCCCGGTTTCGCGCGAGCTGCAGATGCTGGTGATCATGAGCGGGATTTCCTGGCCGGTCATGCCCGCCTTGCCCCAGATGGCCCGGGAAAAGGGCGAACCGTCGTTGCCGCCGGATTTCCATGAATTCTGCTGCTGCGCGCGCACCGCTTTTTCGCGGATGGAATTGCCGAAGACACTTTCAATCGTGCGCGGCGCTTCGTTGCCGTTTTTGACACGAATCCGTCCCTGCGCCAGATAGGCGATGGCAGGTGCCGGGCCGGAGTTCATGGGCGAAGGATGTTTTAGAGGGGCAGGGCAGTCAATGGGAATCCCGTACTAAGGTGTTTAAACTATCAAGATAATACAGTCAGTTTTTAACTCGCCCTCATCCCGGCCTTCTCCCCCCAGGAGAAGGGGAATAGCAGAGCCGCCGGTTTGAAAATGACGATTGAATTGGCCGCACCATTGACAGCGGAAGCAAAAAATGCCAGCCAGTTTTTTTAGTTCGCCCTCACCGTATTGGCTCGCTCGCACCGCTCGCTACGTGGAACAAATTCCTTTCGCCGTTTCCCAAACGGCTCAAGTCTCTCCCTTAGGAGAGGACATACTTTTGGAGATTAATATTTTGGGAGACCGCACGGTTTAATCAGTCGTGGGTGTTACAGGATTCGGCCGATGATTCACCCTCTCCTGGGGGAGAGGGCCGGGGTGAGGGAGGGCTAATTACTGATTTTTCCAAGCCTCCCATTCGTCATGTATAATTTGGCGCATTGCGGATTTAAGGGACAATTTAATCCTCAAAACAAGCATCCCAAAAATTTTTAAAAAATCGCTTGCAAAGGTTTGGAGGTCTGATAGTTTATCCGCTCCGTTTGACCCAAAAGGCGGCGGACAGCATGTTTGCAGACCGATAACTGGTTTCCAGCAGGAGACAGGATTGATGGCCTTGCCGACTTCGAAGTTGCTGATAAAAACTTTTTATTATGCCAGTTAAAACATTTAGACCGCTAACGCCGTCCACGCGATACATCACGATCGCGGACTATAGCGATATTACGAAGACCAAGCCGGAAAAATCCCTGGTCGAGATTCGCAAAAAGACCGGCGGGCGCAATCATTACGGCCGCGTCACCGCGCGTGGTATCGGCGGCGGACATAAGCAGAAAATCCGTATCGTGGATTTCAAGCGCCATAAGCACGGCATGGAAGCGACCGTCGCGGCGATTGAATATGACCCGATGCGCACGGCCCGCCTGGCTCTCCTGCAATATACTGATGGCGAAAAGCGTTATATTATTGCTCCCGTCGGCCTCGTAGTCGGCAAAAAAGTTTCCAGTGGTCCTGCGGCCATTCCCGAAGTCGGCAATTGTCTCCCTCTCAAAGCTATTCCCGTCGGTATTTCCATCCATAACATCGAGTTGACCCCTGGTCGTGGCGGACAAATGGTCCGTACGGCGGGCGGCGCGGCTACCTTGATGTCCCGTGACGCGGGCTATGCGCAAATCCGTTTACCGTCCGGCGAAATCCGCCGCGTGAACGAAGAGTGCTACGCGACGATCGGCCAGGTGGGCAATACCGAGCACGAAAATATCATTTTAGGCAAAGCGGGACGTTCACGGCATCGCGGCATCCGCCCGATTAACCGTGGTGTCACCCGTAACCCGGTGGACCATCCGAACGGCGGTGGCGCCGGTAAATCAAAATCCGGCGGTGGCTGGCAGCAATTGATGTCGCCGTGGGGCAAGATTGCCAAAGGTGGCAAGACCCGCTTGAAATACAAGTATTCCAACCGTTTTATCGTTGTTCGCCGCAACGGATTGCCGATTAAAACCAAATAATTATTGAATCATGGGACGCTCGATTAAAAAAGGTCCGTTTATAGATTTTCACCTCCAGGATAAAATCCAGAAGGCGAAGGACACGAAGTCCAAGACCCCGATCAAGACGTGGTCCCGGCGCTCAATGATTACGCCGGATTTTGTGGGGCTCACCTTCAACGTCCACAACGGGAAAGTCTTCAATGCGGTCTTCGTCACGGAAAACATGGTCGGTCATCGGCTCGGGGAATTTTCACTGACGCGCACTTTCAAGAAACACGGCGCACACACAGCCAAGGCGGAGGCGAAATAATTTTATGGAAGTTTTCGCAATTACCAAAAACATACCGATGTCCGCGCAGAAGATGCGCGAAGTCGTGCGGCAAATCCAGGGTCTCCCCGCGCTGCAGGCGCAGGCGGTGCTGGCCGTGGTGCCGCGCAAAGGCGCGCGCGTCGTTTCCAAGACCTTGAAATCCGCGATCGCCAACGCCGAAAACAATAACAAGCTCAAGCCGGAAACGTTGCGCATCAAGGAAGCAGTGGCCGGCACGGCGATGAGCATCAAACGGTTCACTCCCAAGGCGCGCGGTTCCGCCGGTCCGATCATCAAGCGCCGTTGCCACGTCAAAATCACCTTGTCCGACGAATAATTCCCATGGGCCAAAAAACAAATCCAATCGGTCTGCGCGTCGCCGTCAACAAGGACTG
>DATJXK010000094.1:0-3247 GCA_035500235.1 Pseudomonadales bacterium | reverse complement strand
CCACGCGCCGTCCGCTTTCACGTATTTCTGGATGCCCTGGTCCACATCAGCAGTGTAGGCCGTGTTCCCATCCGGGCTGAGGTCAAAGCCGGCAATCTTCACGTACGGCTTTTCCACCGGCACCTGCAGCTTGACCGTCGTGTCATGCTCCTTGGGCAGCGGCGCGGCGACTCCGTCATCATCAGCAAAAGAAAAAATTCCCGCCGAAACATTGGCATAGATCCCATCTTCGCCGTTGAGGGTTGTGTACAGAGTGCCGTTGATAATTTTTACCTGGCGCGAATTTGGCACATTGCCAAAGGGCACAAATTCCTTCGAGTCCGGGCGGTAATACGCCGTGGCCGATGCGTTGCCGCAAATCCAAAAATGATTTCCGTCGTCCGTGACCGCCCCGCGCGGGTTCATTTTCTCCGCGCCGGTATAATTTTCAAAAATCACCGTATGCGTCTTGCCTGAGGCGTCCACCGTGCAAAGGCCGCGGCCGATGTCCAGCAGGGACGGTGTCCCGCTCTTCTCGAGCAGATTCACCCCACCGTAGCCCGCGAACGTCAGCAGCTTGCCGTCTGCCGACCGGCTCAGCATTCCCTCCGTGGCGGCGTGACCGTTGAAGAAAAGCGTCTCTGCGCCATTGGTCGGGATGGCCACTGACATCACCGGGCCGTTGTTAAAGCTGCCCGTGGTAAATTCATCCACAAAAATCGGCGACTGCTTCAGATGCAGTTTGACCGTGCCGTCACCCGCGCGCAGCACTGCCAAGTGCTTCGGCAAAAATCCCGCGCCCGTCTGCGCCTGCGCTGCCGATGCCAGCGCCATGGCCGCGGCCAATAGAAGGATAGTAAAGTTCGATGTGCCGACTGGTTTCACATTGTCTTTTTTCATTGAGCAAACGGGTATTCAGATTTAACCCGGTTACAAATGCGTGGCAAATCTGCGACGATACGGTGACGTTTAAAGGCCAGGGCCCATTTTGTAATCTGCACTTCCCTATACCGCCGCCACTTTACCCTCGTACCAATTATGGATCGCGTACGCGAGGCCGTCCATCGCCTGGCGTTTCTGGCCCATCGTCCATTGGCCCTCGGTGTGCAACCGGATTTGCCGGATGCTCCCGTCGTCGAGGCGCACGTGCAAAATCACATGCGCGATTCCCGCCAGCATTGACGTGCTGCCTTTGTCCTCCTTGCGTTCGATCTCAGCGATTTGCTCCCGCGTGAGGTCAAACTGCTCCACGTCCCCGCGAAACGCCAGCCGGTCGGGCGTCACCCAGAGTGCGCCCATGTCCTCCTCGATGGCGGCAAACCGTTTGTTCCGGCCGCTCGCCGGGTTCGAGAGTCCTACGAGGATGGCGCTTTGCAATTGTTCCCTGGTGATACCCATCGCCGCCAATCGTTTCTGGATCATTCGCCGGTATACCGGCGTCCAAATCAAAATCCACAACTGCAACAGTTGGAACCCCACGATAAATGCCAGCAACGGGATCAGCCCTGCCTGCCCTTGCGACAACCCAAGCAGCCTGGCAAATATTGGCCCCAAAATTCCCGCGAGGATAAATCCCGGGCCCAATGACAGGCCGAGCGAGACGACGATATTCAAAAAATATTTCCGCATCTTCATTCCGTTCCACACCGGGTGGTTAAAATTAAACGTGAAACAATTTGTGCAAATGACGATGAAATAACCGGCAATACCGAAGCCCAGGGCGAGCACTCCCAGCACTCCAAAAACAATCGCGTGAACAATCGGGTTGTCTGCAGGTGAGTCCCTTTCCTCCGGTGACGGCGATACCAGATGCTGGATAAACACCGCCGCGCTGACGCCCACGATGATAGCTACAATCAAGATCCATTTTCCGGCTATCCGCCAGGTAGAAACCTTTTTGGTATGGTCCATAAGAATAAAGGGTTAAAGTTGTGGCTGATTATCACGATATTTCTCCTCTCTGCACGAAAAGGCAACCCTTTTTACCGTCAGAAAGCGGCCATGAATAACCAGGTCAAATAACCGGATTCCCGGCAAAAACTCTCAAAATCGTAACAATTCCGCCTTAAAAACATTGAATTGTCCCATAAATTAATAACTTTGTCCGTATACTGGTTCCAATAGGTTTTGAACCTTACCGCAAAATCTGGTATATACTTCTACGAACACAACCCGTTCACAGAAAGGTTCCCCCAAACACCCGGATGGATGGTCCATGCCTGTGACGGTTTCAGCCAAAAACTGTGAAAAAAACGACACTTTTATTGCTCGCCGTGGGCCTGGCCGCCGCCATCAACGCCGGCGCGCAAATCAGTACCAGCGGCTCGGACGCCGCGCCAGCGCCCGTGCTCTATACTCCGGGTTATGCGCCGACCACGCAGTCGTCGCCAGACATCGGCAACGCACCCACCGCTGAGGCTCATATACCCGAATCGGCCACACTCATCTACGGCAGCATCCTGCTCGTGCCCCTCGCCGTGTCTCTCGTCCGCGTCCTGCGCCGCCGCCACGTGCTGTCGTAACTAAACCGGCAAAAAACGGTTTGGTTTGGTTTGGTTTCAGTTTGTTTTTTCGCCGAAAGGGTTGATTTAGGTTCGTTGGCCGCCTCAATTTAAACCGCAGACGGTCGTGCAGGAGCACGGCCCTACCATGTCTCACAACCTCGCGTGTCAAAGAGCAACGGGCATTTTACCATAGGACGCCCAAGCCGGAACAGAAACTTGACTCCGAGTTGTTCACTCGCCTGCGTCTGACTCCGGCGCGGCAAGTCCTTATTTGCTGAAGCTACGGAGGGCAGGCGCAGCAATGAAGACCACGGCGCGGGCCCATGGGTAGTCACCTAATTTGGTTTTTTCGGCTCAAATCGCTTGCATCCCTATGGTTTGGCACGAAATTGCGGGTATGCGGGTATAAATTCTTAATTGCTTTGATTTGTATAGGTATCGTCGGTGCCATTGTGGAAGCCAGTTGCATCAATTTCAAATTTTCCACTCCCGTTTCCAACGGCCTTATAACAGAACTGACACCAATGGTTAGTTCCAAAAATGTCGTCATACCAAATGGTGCCATATATGAAGAGAGGCTTTTTGCCACCCATAGCGTCTTGTATTATACCGGCAGGAACTGGAGACTCCATATTGCCCATTACAAACTCGGCTTCTGGTGCCAACATCCCTTTATTTTGAAGCGGATTTGGCTTTCCTTCTTGCGTTGGGATAATTTCGGGGAATACCGTTTCAGCGAAGATCATTTCGCAATTAAGCGCCGG
>DATJXK010000093.1:0-8923 GCA_035500235.1 Pseudomonadales bacterium | reverse complement strand
GAAGATGAGACGAAAGGTTGTGCCTTTGCCAGGTTCGCTCTGGATATCAATGGCGCCTTCGTGACGTTCCATAACGCCGTAAACCATGGCCAGGCCGAGGCCGGTGCCGCGTTTGCCCTTGGTGGAAAAGAAAGGTTCCAGGCAACGCTTGCGCGTTTCTTCGTCCATGCCCGTGCCGGTATCGCCGACATCGATGGCTACTTTGACGGGATGTTTGCTCCCGTTTTGGCTGCCGTCATGGCGAATGACATTCGTGGCGATGGTGATCCTGCCGCCCTTGGGCATGGCGTCCACGGCATTAAGGACGAGGTTGGTGATGGCTTCGCGAACTTCGCTCTCGATGCCGGCCAGCCGGGGAATGTCCGATGCCAGCGCGGTCTGCACTTCGATGGTGATGCCGTTGGATTGCGGAATGTCGCGCCAGCGCGGGCGGGTCATATCCACGACCTGTTCCACGAGCGTGTTGAGATTGAGCGGTTGCAACGCTTCGTTTACTTCGCGCGTGCGATAAAATTCGCGCAACCGCGCAACGATGTGCGCGATATCCTCGCCGGCGGTGCGAATGTGGCCGAGATATTTCTTCACGTCATCTTTCAGTCCGTACTTGCCGCGGAGGATGAGGTCGGCAAAGCCGATGACAGGTGAGAGCGCGTTGTTGACGTCGTGCGCGATGCCGCTGGCCATTTGGCCGAGCGCCTTGAGACGTTCCTGCTGCAGGACGGTCGCCTGCGTGCGGCGCAGTTCGTTATAAGCCTTCTCAAGGTCGGTGTGAAGGTCGGCCTGGTGCGCCGCGAGGGCTACGTGGTCGCTCAAGAGGCGAAGGAATTCGCCGTCGCCGCTGGTGAAATCGTCGGGCTTGAGCCGGGCGGTCACGAGGATGCCGAAGAGTTTTTCCTCGACCATAAGCGGCACGGCCAGGGTGGAACGCCAGCCGGTGGTGGCCAGCCGTTCAACGAAGGCTGTCTTGCCTTTGAACGTATCCGCGATGTAAACCGTCTGGCCTTTCTCGCAAAGCGCGAAGTCGGTTTCCGCGAGCGGCAGCACGCTGCCTTTCTGTAAATCCAGTTTATGAGCCAGCAACATGTTTTTCACGTTGACCGCAGTGACGTTCAGCGCGCGGGTGTTGGCGTCGAACAACGCGACCATGCCGAGGTCAATGCTCAGGTGCTGCTCCAGCTCGCGCAGCACGACGTGCAGGATGCTTTCGGTGTCCTGCCGGTCGGAAATCGCCTGGGTAATCTGGTTCAGCAAACTGAGGCGGACAAATTGGTGTTGCAACGCCTGTTCAGCCCGCATGCGCTCGGAGATTTCCTCGCGCAAATTCCGCGTTCGTTCCTCAACGCGCGCTTCCAGTTCATCGTGAGCCTGCTGGAGTTTGGAATCGCGGTCCTGGATTTGGCCGAGCATTTCATTGAAGCCGGCGATGAGCTGGCCCAGTTCATCGCGGCCGTGTTCGGTGACGCGCACGGAATAATTTTTCTGGGCGGTGACGGCGCGGGCGGTTTCGGCCAGGCTAAAAATCGGGCGGGTGATAATCCGTTGCAGGCGGGAGGACAGAAACAAAGTCACGAGCGAAGACGCCAGCATGAAAAGCATGACAATGCCGATGTAAGCGGCGATGCGCTGGTGCAGCTCCGCCAAATCCGATTCCAAAAAAACAGTGCCGTCAAACTTGCCGTCTTTGTAGATGCTGTGAAAGAGCATCAGGTGGTCGGATTGGAATTGGGCCGGCCCATCGGGCTGGGGATGTTCGGGCAATACTTCTTTCACGGCCTGGACCGAACGATACGCCGCGAGCATGTCCCCATCGTCGTCGTAAAGCACGGCGGCGGTGATGTGCTTTTTATAAACGAGGGCATGCAATTCTTCGCCGGCGTCATCCTGATTTCTAAACGCCAGCGCGGCGTCGCTGCGGTCACCAATAAACTGGGCGAGAGTGGACAGGTCATTTTTCATGGTCTGCCGGAAGGTCAGGATCTCGAAGGCGATGAACCCGGCGGAGACGAGCAACAACGCGACTGTGCTGGCAATCATGATGATGGCCGTCAGCTTGCGTTTGATGGGAATGTCCTGTAACGCGCCCACAATTTGCGGTTTAGTGCGGAAAGCTGTTTTAATCCGACAGCGAACGCAGCACGTTGCGTCAAAAATTCAGCTAACCTTGCGGGAAACAAGCACTTCCCGTTCCGGTTTAGCGCATTTAAGGAATTATTGAAAAAAGGCGCTTTGTACTTAAGTGGCTAAATTTAAGTGGCTTATGGGCTATTGACGGCCAGGCTTAACAGCTTGGAACTGATGATTAAACCTGATTTTTTGGCGGCATCATTGTTGATTTGAAAGCGGACTTTGTCTTCAACAATGACCAGGTTAATCATGCCGCCACTGGCAGTAAAGGTATCGGTGTTTTCTGTCACGGTTAAAATGCTCGTACCTTGCAACTGCGCGAGGATTTTCGGCATGCGATTTTTTTCCGAAGTGCTGATGAAAAGGACATGGCAATTGGTGGCTTCTTCGGGCGAATTAAACGCCTTAAATTGAAGCGGATGGCCTTTGATTACCTTGCCGTTAATGGTCCGTTGCAGGCTGTCTTCGAAGACGTTTTTGCCCAAAACGCCGATGACCATGGGCGAATTTGTGGACGCAAAAGCTTCGGCAGGCCATTCCACAAAACGGGCAAAATTGTAGATAAAAGCAGCCTTGATCTGATATTCCGTGGGCTGGGCATGACAACGGAACCCGGTCGCAAAAACCAGGCCGAGAAGCAATACCGCGGCTTTTATCAGTGCGGGGCGTATTCTTGTCATTGTCCGGCCTGAAAGCTGCTAAATCTGTGCCGGAAAGACGATTGGGGTTTATTGTTTGCTTGTCAAACACCATTGTTTTTTCCCCCCGACGGACAGGCCTGAGGCGGTTAATTCTTCCGGTTTTTCCGTTGAGTTTATTGCGGGCGGCAGCATGGCCGCGGTATCAGATGAAATCGGTCAGCGACAACTTAAATATTTCGCACTGGACATGAACAAAAGAAACCTTCTTTTGCCACTCCGGCCGATATTTATTGTCGTGGTGCGGAACCTCGTCTGCGCGTGGTTTCTTCTCTCTGCGATTATCTGCGCCGGGGGCGCCAGCCAGCCGTTCAGCGCGAATAGCACCAACCAAACCTTCGGGGCCAGCGTTGATAACAGCACGAACCAGGCGTCTGACCTGACGCAGATGTCACTGGAGCAATTGATGCAGGTCCAGGTGCCCGAAGTAGAGACCGCTTCCAAGTTTGAGCAAAAAGCCACCGAAGCGCCCGCCCAAGTGACGGTGATCACTTCGGATGAAATCAAAAAATATGGCTGGCGGACGCTAGGGGATCTCCTGGAAACCGTGCCCGGCTTTTATGTTTTTTACGACCACAATTATCAATATGTCGGGGTCAGCGGCGTGAGCCTGGGCGATGCCAATAACCGGATTCTCCTGCTGGTAAATGGCCACCGCATCAACAACGACCTGGATGACAGCGCCCCGGTGGACACCTCGTTCATCCTGGACATGGATTTGGTTGACCGGGTCGAAATCATCCGCGGCCCCGGCTCCGTGCTTTATGGCAACAATGCATTTTTTGCGGTCATCAATGTCTTTACCCGCGAAGGAAAACAAATTAATGGCGTTGAGGGTTCCGGCTCCTACGGAAGTTATGATGAAGGCTCCGGGCGCGTGACTGTGGGCGCGCAGTTCACCAACAGTTTTCAATTCCTGTTGTCCGGTACGATTTATAACAACAACGGTCCGGAGGATTTGTACTTTCCCCAACCGCAACTCACCAATTTTAACCGCGGAGACGCGCATCAGATGGACGCCGATAAATTCCAAAGTTTTTTTGGCTCGGTCGGCTATTGGGATTTAACGCTGGAAGGCGCCTATATCAACCGTGATAAGGTCAATCCCACGGCGGTGGATGGGGCTTCTTTTGACAATGCGCAATTACAGAGTATTGATAACCGCAGCTATGTCACGTTGAAATACGCGCACCAATTTGCCGGCGATTGGGATGTCCAGGGTGACTTGTACTATGACCGGAGCGATAAAGAATATGATTACCCGGTGGGCAGCGGCGATTTTGAGCCGGAAATAGCGTTGGCGCAGACCAAGGAAACCGGACAATGGGCCGGCACCGAAGTGCAGGTGAATAAAAAGATATTTGATAAAGACACGCTCACTTTTGGCGGGGAATATCGAAACGATTTTGTGCAAAGCCTGGATTTGTATGAGAACGGGGTCTTTGCGGGGTCGCTCGAAACGAATCGCCAAAGTTACGGCATCTTTGGACAGGCGGATGTCGCGGTCCTGAATAATCTCCACCTGAACGCCGGTGTCCGCTACGACAAATATGGCACTTACAATCCGGACTGGAGCCCGCGGGCGGCGGTGATCTACGATCCATGGAAACAATCCACATTCAAATTCATCTATGGCACGGCTTTCCGCGACCCGAATGTTTTGGAGCTGGCCGGTGCCACCAGTGTGCAGCCGGAAACCATTTCGTCCTACCAATTGATCTATGACCAGGGTATCGGCCGGTACGTGCGCACGTCGGTGATGGGTTATTACGACCAGGTCAATAATTTGATCGGCCTTAATTCCGCCGGGCTTTTCAGCAATTTTAATGCTGACACGCTAGGCCTGGAACCGGCGATGGAGTTGAAATGGCATGATATCAACGCGCGACTAAGTTACAGCCTGCAACGGACGGAAAATCGTGACACAGGCGCGGGGCTGCCAGCCTCGCCGGAGAATATGATTAAGCTCAACGTCAGCACCCCAATTTACAAAAACAAGCTTTTCGCCGGGCTGGAAGTGCAATACACGAGCCAGAGCAAAACTGTGTACTACAATTTCTTCGCCGCCCCGGGAAATCCGGTGGTGATATCAGGCCCGGATTCCCCCGGCTTTGCCGTGGTCAATTTGACGCTCTTTAGCCACGATCTTTTCGCCAAAAACCTCGAGCTTTCAGCGAGCGTGTATAATTTGTTCAATACAAAATACTACGAGCCGTCGTCCAGTTTTCATCTGCAACCTTATATCCAACAGAACGGCATTAATTTTCGGATAAAGGCAACGTACCGTTTTTAGAGACCGGCAGTTTTTAAGCCATGGCTGAGACCGTTGCCTCGTTTTTGGGACACAGTGACTAATTTTGGCACAATAGTAGCTTTTTCTGTCCCGGATATGGAAAAGAACCACCGAACAATTCGGTCGCGGTATCAAAAAGCGCTGGTTTTCCTTTTTTTTGGCCTTTTTATTACGGTTACGGCCAGGGCGCAGCTTTTGGCGCCTACGATTACTGTCTCACCTTCGAGCACTAATGTCTCAAATGGGGACACTGTGACTTTTACCATAGTCGCGCATTGTAACGTAGGGGTCCTCACCTCTCTTTCATGCGTATTGACCAATACACTCACCAAAGGGACCGTCCCAACCAATGTCCTCTTCCAAACACTTAGCGGGGTATTAAATATCGACTCCACCATTACCAATACCTTGACCATCAAAAATATTTCATCGGCGTGTGCGGGAACCTATACGGTGAAAAGCTCGGACCTCCTGGGTATTCTCGGCCTCAGCTCAAGTGTTCCAATCACGCTGAACATCCTGCCCACGGTTCTTGCTGTGCCAGGGCAAGCCGGAATGGTTGCAAACGGCTTTAAATTACAATTCTCCGGGCCAATTGGTTCCAATGTAGTTATCGAGGCATCTTCCGATTTGATACACTGGGCTCCCATTTCGACCAATGTCCTTACCGGGGGAGCGCTGTCGTACATTGATACCGCTGCGAAAGCGAATCCCAGCCGCTTTTATCGGGCCCAGTTACATTAATATTTCGCGGTCCATTGGCACAATAGTAGCTGGTTTGGGTGCATGGACTACACGAGTGTATCAGGCGCTCAGAACTTTGAACAAACGGATTTTTATCCCGAGTTAAATCTTTCGTCCACGCCGAGTACAAGCCTTTGGTCACATCTTTTGGAATACGTTCGGATGGTAGCTCTTTTTACCCGCCTTTACTATGAGAACCGCCTGATTGCGGCGCAAAACTTTTTGCTCAGTTGCAAGCTCCAGGGATGGGCGCTGGTCTTTTTTTCTCTTAAAGTTCAAATCTTCTTTACGCGGCTGGCGTATGGCCGTCCTGTCAGCGAGTGCTGGCCGAAAGGGTAAGTCTTCCGCCGGATGGTTGGGAGGCTAGTTGAGCTTCTTGACCCAAATATTTCTCACGTACAACTGGGTGATGGATTCGAGCTCGATTCCGAACAGTCCCGGCTGATTGTTGGAAGAATTGGGATCATCATCCACCAGCACGGCCATCACCTGGCCGTTGACGATGTGAATGAATGTGCCGCCGCGCGCGATGACGGTGTATTGGTTCCAGTCGTTGGTCTTCACGAGATCGCCGAGGGCCTGCCGGTCGCCGATGGTGCCCATGAGCCGTTTGTGGTCGTCGCCATAGCTCTCCACTACCTGGCCGCGCCAGGCAATAATGCGCATAGGAGTGTTCTCAGAATAAAATTGGCCTGTATAAATTTTGTTCGGCCAGAAATCCGCCTGCGGTCCGGTCATCATCCAGCTTAAATTGACTGGGCCGGTGTTGGAGATCACTCTCGCAGAGATGGGCAACAGCCACGGGATGCCCGTCTGGCTGCGATACTGAAAACCGCTGCCGCCGTTACCAACGATCTTCATCTCAAATTTCAAGGTGAAATCTTTCGCCTTCATGTCCCGGTAAACGAGATAGGTATTACCGCAGGGATTCTGTTTGGTGGCTTCGCCGACAATGGCACCATCTTCCACGCGCCAGAACTTCGGGTTGCCGTCCCAGCCTTTGAGGCTTTGGCCGTCGAAGAGGGAAACGTAGCCGTCGTGATTGGAGAAATCGAGCGGGTCGGGCTCGGTAAAACGCATGACGTATTTCGCCGGGTGATTCGTGGTGACCTGCGCGTGGGCCGATGAAACAGCGAGAAGCAGAAGAGCGGCCGTATATGATATAAAGGCTTTCATGCTCTAAACAAACGCCAGTTTCGTGGTCGTCGCTTTCTCGTCCCAGCCGCGTGTGGGTTCGGCGGTTACCGAGGAAATGTCCTTGATGGAGATTTGCCGTCCGCGCGTCTTTGGCCCTTTGATTTCGATTTCGTTGGGGTCGCAGGTTTGCTGGTTGATTTTCTGGTGCGGCGCGGGCTTGTACCGGATGTAAAGGATCTTGGGAGTGTCCGGGGCAAAATACAGGATGCGCGATTTTTCCGGGATGCAGGAGTACGCCTTGTTCATGATCGTGCCGCCAAACGTAAAGCGCTTGAGATAGCTGGCGTTGCGATCCGTGTAGGCACAGGTGAAAACCTTGTCGCGGTCAGGCAATCCCGCGTAAAAAAGTTCCGGCCCGACGAACAATTTTTCCGGCAGCTCGCTGACCTTGTAGGTGCCGTCCTTGAAGACGAGCAGGATTTTATCGAACTTCGTGCACTCGACTTTGAATTCCTCCCCGCTGACTTTGTAACCCACGTAACCGCTCTCGCGGTCGTAGCTGAGTTTGAAGGCCTTGAACGCGGCGGCCTTTACGTCGACCTCTTCGTGGCGCGCAGATTTGGTGGTCAGGCGCGGATATTGTTTGCCGTACTTCTCCAGCAACGCCTCGAGATGGCCTATGACATATTTGGTAAGGCCCTTGAGGTGCTTGCGCGTTTCCTCCAGTTCCGCCTTCGTTTTCTCCATCTCTTCGCGGTGCTTGTTGATGTCGAACAACGAAATACGCCGGATGCGAACTTGCAGGAGTTTCTCGACGTCGGCATCCACTATCTCGCGCACGAGTTCCTTTTTGAACGGTTTGAAGCCGTCATAAACCGCGGCGAAAACGGCTTCATTCGTTTTGCATTTTTCGATGCCTTTGTAAATACGTTCTTCGATGAAGATGCGCTCCAGGGTGCGGTAGTGGAGTTCGTCCAGCAGTTGCTTCTCGCGCAAATCCAATTCGCGCTTGAGAATGGCCACGAGCTGCGTGGTGTTTTCACGCAAGACTTCGCTGACGGTCAGCTCAACCGGGCGGTTGTCCTTGATGATGATAATGCGGCTAACGATGCTGACTTCGCAATCCGTGAACGCGTAAAGCGCATCCACCATTTTTTCCGCGTCCACGCCAGCCGGGCATTTGATTTCAATCTCGACATTCTCTGACGTGAAATCGTTGATGGATTTGACCTTGAGCTTGCCTTTGCCGGCGGCATCCTCGATGGAAGCCATGAGCGAATCGGTCGTCGTGCCCGGGGGAATTTCCGTGATGACTACGGTAGATTCATCCTTGGCCTTGATGCGGGCGCGGACTTTGACTGAGCCTTTACCGTCCTGGTAATCGCGCGCGTCCATCAGGCCGCCAGTGGGGAAATCCGGCAGGCACTTGAACGGCTGCTTTTTCAGAATCGCAATCTGCGCTTCAAGCAACTCAGGAAAATTGTGCGGCAAAATGCGCGCGCTCAAACCAACGGCGATGCCTTCGGTGCCGGGCATCAATGTAAGCGGCAGTTTGCACGGCAAGGTGACAGGCTCACGATTGCGGCCATCGTAACTGGGAACGAACTCGGTGATTTCATCATTGAACAGTTCGGTCCGGGCCAATTCGGTCAAACGGCATTCGATGTAACGGGGAGCGGCCGCAGGATCGCCGGTAAAAATATTGCCGAAATTTCCCTGACCTTCGATGAGATAACGTTTGTTGGCCAGCACGACCAACGCATCGCCGATGGAAGCATCGCCGTGCGGATGATATTGCATCGTATGACCAACGACGTTGGCCACCTTGATAAACCGCCCGTCGTCCTTGTCGTGCAATGCCCAAAGAATGCGTCGCTGCACGGGTTTCAGGCCGTCGGCGAGATTGGGAATCGCGCGGTCGCGAATG
>DATJXK010000092.1:0-16484 GCA_035500235.1 Pseudomonadales bacterium | reverse complement strand
GCCGCTGGCCACGAGCATTCCCACGCACGGCCAATTATTTTGGATCATCGGCATGATCCTGCTCATCACGTCGTCGCTGCTGGGCGCGGTCAATTTCATTGCGACGATCATTCAATTGCGCGCGCCGGGCATGACCTGGATGCGCATGCCGTGGTTTGTGTGGACGCAGTTTATTACGGCGTTCCTGCTGTTGCTGGCGTTCCCGCCGCTCGAAGCCGCGGCCGTCATGCAGTTGATGGACAACGTCGCGCACACCAGCTTCTTCCTGCCGACCGGCCTCGCCGTGGGGGGGCATCTGGCCAATATCAGCGGCGGCGGCAGTCCGCTGCTGTGGCAGCATTTGTTTTGGTTCCTCGGCCATCCGGAAGTGTACGTGTTGATTTTGCCGGCGATGGGTATTGTCTGCGAAATTGTCGCGAACAACACGCGCAAGCCGATTTGGGGTTATAAATCGCTGGTGTACGCGGTGCTGGCCATCGGGTTCCTCTCGATGATTGTGTGGGCGCACCATATGTATATGACCGGCATGGGCACGGTCATTTCGACGTTCTTCCAGGCGACGACAATGATCATCTCGATTCCGTCCGTCATCATTTTGACATGCCTGTTTATTTCCCTGTGGGGTGGCTCTATCCGCATCAACACGCCGATGCTTTTTGCGCTGGCGTTTTTGCCAATGTTCGGCATTGGCGGTTTGACGGGCCTGCCGCTGGGTTTCAACGTCAGCGACGTGCACCTGCACGATACTTACTACATCATCGCGCACTTCCATTATGTCGTCGCGCCGGGGACGATTTTTGGCCTCTTTGCGGGGGTTTATTTTTGGTACCCGAAGATGACCGGGCGCAAGATGAGTGAATTTTGGGGCGGCGTGCATTTCTGGTGCTCGCTGCTTTTCATGAATATCGTTTTCATGCCCATGTTTGCGCAGGGCATGGCGGGCATGTTGCGGCGCATGGCGGATGGCGGCGCGAATTATTCTGCCGAAGTCAACAGCCGCGCGGGCGGAGACGTGATCGGCGGGTTGAGCCCGGCCATGATGTCGCTGCATACTCCGATTTTGTGGGGCGCGATTTGCCTGGGCATCGCGCAGATTCCTTTCATCATCAATTTCTTCTGGAGCATCAGCCACGGCGAAAAAGTGGGCGATAATCCATGGCAATCCACGACGCTCGAATGGCAGACGCCGACCCCGCCGCCGCACGGAAATTTCGCGATTACTCCGCGCGTTTATCGCGGGCCGTACGAATACAGCGTGCCGGGCCACGACACTGATTTTACGCCGCAAAATGAACCGGACGTCCCGACGCCGGCGGCTCCCAAAGTTCCAACCCCTGCGCACTAACATTTTTTCATGGAAATACCTTATACAGTCGAAGCCAGGCCGGACACAGGCCTATACAACGCCAAAGTCGGCATCTGGCTTTTTCTCGCGTCCGAAGTCATGCTCTTCGGCGGTCTTTTCTCGGGTTATATTTTGCTACGGGTGGGCGCCGAGCCAGGCATGTGGCCGCACGGTTGGCAAAACCTGACGCTCGGCACCATCAATACCATTGTGCTGGCGCTTTCGGCCATTACCACGCTGATGGCCTGGGTGGCCTGCAAAGTCCGGCAGTTCGATAAATTCAAATTTTTCCACGCCTGCACGCTGTTGTGCGCGCTGACGTTCTTGTGCATCAAGCTGGTAGAATACCACGAGCACTTGAATCATTACGAAATTCACCTTACGGATGGCACTATCGCCGACGGTGACATGGTGCAAAATGACCCGACGCAGGACCATATCGTCATCAGCGGGAGGATCGTGACGGATGAAAAGCTGCTGTACGATCTGCGTTCGCAAAAGAACATCGAGGAGAAGGAACTCACCATTCCCCGTTCACAAATCCAGGACATGCAGAGTTACGGTCCCTGGCACAATAATTACCTGGCGCTTTATTTTACGCTCACCGGTTTGCACGCGCTGCACATCCTCGGCGGCAGTGTCGTCATTGCTTACCTGTGGGGGCCGGGCCGTAAAATGTGGAAGAAAGACCCTGAGCGTTACACCAATCGCGTCGAAGTTTCCGGGCTGTTCTGGCACTTCGTGGACCTGGTCTGGATATTCCTCTTCCCGGTACTATATTTAACTTAAAATTATGAGCGAATCGCATCACGCCCCGGCTGCCAGCGCGCCGCATTCTCAAGACGATCACCCGGTTGATTTCAATAGCTATCTGCGCCGTTGCGGCGCGATTTTGGCTGTCGTCCTCTGCGCCGTGGCCTTGATGATCTGGGCGTCGTTTCTGAATCTGGGTTGGGGCGAGAAAGTGGCCATCATTTTGTGCATCGCCAGCGTTAACGCATTTTTCGTGGCGGGATTTCTCATGCACTTGCTCTCGGAAAAGAAAATGGTTTATACCATCCTGGGCTTTACGGTGTCGTTCGTCATCGGGCTGTTTGTCCTGACGATTTATGCGATGAATGATTTCCCGAAGAACACGGTGATCCATTAAACATGTCGCTCAAAGCCTTTCATCTTATTTTTGTGACGATGCTGACGACGCTGTCGGTGGGCTTTGCGGCGTGGGCGTTTTTTGCCGGCAAAATTATTTTTGGTTTGCTGGGCCTAGTTACGGCGGCGCTCGTCGTGTTTTACGGCGTCTATTTTTTGAAGAAATTGAAGAAGATTAGTTATCTATGAGGAAATTTGGCAAGCTTATCTCTGCCGCCGCGCTGGCCGCGTTTGCGCCGTCGCCGGTGTTTGCCTGTGCGGCCTGTTATGGCCAATCCGACGACCCGCTGGCGCACGGGATGAACTGGGGCATTTTCACGCTGCTGGGCATCGTGGTGCTCATGCTCAGTTCCATTGCCACATTTTTTATTTTTCTGATTCGCCGGGAGGCCGCGGCGCAAGCGAAGAGACTGGCGGAAGAAAATTTGTCCGGAGCTAAAATATGAACAGCATCAACAACGCATTGGGTAAATTGCTCGGTCTGCCGGTGCTGGCCTCGTCCAACGGCCAGGACGTTGACAACCTCATTATCTACGTGCACTGGCTAATGCTGGCGCTGTTCATCGGCTGGGTGATTTATTTTGTGTACGCGGTCTGGCGCTTTCAAAAGAAACGCAATCCGAAAGCGGATTATTACGGTGTGCGCAACCATGCTTCCAGCTACATCGAACTGGCCGTTGCCGGGATCGAAGGCTTTCTATTGATTTTTATCGCGGTACCGCTCTGGTCCAAGGCAGTGGACAAATATCCGCCGGCGAACGAATCTACTGTCATCCAGGTGGTGGCGCAGCAATACGCCTGGAATGCGCGTTATCCGGGCCCGGACGGCGTTTTTGGCAAACAGGAAATGCGATTTGTCAGCACGACGAACGTGTTCGGCGTGGATCCCACGGACCCGAACGGCAAGGACGACATCGTCACGCTCAATGATATTCACGTACCGATCGGCAAGCCGGTGATTATCTATGTCAGCTCCAAGGACGTGATTCATTCCTTGAAGATTATTGCGATGCGCGTTTGCCAGGACGCCATTCCCGGCCTGCGCATTCCGGTTTGGTTTACGCCGACGCAAATCGGCCGGTACCAGATTAATTGTGCCCAGTTGTGCGGCCCGGGCCATTCGGCCATGACCGGCGGTTATGTCACGGTGGACAGCGCGGAAGATTACCAAAAATGGCTCCAGTCCAAAGCGCCACCTCCGCCGGTTTCGAGCTTCCAGTGAAAACGACAGCGGAGTGAGCGCGGTACAGGCGCGGTGTTTTGATTTAAATTTATGTCCGACTCGCCCCAGCAATTGCCGCGCACATTGTGGGTGGGAGTCTTCCTCATGTTCGGCCTGCTTTGCGTGGCGGGATTGCTTTCGATCGCGGAAATGCGGGACGACCAGCGGCGCGTGCTCCCGGTGATTGACGAGATTTCCGATTTTACCCTCACGAACCAGGACGGCCAGGTCACGACACTCGCCGCCCTTACCAACCATGTCTGGGTCGCCGACATTATTTTTACGCGCTGCGCCGGGCCTTGTCCGCGCATGACTGCCCAAATGAAATCGGTGCAGGACCGGCTGGCGCCGGACAGTGACGTGCGGCTCGTGACACTGACCACCGACCCGGATAATGATTCGCCGGAAATTATGAAACGATATGGCCAGCGCGTCGGCGCGGATTTCAATCGCTGGATATTTTTGACCGGGACCAAAGAGGCGATCGCCGGCCTGGCTGCCGGAAGTTTGAAGCTGGGCAGCACACCTATCGCGCCGGCGGACCAAAAGAGTTCCGTGGACCTTTTTATTCATACGACGATTTTCGTGCTGGTGGACAAGCATGCGCGGTTGCGCACGAGTTTTGAGACGGGCGGCGAGGGCGTGGATTGGGAAAATACGATTCGCCCGAAACTTCTGGCAGACATCAAGCGCCTGGAGCGCGAGCCATGAGCATCTATGACCTGCCCGCTGTCAATGCTTCGCTGAACGGCCTGAGCGCGATTCTTTTGACCGCCGGTTTCATTTGCATCCGCCGCAAAAACATCATTGCGCACCGCAACTGCATGATTTCGGCCCTCTGCGTCTCGACGGTATTCCTGGTTTGTTACGTGACGTATCATACGTACCTGGGGGTGGTGCTGCACAAGGGTCCGACGCATTTTTTGAATCCGCCCTGGTTTCGGCCGATTTATTTGACCATTTTGCTCACGCACACCATCCTGGCGATGGTCATTGTCCCGCTGATTTTTATCACCCTGTTCCGTGCCCTGCGCGAGCGTTTTGATAAACACAAAAAAATCGCCCGCTGGACGCTGCCGTTATGGATGTATGTTTCCGTGACGGGCGTGATTGTGTACCTTTTGCTCTATCAAATTTTCCCGCAAAAATAATTCATGAGCACCGCCGCCAATGTCGCGATCGATGCGAGCCAGTTTCCGGAAAATGTCCGGCGCGACCTGCTTAATGGGCTGCGCACACGGAAGGTTGCTCACAAGTTTCATTACGATAGCGTCAGGCAAACGCAGAAGTGGCTCGTGCTGCACCAGCAATTTTCCCCCTCGCGCCATGATGAAGATTGCCGCGCTATTTATGAACAAAGTTTCCAGGCGGCGACCCGGCAAATGAAAGCTAAACAGGTTCATCTGATAGGATTGGGCTGTGGTGGCGGGCAGAAAGATACCCGGTTATTGAAACGGCTGAAGGCTTCGGGTAAAGAAATTTTCTACACGCCGAGCGATGTGGCGGTGGCGATGGTCCTGGTGGCGCGCCGGGCGGCGCTCTCAGTCTGTCCGTGGGAAAGTAGTTTTCCACAGGTTTGCGATTTGGAAACGGCCAGGGACGTGCGTTCGGTCTTCGATTTACCGGCCATACGCAGTGCTGCGCGTGTCATCACGTTTTTCGGCATGATTCCCAATTTTGAGCCGTCAAAGATTTTACCGAAACTCGCTTCGCTGGTTCGGCCGAAAGATCTTTTGCTCTTTAGCGCCAACCTGGCGCCGGGCGGAGATTATGGCGCCGGCGTGCAAAAGATCCTGCCGCAGTACGATAATTGGCCCACGCGTGACTGGCTGCTCACATTTCTATGGGACCTGGGGGTGGAGAAAAACGACGGCGAATTGCGTTTTGAAATCGAGACCAAAGGCAGCTTGAAACGCGTGGTGGCGAATTTTCAGTTTATCCACGCGCGCCGGATTGAAATTGAGGACAAGCAGTTCGCTTTCAAACCCGGCGAAAAAATCCGGCTATTTTTCTCCTATCGTTACACGCCCGAAGGTATTCGCAAAATGCTGAAGACGCACAAGCTGGATGTTTGCGAACAATGGATCACGCAGTCGGAGGAGGAGGGGGTTTTTCTGTGCCGGAAAAGTTAGATTCGCTTTCCCGTTTACGATTCCCCGCCCAATCCGTACGATGCCGCAGTGCTAAACCTCGAACAACTTTCCGGGCTGCTGGAGAAGAACCGTGATGCCGCGTCCGCGCGTGTCCGGGAATTTTCTATCGGAGGTAAAAAATTTCGTTTCAATTCACAACCTGCCGTGATGGGGGTGGTGAATCTGTCTGCCGATTCCTGGTATCGCGAAAGCGTTTGCCTTTCAGCCAAATCAGCCATTGAGCGCGGCGCGGTTTTGGCGGCACAGGGCGCAGAGATCGTGGACGTGGGGGCGGAGTCTACCCTGGCTCACGCGGCGCGGGCGAACGACCAACTGCAAAAATCAATGCTGCTGCCAGTCATCAAAGGACTGCGCGCCAAAAAAATCATTGTTTCGGTGGAGACGTATTCGCCTAAAGTCGCCCGCGCGAGTCTGGAAGCCGGTGCAAACGTCATGAACCTGACTGGTAACGCCGGGACCAAAGAAATTTTTAAAATGGCCGCGGCGCACAACGCGGCGGTCATCATTTGCTATGTACAGGGGAGAAATGTTCGTGAAGTAGCGGACTTCGATTTTTCCGCCGACCCGATAAAAATGATGCACGATTATTTTTCGCGGCAGATTGAAATCGCGCAACGTGCGGGCGTGGAAAAGATTTTTATCGATCCCGGCCTGGGGTTCTACTATCGCAACCTGCAGGACAGCGCGGTGCGTGTGCGCCATCAAATGAACATTTTCCTGAATACCTTCCGGCTGCGCGCGCTGGGCTTTCCCGTTTGCCACGCGTTGCCGCATGCGTTTGAATTTTTTCGGGAGGAAGTCCGGTGCGCCGAGCCGTTTTTTGCAGTCCTGGCTGCCCTCGGTAAAACGGATTTGTTCCGCACCCACGAAGTTCCGCGCGTTCGCGCGGTGCTGGAAACGATGAAGCTCTAGAGCGGTTTAAAAAATACTGTAGCCATTCGGAGTAAGAAGGAAGGGAGGCGGTCTTTTTGGGTTTTGGGTTCGTTTCGGCTCAGTCACAGGGTTTTTCAAACATGCTCCTTCGCTAAAGCCTCGCCAAACGCACGCGTGGGGCCCCAAAAATCCTCGCTCCGAACGGCCACATTATTTTTTTAAACGCTCTATCCCTTTGTTGATTTGGGCGCGGCGGGAGATGCCGCCGGGGCGGGCTTAGTTTCCTTTTTGGTCTCCTTGGCGGGGGCAGGGGACGCCGTATCTTTCTTGGCGGCGTCCTTGTACTTTTCGCTGCGGTAATCGGTAATGTAAAAGCCGCTGCCTTTGAACAACAATCCCGCGCCGGCGCTAATTTTTTTGGTTACGCGCCCTTTGCCCCATTTCTTTTTGGCACAAAGTTCTTTGGGGCACGTTTCGAGCGGCTTGGCGGAAATAGACCGGAAGGCTTCGAATTCATGCCCGCACTTTTGGCAGACATACTCGTAAGTAGGCATAGTGACGAACGGGTTGGCCCTGAACTAATGGGCTGCACTGGCCGCAGCAGTGTTGGTGTCCGAGACGATCTGCACGGCGCCGCTCGAATCGACCTCCACTGACAAATTATAATGCGAGGGCGGGGTGAGCTTATTGGTAGGCCACGAGCGGGCCATGAGCAACTGCGCCCCTTTGACGTTGTTATTCGGCTGCGTCCCTTCGCGAATCCATTGCATGCGCCGCTCCACGACCAGTTCATCATGCAGTTTTCGCGCTTGTGCCTTGACGGTTTGCAAGTCGTTAAATTTTTGTGTCAGCTCTGCAATTTGCTGGACCTTATTGGTCAATTCGCCCTGCAAAAAGGCGCTGTTGGTCTGCGATTGGGCCAAATCGTTTTCCGCCTCAAGAATCTTTGCATTCAGGGCGCTAATCGTATTGGTCAATTGTTCCGCCTTTTGTTCGTAAGCCTGGTTTTGCGCTTCGAGCGAGGCAATCTGGTCCTGCGCCGACTTCAACTGCGTGTCGCTATTCGAAAGAGAATCCGAGATGACCAGCATTCGGTTGCTCAAATCAACGATTTGCTGGCGGCTGGAGTTGAGATCATTGGTCAGGGTGAGGTTGACCTGGCGCAAGTCATTCAATTCATCATTGGCCGAAACCACCTGGTTGGAAAAATCCAGGATGCGGTTGGCATCGTCCTGGCGTTCCTGGTCAATCTTCTTTTGAGTGACGACCAATGCGACCACCAGGCCGATACAGGCCAGAATCAATATGACCGTAATTAATGTTTTCATTGCGCCCTAAAATCACCTCGCTTGCAGCATTTAGCAAGCCTCCTTTATTGCGCGGCTGGCGGCGGCATGGTGGCCGTCGAGGCCGCATTAGTATTGGACAAGGAATCGACCGCTGCGGCCAAATCCGGATCCACGACCGTTACATTATCCGCTTTTTTCAATTTTTGCAAGTACGGGGGCGCGAGCTGCTGGACTTTCTGCTGGGTGAGATAGTCTTTAATCCGGTCGGAAACGGTGTCTGTAGTGCCCGGCACTTTGTCGGACAGGGCCAGCTTCCTGGCCGGGGTTTTATCAATCATTTTAATGATATGATAGCCGTACTCGGTCTGGATAACGTCGCTCACCTGGTTATTGGTCAGGGCAAACGCAGCGGCTTCAAATTCCGGGACCATTCCCTGGCCACGGCCAAACGGAGGCAGCTCGCCGCCTTTGGCTTTGGTCGTGGTGTCGTCCGAATATTGTTCGGCGAGTTTGGCAAAATCGTCTCCAGCACGCGCTTTCACCAGCACGTCGTTAGCCTCTTTGTGCTTAGCCTGGACCACGTCGGTGGACAATGGCGCACGGGTGGCCGGATCCATCGTCATAAATAAAATGTGCCGTACATGGGCCAATTCCGGTTGTTCCACTTCCGCCGGGTGCGCATCGTAATAGGCCTGGATTTCGTTGGTGGTGATCGTGATGCCCAGCAGGCGTTGCAGGGCGGCCATCGCAGTGGCTTCCTGCGCGACTTTATTTCGCAATTCCGCTTCCGTCGTCCCGGCCGCTTTCAACTGGATATTCAGCGTGTCCTGCGAACCTCCGGCACGGTCGAGCAGTGTGGCCATCGCGGCGGCGGCTTTTTTGTCGCCTTCCGCCTTGTCGGCGGCATTGGCCTGTTGCAGCAGCACCTGGATATCAAGCAGGCGTTCGAGCATTTCGGCTTCGATCATGATCAAGCGGTCGGGCGGAATTTCCTGCCCGCGCGCCAGGGCTTCGGCCTTGAGGCCGGTCACGATCTGGTCCAAATCACTGCGCTTGATGGATATGCCGGTGCCTTTGGCGATCACCGGGTCGCCAAAGAGCGCGGTCATCGTGTCGGTGGAATTGGTAGACGGCGCGGCCATCGTGCTGCCTGGCGTATCCGCGTAAGTGGTGGACAGGGCCACGGCCGTGGCGGCGATGGCGGCAAAAACAATTTTATTCAATTTCATTGGATGTTTGGTTTAGAGCGTTTTTCCGAGGTTTGGTTCAATTATTTATAGCTTTACCACTTTTACATTGCTGATATCGCCGTCTTTTTGGAGTTCATCCAGGACAGTTTGCGGCGGCGCGCTGTCCAGGTTCAGGACGGTCAGGGCCAGGCCGCCGGCGGTGTCGCGCGACAGGCTCATATTCGCGATGTTGACTTTGTATTTCGCCAGCAATGTTCCCAGATGGCCCACGATGCCCGGGCGGTCTTTATTGTTCAGGAGCAGCAAGGTCCCGGAAATCGGAATCTCCACCGGCGTGCTGTACAACCGCACGATGCGCGGATTGTTGGGCGAGCCGAAAAATGTCCCGCCCGCGGAAATCAATTTTTTGTCGCCGCTGTAAATTTGCACGTGCACCCATTCATTGAAGGTGACCGGTTCGTCGGATTTCTTTTCTTCGACGTTGATGCCGATGCTCGCCGCGGCGGAGCGGACATTGACGTTGTTCACGTCCTTCAAGTTGCTGCTTTCCAGATAGCCCTGGAGAACCGCGCGAGTGACTGGGTCGGTATTCGGCAATTGCCGCGCATTGCCGCCATACGTGATATAAATCCTGTCTCCGCCGGACGGTGAAAGTTGTGCAAGCAACCTGCCCAGCGCGGTGCCGAGAGGCAGGTAGGGCTTGACCTGTTCGTAGGTCTTCGCGTCGAGATAGGGCAAATTCACGGCGTTGCGAACTTCGCCGGTAAGCAAATAACCGGCAATGACTTCCGCCACTTCGATGCCGCATTTTTCCTGCGCTTCTTCGGTGCTGGCGCCGAGGTGGGGCGTGAGAATCAAATTCGGCTGTTTGCGGAACGGATGATCAGCGGGCAGCGGTTCAATGGTAAAAACGTCCAGCGCTGCGCCGGCGACTTTGCCCGATTCCAATGCGGCAATTAAATCATTCTCGGAAATAATTTCACCACGGGCGCAATTCACGATCTTCACACCCGGCTTCATTTTCGTGAACGCCGCGGCGTTCAGCATGTTTTTCGTTTCCGGTGTGACCGGCATGTGGACAGTAATGAAATCGGCCGCGGTATAAACGCGGTCCAGACTGTCGGCATAGTCCGCGCCGATGGCCCGCGCGCGTTCTTCAGTCAAATAGGGATCGTAAGCAATGACGCGCATGCCGAAGGCAATGGCGCGCTTGGCCACTTCTGTGCCGATGCGGCCCATGCCCAGGACGCCCAGCGTTTTGCCGGCCAGTTCCGAGCCCTGGAAAAGTTTCCGGTCCCATTTGCCGGCCACCATGGTGGCATGGGCTTGCGGGACTTTGCGCGCGAGCGAGAGCAACATGGCGAAGCTCAGCTCGGCGGTGGTCACGGTGTTTCCGCCGGGCGTATTCATCACGACGGTGCCGTGTTGCGTGGCGGCTTCGATGTCCACATTGTCCACGCCCACACCGGCGCGGCCAACGACGCGCAATTTCGGCGCGGATTCGATGACCTTGCGGGTGACTTTGGTTTCGGAGCGGACAACCAGTGCTACGGCATCGGCAACGATGGGCAGCAGTTCAGCTTCGGGCAGCCGCTTGGGCAGCACGACGACGTTAAATTCGGGACGTTGCTGCAAAAGCGCAATGCCCTTTGGCGATATGGGGTCACAAACAACTACTTTCATGCAAAGACGGTAAGATTATCCATTGGCACGCCACAGGTCAAACAATCAAAATTCGCTTCGACTTTGCTGAAATTCCGCTATTTTGTTTGAAAATGAGCAAGTTGCTTTTGATAGATGACCAGGAGGACGTTCGGTATTCCCTCCAGCGGATATTTGATTCTCCTGAAATCGAACTGGCCGCCGCGTCTTCCGGCGAGGAAGGCCTGAAGATTATTCCCAAATTTAAGCCCGACCTCGTGCTGATGGATGTGCGCATGGGCGGCATCAACGGTCTGGAAACGCTCCGCAAAATCCGCGCCGGCGATCCCAAGCTGCTCGTCATTCTCATGACCGCCTACGGCACGACGCAAACCGCCATCGAGGCGATGAAGCTCGGTGCCTATGACTACCTGCTCAAGCCGTTTGACGCGGTGAAGATCAAAGAGATTGTCGCCAACGCCCTCAAAGCCGCGCGCGACATGAAGCAGGTCGTTTCTTATCAGCCGTTGCTGGAGTCGGAGGATTACGAACTGGGCATCGTCGGGCGCAGCGAACCGATGCAGCGGGTGTTCAAACTCATCGGGCAGGTCGCCATTAGCGATGCGACGGCGCTTGTCACCGGCGAAAGCGGCACGGGCAAAGAACTCGTCGCGCGCGCCATTTATCATCACAGCAATCGCAGCGAACAGCCATTCCTCGCGGTGAATTGCGCCGCGATTCCCGAACAGCTTTTGGAGAGTGAACTTTTTGGCCATGAACGCGGCGCCTTCACCGGCGCGACCAACCAGCGAATCGGCAAATTTGAGCAATGCAACCACGGCACGATTTTTCTCGATGAAATCGGCGACATGACGCCGGCGACGCAAACGAAGATTTTGCGGGTGCTGCAAAGCGGCACGTTTGAGCGCGTCGGGGGCAACCAGGCTATCGGCGTGGATGTGCGCGTCATCGCCGCTACGAACAAGCCTTTGGAACAGGCCGTGGCCACGAAGCAATTTCGCGAAGATTTGTTTTATCGCCTCAATGTCGTGCGCATCCAGGTGCCGCCGTTGCGCGACCGGCGCGAGGACATTCCGCTGCTGGTGAATTATTTTATTGAAAAAATCGGGCGCGAACAACAGCACGCGCCCAAGTCCATCGCGGCCAGCGTCATCCGGATGCTGGAAAAGTATCATTGGCCGGGCAACGTGCGCGAATTGGAGAATGCCATCCGCCGCGCGCACGTCATGGCCAAGAGCGATGCGATCCTCATCAGCGATCTGCCGCCGGAAATCAGCGGCAATGCTCCCACCCAGGCGGCGATCGGTGCGGCTACGGCGGCTACGGATGACGCTGCTTCGCTGGCGCGGCAGCTTTTCCAATGGGCCCGGCGCGAACCAAAATTGAAAATCATTCCCGCCGTGGAACGCGAACTAGTCATCCAGGCGCTTAAGGAAACCAACGATAACCAGGTGGCCGCCGCGAAATTGCTCGGCATCACGCGCGCAACCTTGCGCAAACGCATTGAAAAGTTCGGCATCCAGCGGCAGTTGAACGTGAAATGATATGGAATTGCTTCGCTTACAAACTATGGCCAAAGCAGAGTGTTACGCTGTCCAACATACTATTAGGAAATTTACGGTAGGGCTGCGCTCCTGCGCAGCCGCTTTTCCAAAAAAATAATATGTCTTCGGATTACAGCCAGCTTCTCGACGCGACGATCCATTATTTGGAAGATTTAAAATCACACGGCGCGCGGCATGTGGCAGTCTCAGCTGAAACGTTGCGCAGCCTTTCGCAGTCACCTCCGAAAGCTGCGGCCATTTCAGGTTTTAAACCTCAAGTTCAACCGATTGTAACCCCGGTCTTGGAATCCAAATCTGCCGGACCTGTTTCGGCGCCCGTGCCAGTGACTCCATTGCCCGTTGCCAGTCCAAAATCCGCAATCGAAAAGTCTGCCGCCTTTGCCGCGTTGCGTGAGCGGGTGATGGCTTGCGTCAAATGCGAGCACCTCGCGTCGTCGCGCAAAAATGTGGTGTTCGGAGTGGGCAATATTGATGCGCAACTGATGTTCGTCGGCGAAGCACCTGGAGCGGACGAAGATATCCAGGGCGAACCGTTCGTCGGCCGGGCAGGGGAGCTGCTCACCAAAATCATCCAGGCGATGGGCCTGCAGCGCAGCGATGTCTATATTGCGAATATTTTAAAATGCCGACCCGACACGCCCGGCCAGAGTTCTGGAAACCGCAAGCCGACCACGGAAGAAATGGCCGTATGCGTGCCCTATTTACACGAGCAAATTGATCTCATTCGCCCGCGTGTCCTCGTTGCGCTGGGGGCGACCGCCATCGAAGGCCTGCTTGGTAAAACGATGGGTATCATGAAAATGCGCGGCAACTGGCAGACCTATCGCGGCACACCGCTCATGCCGACATTTCACCCCGCGTATTTGCTCCGTAATCAGGCGATGTCCGAGAAGCGCAAGGTTTGGGAAGACATGCTTTCGGTGATGGAAAAACTCGAAATGTCTATCAGCGATAAGCAGAAGAATTATTTTACGAGAGCCGCATAAAAATCATGGAGGGGTGCAGATGCATGCCGAAAGAGCTATAAAATTTCTTTTTTGCTTCACCCTGGTTTTGGCCTGTGCTTTTATCATTCCTAACGGTAAAGCCGCGATTCTATATCCCCAGGCTCCGGAAGGCGGAGTGCAGGCGGTATCCAATGCCCTGGATTCAAAATTTTTAAAACCAGTGACGCATCTGCCGCCGGCTAAAGATTTGACCATTTCCATGCCGGTCGGCGTGTATTATTACGTACTAAAATATACGAATCTGTTTTCCGGACAGTTTCTTTCGGCCACGAGGCTTTCTGCCTGGCGCTTTTTCCTGGCGGACGTGACCAATTCCGCGGCCTTGCAATTGGGTTATGATGCGAAGAAAGAGGAATGGCAGGTCACGGAATGGACATTTTATCATGCGCGCTCCAAATCCAGTGATCCTTTCCTTCAGACCTTGCGAGTGGCGGAAAACTTACCGCAGGTCAAGGAACAGGATTATGAGCTCAGATATTTGGACCTTGTCCAATTTCCATTTTCTGCCTTTTGGCTTCATGGCAAATCAAATGACATCATTATTCCCGTGCCGATGTATGGAAAATGGCAGGACCTTCGTCCCTATTCAGAAAGTGAAATGACCGGGATATTAAAACGTGAAATGGAAGAGAAAATGAAACAACCCCGTTATAAAGCGCCGGGAATTCCAGTGGGTTGACGTCTACTTCGTCGATTCCCACTTAGTCTGTGCCACCTTCAGCTTCGGATGCGAGACGAACAGGTGCCAGACCACGGCCTGGAAGGCTTCGCTGTGCGGCGTGACGTGGGTGGGGTTCACTGTGGGAATAATAACGCACGCAGTTGCTTCTTTGGCGGTATAGCCGCCGTCCCGACCAACGATACCAATGACCGAGGCACCGGCTTTTTTCGCGAGTTGAACCGCGCTCACCAAATTTGGGCTGACATTTTTTTCCAGGTTGCCGCCGCCCACGGAAAAAATCAGGAGCCCATCTTTGGCGCTCAGCCGCGAGCCTTTGAGCCATTCGGAAAAAATCGTCGCCCAGCCTTCATCATTCGTGCGCGCGGTGAGTTCAGAAACATTGTCGGTGGGCGCATAAGCCTCGAACCCGCAAATTTTGCGGAAGTCATTGACGGCGTGCCCGGCGTTCCCGGCGCTGCCGCCCACGCCCAGGATGAAGAGGCGTCCGCCGCGCTCGCGGATCTTCGCGAGTTCATCGGCGCATTTTTCGATGGCGTCGGCGTTCAGTTGCGCAGTCACCTGCTGCACTTCAGCGATAAATTGTTGGGAAAAATTCACGGTGCTTTGGAGTTTAACAGCGATTCCAATTCTGCCAAGCCTGCGGGCGACCCAATTTCATAAAATCTCTCGGACACTTCGAAACCCGCAAGCTGTTGTTCGCGGACGAGCCGGCCCATGACTTCAGCCAGGTCAAAAACCTGGTCGGCGGCGTAGCCATCAAAAACCGAAGCCTTGAATAGGCTCAGGCCGTAATCAATATAGTGCATCTCAGGCACTTTATTTTTTTTGTCGTAAACTTTGATTTCGCCGTCCTTAAAAACGACATTGCTGGTATCGAACTTTCCTTCGTTGCGAAACACGGTCATCAAGCCCTGCCTGCCGCTGCGATGGAAGAAATCCGCGATGGGCGCATAATCAATCGGCAAATAGGAATCGCCGTAGAGCACAAAAAATTCGTCGCCGAGCAAGGGCAGGGCGCGTTTAATCGCGCCGCCGGTGCCCAGGAGTTTCGGGCCATCGAAGGAGTATTCCAGCTTGATGCCGAATTTCTCATCGCCAAAATCCTTTTGAATCATCTCGCCAAGGTAACCAATGCACAACACGGCGCGGCGAATACCGCGGGCATGGAGCAATTCAAGCTGGTGCGCGAGAAACGGCCGGTTGACAACGGGCACGAGAGACTTGGGAATCTTTTCCGTGATAGGCCGCAGGCGTGTCGCCAGCCCGCCGGCTAAAATCGCAACGGGAATTTGAGAAAGCGGAATGCTCATAAATTCGCGTGGCGCCTTGACTCCCTCGCCCCCATCGGGGGAGAGGGCCGGGGTGAGGGGGCAACCTTAGATCTCACGAAATAACTAGTTTCGTTCCTTCAAAATCGAAGCGGAAGCGGACTTCCTGCAATCCGGCCTTTGTCATCGCATGCCGGAGTTTCACTTTGTCCTCGCTGTAAAACATCAGGAACCCGCCGCCGCCGGCACCAATCAATTTCCCGCCCAGCGCGCCATTGGCCATGGCCAGGTCGTACCATTCATTGATCTTCGGGTTGCTCATGCCGCCGCTGCGTTGTTTTTTGCGCTGCCAATGCACGTCCATGAGCCGCGCAAACTCGTGAAGGTTGTCGCTCTCCAGCGCGGTCTGGCTTTGCAGGCCGAGATCTTTGACGAAGTGCAAATTTTCGATCATGTCCTTGTCATCGGACTTCGACTTCTGGTCCTGCTCCTTCAAAATCGCCGACGCGCTGCGCGAATAGCCCGTGAAAAATAAAAGCAGGTTGTCTTCCAGGTTATCGCGCGTTTCGCGGGACAATTTCAACTGGCTCGCCACGACTTTTCCATCCTTTTGAAAGGTGAAACAAGTGATGCCACCGTACGCCGCGATATACTGGTCCTGCTTGCCGATCGGCTCTTTCAGGCGGTCCAGTTCCACTTCACACGCCTGCGCCGCCAGTTCCGCGGGATGAATCAGGCTGCGTTTTTGCGCATGCAACGCCTTGAGTACAGCCGTCGTGAAACTGCCGGACGAACCGAGGCCCGTGCCGGCCGGGATATCCGCCATCGACGTGAGTTCCAGAAAATGGCCGTCCATGCCGAGGAGTGCGAACGCCTCGCGCAAAATAGGATGTTTCAGTTTGGCAGCATCCGTGACGCGTTCGAGCTCGGAATATTTCGCCAGTAAATCCGGCACGAAGGTGTCATGCAGCGTGATATAGACGTATCGGTCTATCGCTGCGGCAATGAGAAAGCCGCCGAACTTTTCGTAGTACGACGGCAAATCTGTGCCACCGCCGCCGAGCGTGACGCGCAAAGGA
>DATJXK010000091.1:0-24393 GCA_035500235.1 Pseudomonadales bacterium | reverse complement strand
TGAGGTTGAATAAATATCTGGTTTGGATTGGTTTGTTTTTGGTTTTGATAGTTCCATTGCGACGTTGTTATTGGGCGAAATGAGTGTTGCTGGTACAAGGGGAAGACCCTTAACGGGGTATTCTCACCCCAAATCAAGGGTTCTAACCCTAAATCAACGGTTGATTTGGTTTGAGCATTAGATGGAGTCCTGGCTTTGCCAAGCCTTGGTGAACGACCTGACTGGCAGAGTTGGATGCGTTGAAAAACGACGCCGGGGCCACTGCAATCCAAGATGCCCGCTTTCGTCCCACTAGAGTGGAGTAAGCAGGCGGCGTCGCTCGAATATGACTTTTTGACCGTCATCCGGCTATTATATCAGACAAGGCTGGGAAGATATAGTTAGTCGCTACCTCAATCTTTTTGAGGGTAATTTGTCAAGTTTGACTCGCTCGCGCCCGCTCGGTCGCTGGCGCGACCTTCGTTCCGCTCCGCGGAACAAATTCCTTTTGCCGGTGGGCTCCTTCACTCCCGTTCAGTCGGCCTTACGGCCTTCGCTTCGCAAATCCTTTTCGCAGCTTCCCAAGTTGCTCAAATCCCAAGCGGCTCAAGTGCGACTACCGCTATTTTTTAAATCGTGTATTATCCACGCATGGGCAATAACACACCAAATCCAGCGAAAATTTTGGTCCTGTATTACAGCGAGCAGGGCCATACAAAAGCAATGGCTGAACTGGTGGCCGCCGGGGCGAAAGATGTTCCGGATACGGACGTGCGGTTGAAAACGGTGGTTGAGGCTACCGCTGAGGATTTAACCTGGTGCGACGGAATCGCGGTTGGTTCGCCGACGCACATGGGCACGATTGCGTGGGAAATGAAGCGTTGGTGGGATGTGGTCGCGCAGCCGTTGTGGTACGAAATCGAAGGGAAAATCGGCTGCGCCTTTTCTTCCAGTGGCGGAAGGGCGGGCGGTGGCGAGTTGACCTGCCTGGCGTTGCAAATCGTTTTGATGAACTACGGGCTGCTGGTATTTGGGGTGCCGGATTATGTTGCGCCGGGGCAGACGCTGCATTATGGCGCAATATGCGCGGGCAAGCCGCGTGAGGAAGGTGAAAAGGAGGCGTGTCGACGGCTTGGCCGACGCCTGGCTGAATGGGTGCAAACGATGGTTTGTTATCGGCCGGAACATGATCCGAGAAAGGCGACGTACAAGAGATTGTTTTGAATTTCGGGAAAAAATTTAGGAAGAAAATAAAAAGCCCTCACCTCACCCTGACCCTCTGCCCTCCCATCGAATGGGAGCGAAGAGGGGACAGCAAGTGAGCGTAATTTTTTTTGGAAAATTAACGGCCAGCAGCAGAGCAAGTAAAACTTGAACTTTTAGACGATACCGTCGAGGGCGGCTTTGAAATCGCGTTTGCCGCGGGCGCCACGCATTTGATTGACTACCTGGCCGCCTTTGAAGAACAGGAGCGTGGGCAGGGCATTGATGCCGTATTGGGCAGCCAATTCCTGTTGTTCATCGGCATTCACTTTGCCGATTTTGACTTTGCCATCGTATTCGGTGGCGAGTTCATCCAGCAGCGGCGAGATCATTTTGCACGGGCCACACCATTCCGCCCAAAAATCCACCATGACCGGCTGGGGCGATTGCAAAACTTCTTTCGCAAAATTCTCCTGGGTGAGCGCGACAATCAAAGGCGAAGCCATACGCAAATAGAATCAAGATTTCCAGGGATGATTAGGACGTAACAGCGGTGTTCAAAATCATCATCATCCAAATGGTAGTTCCGATGGCTGCCATGGCGGCAACACACGCGGCGATAGCTAAAATGGTATCTACGGGGCTGAGCGTAGGCGCAGCGGCAACGGGAGCCGGGCGCGGGGCCGGCGCAGGGCGAGCGGCCTGAGCTGCGGCAGCGGCGGCAACAGCGGGGGCGGCAACCGGGGCAGCACCTGGCGGACGCGGCGCGGCCACGGGGGCAGCGACGCCCGCAGGACGCGGAGCGGCGGGTGCCGGGGCAGGGACACCTCCGGGGGCGCCGGTAGGACCACCTGGCGGCAGCGTCGGAAGCTTAATCGTCGGCGCAGCGGACGGCTTGGGGGGTAAAGTAATACGGACGGTCTCTTTTTTCGGCTGGACCTTGCCGGTGGATTTTTTCATGGGCGTAACCGGAGCGCCGGGAACGCCAGGAGGAATGGGTGGTTGCGGATTATCGGCCATATGCTTTCAAGTCAAAATAAATCTGTTGGGCAAAGTGTCAAATCAAATCCCCAAAGATTTATCAAATTTTTCTGACACAACGGAGGATGGCATTTTTAACAACGCCAGAAAAAACGGGCCTGCGAGGAATCGCCGGCCCGCCACAGAAATTGTTCGCGCAAAAAATTAGCGCCGTTCACGACGTTCGCCGCGAAAATCGCCGCGGTCTCCACCGCCGCGGGAATCACGGTTTCCGCTGAAGCGAGGGGGCCGGTCTTCGCGGGGACGAGCCACATTCACCGTGATGGCGCGGCCCTGGAAGTCTTTATTGTGGAACTGGTCGATTGCCTTCTGAGCTTCTTCCGCCGAACCATATTCGACGAAGGCGAAACCGCGCGATTTGCCGGTCATCTTGTCGAGCATGAGGTTAACAGAAGTCACTGCGCCCGCCTGGGCGAAGTAATCCTGCAGGTCGTTTTCTCCGGTTTGGTACGAGAGATTACCTACAAACAGTCTGGTCGGGTTCATAATACACTAAGCCTGTTCAAGGAAACACGTGGGAGGTCTTGCTACGGGCAGGATCACTGAATGTCATTTTCTGTTCTCTTTCGGACAATCTGTCTTATTGACACCAACACCGTTCATCATTGAACGAAGCGAAACCGTTTTAGCATAATGTCGTCTAAAGTCAAATAAAATGATGGAAAATTTTTGGTGAACTTATTTTAGTAGATATTAATGGTTTTTAAAGAGAAATTACTTTTTCTAACCCGAACTTTGCTTTGTTTTTAAAGAAATTCCGCACCCCCCTTTTGGGGCGGTTGAAAATATTTTGTGAAACCTTCATAAATTAGGGCATGAAATCTCTCATTTCCATCCCGATTATCCTTATTTCCATCCTTACCACGTCGGGCGCAGACTGGCCGGGAAAGGTTTTTGCGCCTTATATGTATATTGGGGCCGGCGACCATTTTCAGCTTACTAAATGCGACGATGCCTGCGGCCAGAAGTTCTATACGATAGCCTTTATTATTGCCGACCATCAGGGCAACCCGGCGTGGGATGGGCGCTGGCCCATGAAAGAAAACCGATATGCCGACCAGATTAATGCCATACGAGCCCGTGGCGGGAATGTGATTGTTTCTTTTGGAGGGGCAGATGGAACTGAAATCGCCATTGCGGAAACTAATGAAGCTACGCTCCAGGCGAAATATCAGTCGGTTATTGACCAATATAAACTGAGCTGGCTCGACTTTGATATTGAAGGTGATGCGCTGACGAATGCGGCGGCAAATAGCCGGCGCAATACCGCTTTAGTTGCACTCCAGGCACGCAATCCGGGACTGATGATTTCGTATACGCTGCCGGTCGACCCCAATGGGATTTCAACTGAGTCGCAACATCTTTTGGCTGAGGCTGTGGCAAAAGGCGTGAAAGTTCATTCAGCCAATGTGATGACGATGGATTTCGGGGCGCATTTTTCTAAAGGCAAAAAAATGAGCGATGTTTCTATCGCCAGCGCGCTCAAGGCGCATGAGCAGTGCCAGGCCATTTCTCCGGACATCCAGATTGGCCTGACGCCGATGATCGGACAAAATGACGAACGGGGCGAAGTTTTTACACAGGATGACGCTGTGGCGCTAAAAAAATGGGCTGAGGAACAACCATGGATTTGCAGCCTTTCGTTTTGGGCGGTTAATCGTGATGTGTACCATCCGGGTAAAGATAAGACTGGCAATGATACCAGTGGCGTTCCGCAAAAGCCGTGGGAATATACGACCATCTTTGAACCATTTACGAAAACTCAATAGCCGGACGAAAGATTAAAAAAGCGTCATTTTTTCGTTTTTCATTTTTACGGGAGTAATTATATTTAACCCGTTCAGGGCAAACGAACTCTTAATGACGACGAATACAAACGGCCAATTATACCATCATAAAGCGCCAGCCAAGCTGCTCAGTTTTTTGTCGGTTAACGGACTGGAATTAGAGCCCATTTGCACGGCGGCCCATCCCGTAATTGGCGTGCTTGAAGGCACCGGTGTCGGCCCGGATGTTATTGCCGCCACCATTCGCATTTTAAAATCCGTGGAGTCGGTCTGCGGATTGAAGTTCGATGTTCAGTTTGGCGGGTTAATAGGTGAGGACGCCATCCGGGAGCATGGCCAATGGCTGCCCGACGACACGCGGCAGTTCTGCGCGGATATTTTTGAGCAAAGCGGGGCGGTTCTGAGCGGCCCGGGTGGAGGCCGTTATGTGTATGATTTGCGCCGGCACTTTGACTTGTTTTGCAAATTTGTTCCTGTGCGTCCGTCACTCGAGCTGGCGAGCGCGGGAAAAATCGCGCCGCAGTTCCTGAAGAATGTGGACATGCTCATCATCCGCGACAACATCGGCGGTGTTTATCAAGGCGAAGGGACGGAACAGATGACCGATGAGGGGCGAGTAGTCGAACATTCGTTTAGTTATCGGGAGCCGGAAGTACGCCGTCTTATCGAAGTGGCTGCGCGCGCGGCACTGTTCCGCAAAGGACATTTTTTGGTCATCGTAAAAGACGGCGGCATACCGGCGATGACAGCACTTTGGCGCGATGTGGGAACGGCTGTGGCGGCGAAACATGGTGTGGAAGCCCGTTTCATGAACATTGATTTTGCGGCATATGAATTAATCCAAAATCCGTCGCGTTTCGATGTCATCGTGGCTCCAAATCTTTTTGGCGATATTATCGCCGATATTTGCGGCGTGCTAGTTTCGACGCGCGGCGTGACATATTCCGGGAATTTCGATTCGCATGGGCATGGTGTTTACCAGACCAATCACGGTTGCGCGATGGACCTGGCGGGGGCCGATGTGGCCAACCCGGGCGGACAGATTCTTTCGCTGGCGATGCTTTTGCGTGAGAGTTTCGGTTTAGACGCCGCCGCCACGCTGGTGGAGAAATCGCTGGGCGCGGTATGGCGCGCCGGGTGGCGCACGCTCGATATCGCGGAGCCGGGTTGCCAGGTCATCGGCACACGGGCCATGGCAGAAAAAGTGGAGGAACAGTTGATGCGATTTGCCGCGGCTCCGCAGCTTGTATGAACGCATTGCTGCTGCTCGTCGATTTACAAAATGATTTTTTGAATTCGACAGGGTTGCAGCCTCCACGGGAAAATCTTACCGCTAAAGCTGCTGCACTTCTGCAAGGTTGCCGGGCAGCAAACATGCCGGTTGTTCACATTTGGACTACTATTTCGCGCGGCCATGACCAGCGTTTGCCTCACTGGAAGAAATTAAAACGCTGGCATTGCGTGACAGGAACGCCCGGTCACGAAACGCCGCCGTCTCTTCAACCGTTGAAAAATGAACTGGTCATTCACAAAACAGGTTTCAATGGGTTTGCCGGGGGAGAGCTGGATAAAGTCCTGAAAAAGAAGCGTTGCGATGCGTTAATCGTTGCCGGGGTACACCTGCACACATGCGTTCGTGCCGTTGCTGCGGAGTCACTCGAGCGAGGGTTGGGGGTTCTCGTAGCGGAAGATGCCGTGGCCAGCAACGACCCGATCCTGGCAGCCGCTACGCGCCGCTGGCTGGCTGAGCGATGTGTCGAGTTTCTTTCCATAAATGAAATCCTCTCAAGGCCCGGAGGCAAAGCCACGACCCGGCGAATTCATCGGTCGCCTCGAGAAACGAAGAAGGTTCTATTTGAAATTCCTTCTGCCGACATGGAGGAAATTGCGACTGCTAGTTTATCTGCGAAAGCAACATGGCAAAAATGGCGCGAGAAAAAAATAAGTGCCCGCTGCCGGATTCTGGCCGTGATCGCCACACGGCTGGAGGCTTTGGCTCCAAAGCTTGCACGGCAAATGGCCGTTGAAATTGGCAAACCTTTGTCCCACGGCCTGGAGGAAGTGCGCCGGGCAGCGGCCAATGTTCGGGACGTTATTCGGCGCGCCTCAGTATTTAAGCCGGTACAGCGCGAAGCTGCTGGATTGGTCCGTCAGGAATCGCTTGGCGTTATTGCCTTGATTTCGCCGTGGAACAATCCTGTAGCCATTCCTGTTGGCAAAATTGCACCGGCATTGGTTTATGGCAACGCGGTGGTTTGGAAACCTGCTCCGGCGGCGACGCGGATTTCCCGGGTGATTCTTAAATTGCTGCGTGAAGCTGGCGTGCCTGATGGTACTGTTCAAATATTGACCGGAGACCACGCGATGGCGCAGGCATTGGCGGCGAATGACAATATCGATGCCGTGACGATTACCAGTTCTGCGACGGCTGGTTATGCCACCCAGGAAATCTGTGCGCGGCGTTTTTTGCCGTTGCAGGCGGAATTAAGCGGGAATAACGCAGCCATCGTTTGGGATGATGCCAATTTGCCTGTGGCTGCAGCGCAAATTGCCTGGGGAGCGTTCGGTTTTGCCGGACAGCGCTGTACGGCCAACCGCCGTGTCATTGTGAGTGAGGCTATATTCGAAAATTTTTGGCATGAGCTTAAAGTAGCAGCAGAGAAATTGAGATGGGGTGATCCGCTCAATAAAGCGACGGACATCGGGCCAGTCATCCATCTGGCTAAACGGGACGAACATTTGGCGCTGATCGAGTTGGCCAAAGATTCCGGCGCGGCGAGCAGGGTTGAGTTTTTGTTTAGTAACGTCGCCAGACAGTCGTGGATAAAAACGGGCGCTTATGCGCAGCCGGTTATTGTTAGTTGCGATGAACCGGGACATCCGCTGGTCCAGGAGGAAACGATGAGTCCGTTGTTGGTGGTGCAGCGAGCCAGGGACTTTGATGCGGCGTTGGAGCTATGTAATGGCGTCAGACATGGATTAGCCGCGGCGTTGTTTAGCGATTCTAAGATTTTGCGGCAGAAATTTCTCGCGGAAGCACGGGCTGGCATTTTAAAAATCAATTCCGCGACGGCGGGGGTTGATGTATCGTTGCCCTTTGGTGGCTGGAAGATGTCGGGCTATGGTCCGCCGGAACATGGCGAGGGCGACCGGCTTTTTTATACCCGAATGCAAGCGGTTTATGGTACGGCAAACCAAAAATGAACGTGAATCCTCCCGGCGAACTTTAAAGAGATAACATGACTGCAGCTGAGAATGATTTTCTAACGCGCATCGGACCGGGAGCGCCGATGGGGCAATTAATGAGGCAATATTGGATTCCCGCGCTGCAGTCCACGGACTTGCCCGAGCCGGATGGCGCGCCCATGCGTGTGCGGTTGACATTTTATCATAAGCATGGCGACCAGGTATTGCTCGGGGAGAAGGATTTGCGGGTGGAACATTACCTGGCAAAAATGCAGGAGGATTACGTCGCACTTTCCGGTAAAACTTGAAGACAGCATTGTCATCCGAATCTGTTCCCGGCTGCTTCGCGCAAACGGTTGCGCGATATGCAAACCGCATTGCCGTCAGTGCACCAGCGGAGGAATGGACGTATCAGGAACTTGACCGGCGCTCTGATCTAATTGCCTTTGAAGTAATTTCCAGGCTTGGAGAGAATTCGGAACCGGTTGCGTTGTTGATGGAACATGATGCGCCATTGATTGCTGTGATCCTGGGGGTGCTCAAGGCGGGCAAAACTTATGTAGCACTTGAGCCGGCGCATCCACCAGGAACCCTGGCCGCAATGCTTGATGCGTCGGGCGCGCGATTGTTATTCGCAGACGCAAAAAATTTGCCACTGGCGGCTTCGATGACCTCTTCCGGGGTTGTGGTTTTACCTGTTTCAGAAATCCAGTCGGGTAAAAATTTAGGCGGGTCTTTGCCAGATGTTTCCGGTGAGTGCGCGGCCTGGCTTATGTTTACTTCCGGTTCAACCGGCACTCCAAAGGGCGTCTGGCAGAATCAACGTGGACTTGTGCAAGAAGGGCAAACGTATGCGGAACTGACGAGCATTACGCCCGATGACCGTGTAGCGTTACTGGCTTCGTGCAGTTTGGCGGCGTCCGGCTCGACACTTTTTGCCACCTTGCTTGCGGGAGCGGCACTTTATCCTTTTCATGTGCGTTCGCAAGGTGCGGAACGACTGGCGGCGTGGTTGAACGAGAAAAGAATTACGGTTTTTCATACGGTACCAACCGTTTTTCGGCAGCTTGGCCGTTTAGGTGCAACTAATGCCTCCTTTACCGCGATGCGTCTCGTTCGGCTGGGCGGCGAACCGGTTTTGCGTGCGGATGTGGAAATGTTTCGGGCGCATTGGCCTGGGAGTTGCCAGTTGATGCAGTCGATGAGTTCCACCGAAACGGGGATCATTTGTGCTTCGATAATTAATGGAGAAACAAAGTCGTACAATGGCCGCGTGCCAGTTGGGCTTCCGGTTCCCGGCATGAAAGTTTTCCTGATTGATGACCAAAACCAGCCCATGAAAAACGGCGGTGAGGGGAGGATTGCCGTTCGCAGTGCACGTCTAAAGCAGGGCTACTGGCGGCAGCCGGAATTGACGGCCGAGAAATTTGTCCCGGACAGTCATGATCCAAAGTTGCGCACCTTTATTTCAAATGACCTGGGAAGATTCCTCGCAGATGGTTCGCTGGAGCACCTTGGCCGCGCTGACTTGATAGTAAAAATCCATGGCCAGCGCGTGGATTTGGGCGAATTGGAAACGATGCTGCTGGCGACGGGATTTGCACGCGAAGTCGTGGTGGTTGCGCATGAAAACAAACCAGGCGAAAAGCGCTTGCTCTGTTTTTTCGTTCCGAGGGCCGAGGCGGCCTCACCTGAAAATGTTCGGCGCCAGTTGCAGGCTAAAATACCCGCGCATATGGTTCCCGCCGAATTTATCGCGTTGGAAAGATTGCCCCAAACGGTCGCAGGCAAAGTTGATCGTGCTGCATTGCGCCCGCTGACCAGCATAGAAGCTAAAAAGATTTTGAGCCGCGCTAACCGGCCGCGTGACGTGCTGGACAAGCGGCTCACGAATATCTGGGAATCTGCCTTGAGAATTTCTCCCATCAGCCGCAAAGATGATTTTTTTGAGCTGGGCGGGACTTCGTTACAGTCGGTTGAAATTCTGCGACGGATTGAAGAGTGGTTTGGGTTGTCACTGCCGCCTTCGGTATTAGTGGAATATAATACAATCGAAAAGTTATCCAACCTGCTGATGAGCCGCGGTGCGGCATACTCGCCGAATGTGCTGGTTAAACTAAGAGAAGAGGGCAGTGGGCGGCCGTTGTTTCTGATTCACAGCGCTTTGGGTGATGTGACGTCATACAATTTGCTGGCCAGGCGATTGAGCGGGCGTCCTGTTTATGGTTTGCAATCAATGGGTTTGCACGGAGAAAGCTGGCCGCTGACCGATTTGCCATCCATGGCGAGGCGTTATTTGCCTGAGATTCTTTCGCGGGATCCTACCGGTCCATATATGCTGGCCGGGACGTGCATGGGTGGGATGGTCGCATTTGAACTGGCACAAATGCTCGTGCAACAAGGAAAAAAAGTTGGCTTTCTTGGGCTTCTGGACGCCCAGTTTCCTTTGTCTAAATCATGGAATAAGCCGCTGTGGAAGAAAGCGTATTATGCGCTTAGCACTCCCGCCCGTGACGGGTGGCAGTTATTACGCTGGAAAATCATTCGCAGCCTGGGACTGGGGCAAAGCGACCGTTTTCTATCGGCCTGGCGCCGTTATGTGTGGCGCACCAATGGCCGTGCTTTTCGGCGTTATCGACCTAGAATTTTCCCAGGCAAAATCACCTTCTTCAATACTACTGAATCTCGATTTGATTACGAAGACCCGCGCATTCTCCTTTTATCCATGGCGCAAACGACGCAGATGGTAAAAATCGCGGGCAAGCGCACCGGGTTATTTCAAAAGCCGATGGTGGAGGATCTGGCGGAACAGCTGCAAATGGCCATGGATTTGTCGGAGGCCACGGATGAAAGATTCGCCAGTCATTAAAACGGATTGTCAGCAATGGTGCCGCCTGACATCATTGCAGCCATGAAGGGGAGGAATCCGGCATTGATCAGTACGAACCGCGGCGCGGGCCTGGCTATTTTAGTGATGTTGTTGGCAGTGCTGGGTTTCTATTTTGCTGGAATTTTTCTTCCGTTCACGACGCTAACAAAGCTTTGGCTGTTCAATAACCAAATTTCTGTTTATCGCGGCCTGATCGTTCTCTGGAATGCCGGCGAGCTTTTTTTATTTCTCATCCTGTTTGTATTCACGATTTGCTTTCCGTTTGTAAAAATGAATTGCCTGATCGCGCTGTGGTTTTATCCAGGATTAACCGCGGACCAGGCGAGGGCCTTTTATAAATTCGTTTCAAACCTGGGCAAATGGTCCATGCTGGATGTCTTTGTGGTTGCCATTTTAGTACTGACTATCAAATCCACCAACGTGGCCAGCATCCACGTTGGTCTTGGTTTTTTCCTCTTTTTTCTGTCCGTAATGCTGACGCAAATCGCTTCTACGTGGACGGGGCAAATTGCTTCGCGCCTGGATAGGTAAATCCCCAGCCGTTTCAATAATTCTTCAAGGTTTTGACGTTTCCGATTCCGCAAGAGAAGCGTGCCGGTAATTGATGCCGAGTTCATCCAGGCGTTTGCCATGTACTTGCAATCTTCGAATGAAGTCGTCCCAGTTGCGTGAAGATTTGGATGACCAGGCGACTTCCGCAATAGCGCATTCGCGTGGGAAAATCATATATTCGGCATGCTTTAAATTGGGGACGTGTTCGGTCCACAAATTGCCCTGCGTGCCAAGAATATGTGATTGATATTCCTCGGGCAAATTCGTAGGCATCGGTTCGAGAGCATAGACCCGTCTCAACGGCAGTGGCGGAGCATAAGTAGCCGCCGGCGGTTCCGCGGAGTAATTGCCCGATTGATAGTAGTCAAAATAACAAAAAGCCGTCGGGGACATGATGACATCATGGCCGGCGCGGGCCGCTTCTGTGGCACCCCCGATCCAATCCATCACGGTGGCATCTTTGGCGATACCGCCTTGCAGAATTTCACTCCACCCAACCATCTGTTTTCCGTTTGAGCTGACATATTTCTGGATGCGACGAATGAACCAGCTTTGCAATTCTTCTTCGTTCTTTAGCCCTTCCTGCTTCATGAATGCCTGGCATTCGGTGCTATTTTTCCACGTATCCTTTGGCACTTCATCACCGCCTACATGAACATATTTACCGGGGAAAATCTGAAATACTTCGGCCAAAATATTGTCCAAAAAGGTAAATGTTTCTTCATTGGCCGGATTATAGATGCCATTGAAAATACCAGCAGTGAGAGGAACGGTGAAAGGGCCGCCAGTGCAACTGTATTGCGGGTATGCTGCCAGCGCCGCGGTGGAGTGCCCAGGCATTTCGATTTCCGGCATCACCATAATGTGGCGCGCAGCCGCGTAATCCAAAACCTCATGGATATCGTCCGGCGTGTAGAATCCGCCATAGCGGCCATCCGGTCCATAAGCGGTTGTGGAATTAGATGCCAGATCGAAACCGACACCATCACGCCAGGCGCCAATTTCAGTGAGTTTGGGATATTTTTTGATTTGAATGCGCCAGCCCTGGTCGTCTGTTAAATGCCAATGAAAGACGTTCAACTTGTGGAGTGCCATGGCATCGAGAAGGGTTTCGATTTCGGATTTATTAAAGAAATGGCGGCTGACGTCGAGCATCAGGCCGCGCCATTGGAATCGCGGCCAATCTTCAATTTGAAGGCAGGGTATTTGCCAAGTCACACCGGCAACGACGTTTGAGGAGTAAATTTTCGGCGGTAACAATTGCAGCAACGTTTGCACGCCATAGAACAAGCCCGCTTGTGTGGGAGCCCGGATAACCACGGAATCGGGCGAGACGGTCAGTTCGTATCCTTCCGGTCCTAGATTGGTATTGGCGTCTTTGGTCGTCAGGAATATGCCGTTCTTAATGGCCGTGCTCGAAAAGAATTTTTCATGTGTGGTTAGTGGATACCCGGTGGACGGTCGAAGGCGTTCCGTTAAAAATTTAACCGTATCACGCGAGGCGTGGTCAGTATAAATGCGCGTCTGCGGTGTCAGTTCAAATGAGCCGGGCTGTTCCTGAACTTTTTGCGGCCAGGGAACGATCGCAAGTTCATTAGTGTCCGCAAATGCGGTAAGCGTGAACAAAGTGATAGTGGCGAGCAGTATGGATTTCATGGAGTAGGTTGTTATTTTTTTCCGCCTTCAAAATATTCTTCGATTTCCTCAAGGGTTTTGCCCTTGGTTTCCGGCAAGAAAAACGCGGCGGTGATGAAATAAATCACTGTGCAGCCGGCAAAGAAGAAAAACATGGTGGCATAGCCGTGTTTGCCGACCGTCGGCAGGAAAATGGCGGCAATGGTCGTGGAGACAGTCTGATTAATAAGCAATGCGATGCTCATACCGTTGGAACGGATGCGCGTAGGCATGAGCTCGGACAACGCCAGCCAGACGCAAACGCCGGGGCCAACGGCGAAAAAGGCCATGTACACGTAAAGTGCGATGGCGGTAAGCCAGCCGTTTTGTGCGTCCGGTATGGGGGTAATAATGGCGTTATCAATTTTGAGTGGCGCAGTGCGGGCAGCGTCGAGATCCGAAAAAGGATTTTTAAAAAAAGCGATCACTTTATTCGCTGGGATGCAATCTTCGCGAGTGATGGTAATGGCTTTGGCCGCAACGTCATCAGAACGCTCCGCCGGGGTGGCGGCGCTGAAATCACCGTAAGAATAGATGATGACCAGGGAGGAAGGTGCTGGAACATACCCCGCTGGGTATTTAGCCGGTCGTACAACGTCTAAAAGCTGGTTTGCTGTTTTTTGATCAAAGGCCAAAGTCAACGTTTGGTTGGTTGAGACCATGGATTGCAAGGTGTCTTTGGCATCCACACGCAGTTTTTCAGTGTTATGAAAGAGCAGACCGACGCAGGTCATGGAAATAATGATCCCGGCCGTGCCGATCGAGAGCAAAAACTTGCGGCCTTTGCGGTCCACGAGAATAACCGCGACGATCGTGGCCAAAAAATTGACGGCGTTGAAAATAATCGAGCCCAGATGCGCCGGTTTATCACCCAATCCAGCCTGGATGAGAATGGTGGTGTTGTAGCCGATGGCGGAATTGATGCCGGTCGCCTGGTTGCAGGAGAGAATGACACAGGCCAGCAGGAAAGGGATAACGTATTTGCGGGACAGGAGGGATTCACTGGTATTGGCAGCCTGGTTTTTTTCTTCGGCCATGGTTTCGGCCATCTCTTTGAGTTCGACTTCCGCCTGCTCGGCGGTACGCGAACGCAAAAGGACGGCACGGGCGGCGTCGATTTTACCGCGACGAAACAGCCAGCGCGGAGATTCCGCCACCATGAAACTGCCAATCACAAACAGGATTCCCGGGGGCAGGGTGGACCAGAAGATGTCGCGCCAGGCGCTCTCTTTGGCGGCAAATATTTTGGCGGTGTCACCGAGCTGAGTCACATTATCCACCATGTGGCTGTAGTAAAGGCCCACGAACGCGGCAACATTTATGCCGATGACCAGCAGCCATTGGAAGATACCGGTGCCTTTGCCGCGGCTGGACGCGCTGAGGCATTCGGCCAGATATAATGGGGCGGCCACGCCGATTAATCCGCCACTGATACCTTGCAAAATGCGTCCGGAAAAGAGCAGGGAGTAGCTATGGGCCAGTGCAATCATGGGGATGCTGACAACGAAGAGAATGCCGCTGAAACTCAGGATGGTTCTGCGCCCGAACCAATCAGATAACAAACCGGCAAACAGTGTCGAGATGACTGTGCCCAGCAAAACTGCGGCTACGATCAGGGAAATTTGCTGGGAGCTAAGCTGGCTGCCGTCCGGCAGGGTGAAGGTGGCTTGTAAATAAGGCAGCGCGCCGGAAATGATGCCAACATCAATGCCGTAAAGCAGGCCGCCCAATCCGGCCACGAGCAGGAGAAAGCGGTTATAACCAGTTTTGGTGTTTGCGCCAGCCGCAGCCGAAGTTTCGTTCATAGGTTGTTTTTAAGTCAGGCCAGGTGAATTCAAACAGCAGGCGGCATTTTCAGCTACGCTGATTTGTTTTCCACCTGAATAAATATCTATCACGCCGCCGTTTTTCCATTGACGCAACCGATAGAGCGTGGCAAAAGCGAAATCAGGAGCCGCGCCACCCTGGCCACCCACCAGTTCAGCGCCGCGCCGGACATTGTCCTGCAACCAGGCAGGCATTCGCAAGTGATAAGGATTGCGCTGGACTTCGCCAACATGAAAAGACAGCGCAGTCAGCAAATCTGCCACATCGTCTGCGCTGGACTCGACCATCAGGTTGGGAGCCATCATCGGAGCCCAATATTCGGTTTCGATCATCAGGCATTGAAAATCCGCCGGCATCCTTTTTAACGCGTCCATCACCAGAAAATGCGTACCGATGTGGGTGGCATTCCAATCTGCTTCATGCGGAAAGAAAATTGCCTGCGGCTGATGCTTGAGGAGGGTCGCGGTGATAATGTCTACGGCGTTATGCCAGTGGGCAGGATCTGCGTCGCGGGTTTGGAGATTGATTTTTTCCAATCCTCCGGGCGCGGTTTGTTCGAGGTCGAATCCTAACCAGCTACAGGCGTTTTCCAATTCTTTTAAGCGGGGCTCCTGCCTGTCTTTACGACTACCCTGGGTAACGGCAATATTGATAATCCGAGTTCCGGCCTCGTGCATCAGACGCAAGGCGAAGCCGGCCACCAGGCACTCATCGTCAGGGTGCGGAGAAAAGATAAGGGCCACAGGCGCATTCGTCGCCGGTTTGGGCCGTTCTCGAAGAAGAATGCCGCCCAAAGGTAAGGACTTTCCCTCGATGCCAAGCTGGACAAAAGATGAGGCGAAATTCTGATAAGGATTCATTTGGTTCCAGTGCAATTGAATGTCATTGCAGGCGTTATATTTCATAGAGAGCGCATTTACTCAATCCCCAATTCAGGGGGGTTGTGACACAGGCTGCATAGGATAACATGGGAGACAGGATGCTAATTCTTTAGTATATAGTGTAATAAGGTAAGAGAATAATTTTTATGGAAATCGTTATCCGGCCGAATGCTAAGGCCGCCACGGACCTGGTAGCGCAGGTTATTGCCAAAGAACTGCACGACAAACCCCGCCTGGTCATTGGGCTTGCCACGGGGCGAACGATGGAGGCGGTCTATGCCCGGCTGGTCCAAATGCACCGCGAGGAAGGTCTCGATTTTTCGGCCTGTCACACATTTAACCTGGATGAATATGTGGGATTGCCGGGCGATCACCGAAATTCCTACCGGCATTACATGAACCACAATTTGTTCCTGAACGTAAATGTAGATTTGAAAAATACCCATTTGCCGGACGGGGCGGCCACTGATATCGAAGCCGAATGCGAACATTATGAAAAGCTCCTGGCGAAATGCGGCGGCATCGATCTGCAATTGCTCGGTATTGGATTAGCCGGGCATTTGGGCTTTAACGAACCGGTTTCTTCACTGCGTTCGCGGACGCGAATCAAGGTGCTTTCGCCGGTGACCCGTGCGCAAAACGCAAAGCTGTTTGAATCATCCGATGAGATGCCGCGCCGCGCGATCACGATGGGAGTAGGCACGATTCTCGAAGCGCGCCGCTGCCTCCTGCTGGCGACCGGTGAAGACAAGGCGGAGATCGTGGCCCGGGCCATTGAAGGGCCAGTTACGAGCATGCTCTCGGCGAGTGCCTTGCAGTTTCATCCCCATTGCGTGGTCGTGTTGGACGAAGCAGCGGCCAGCCAGCTAAAGGAAACAGATTATTATCGCTGGATTTTTGAAAACGAACCGCAATGGGAGCCTTTCCGCAACGGAGTAAAGAATCATAATGGCCGTTCGCCCAAGGCAAGCCGATGGAGCAAAGAAACGGTTCGCGCTTCAACGACCCGCAATAGAATTTAGACCGGTTCGGGCTTGTCGGCATGGCCGAGTCGAAAATCTTTGACGTTGCACGTTGAATGCTCTTTCATAAGGACATCAGGCGATGAAACCTTCGCAACCTCGAAGCAAAGTTTACCAGGAATTCGGACGAGTTAAATCCACCGGCGAAATTTCCACTAACATATCGGTGGAAAATCCCAAAAAAGACCAAGGGGATAAAAACCTGCCGGCGACGGATGTGAATTACTGGAAGGAACGATTAATTTTGCGTCGCTATCGTTTTCATGCTCCCGGTGGGTCGGAGCAGGATTTGGCAGCGTACATAAATGATGCTGACTCCGGTTATTTTTTCCCGCTTGGCACCTCGGATGTGGAAATGGCTGCTGCGAAAGCACGCCAGATATTTCAATCAATCACCGAACAAGGCTGGAACAATGTCTGCCGCGAATTTACCCGTGAATTAATTGTCAGCTTTGAATGGTGCTTGAATCCGGTGTTATGGACCTACACGACGATTCATACTTTGGTGGGAAAGCGGGCCGGGTTGAACTCCAGCCTGCCGCGGGGCAATCCCAATCGGCACCGGGTATTGGTGCTGGAATCGGATGAGGGCATTCGTCGCGCCCTTTGCTGGAGCATCGATAGCCAAGCCGGCTTTGTCAGTGTTCCGTGCAGTTCGATTGACATTTTTGACCGGGCACTGTTGCTCCATAAGCCGCGCATGGTGCTGTTGAATCGCCACCTTGCCGGGCCGGTGGGTTTCAAATCCGCCGGTACTATTGCCCCGATTCAACCCGGTGTGCCGGCGATCACCTATTCAGTTCATGCGGATGGCGACCGAATGTTTGTTTCCACACCCGGCGGCGCCGCGGGCTATTTGGTGAAAAGAGTCCAGCCTGACCGTTTGCTGGAACCCGTCCTTAAGGCCATCAACCGGCAGGACCTCATGACGGAAGATTTTTTACTGCGCGTAAAATATTATTTCCAGGAATTGCTTCAGTTGCCTTCGAGCCATGACAACTCAGGGCTGGCGAAATTAACGCCTCGTGAACGCGAAGTGCTGGAGCTTTTAAGCAAAGGCTATGTGGACAAAGAAATCGCGCAAGCCATGGGCATTGGCATCTGGACGGTGCACGACCACATTAAAAGGATTTTTGAGCGGCTCAATGTGCGCACGCGAACGGAAGCTGCTATTCGATATCTCGAAAAGTAATTTTTTACTGCCCGTTTCTGGTCACGCTGGTCATAAAAAAACATGATTCTACGGGCTTTTTTGCCTATTCCCCCCCAAAACAGGGGATGGACTCAAAACGGAAAATATTCATAAATGTCGCACAGTGAAGGTAAACGACAACGGTAAGCCCGAAGCCCAATGCCCAATGCTAACTAAACAACCAATCCGATATATGAAATTAACCATGAAGTCTGTTCCGGGGAGATTCGCTGCACTGACGTTTTTATTTTTAGTGGCGATAGTATTTTCACGCGCGAATAAAGCGACCGCGCAAAGCTATAACTATGATGCAACTGTTTTATCAAACAAGCCGGCCATGTATCTTCAGATGCAGGAAACGCCGGGCGCAGCCACCGCCATTGACTCCTCGGGGAATGGATTTAACGGAGCGATTGATTATGATCTCGGTTTCAACGGGACGAATGACTACCCGCTGTTGGGGTTCCCCGGTGTCTATACTAACGCTTATTTTTTCCACAGCTATACTGACAGCAATTATGAGACACATGTCTCGCAGGTAGATGTAGGATATTCCGGGACTTTGAATCCTCAAGGCCCTTTCTCCGTGGAATTTTGGGCGCGCGCCACCAGCGACGCCAATAATTATGTTATTCCCGTTGGAAGCGTGAGCGGTTCATATCCTCAACCCGGCTGGCGCTTTTATCAAACGCCAGGAACACCGGGCTCCTGGGCGTTTGATCTTCAATCCGCCAATGCCTTTCTGCAAACCGCACAAGTGGTGAAAAATCAGTGGACACACCTGGTTGGTGTTTATGATGGTACAAATGCAATTTTCTATGTTAACGGAGTCGCGACCGCGAGCGCCCTGGCCACAGGCTTTGTTCCCAATACAGGTAGCGGGGACCTTTTTATTGGCAATTGCCCGCCGTCAGGATGGGGCGCTTTCGATGGCTACCTCACTCACGTGGCATTTTACACCAATGCGCTCAGTCCGACGCAAATTCTGAATGACTATATTGTTGGGACAAATTGTTTGGCCACCAATGGCCAGTCGCCTAATGTTCTTGTGGACCCAGGCGCCACCAATACTAATCCGCAGTCTATTAGTATTAATGCAGGAAGTACTGCAACCTTTGATCCCATCGCCTTTGGGAGTACGCCGCTTCATTATCAGTGGTATACCAATGGAGTCGCCGAAGGAGGCGCAAATAATAGCCTGCTTAGCTTTACTGCTAGTGGGGCTAATAATGGGACGACTTATTATGTCATTGTTACCAATAACTTTGGGAGTTCTACCAGCCAGGTGGCAACCCTCACGGTTTATAGCGCCTTAATTATAAATAGCGCACCTATGCCGATTACACGTTATGTCGGAAGCTATGCCGCGTTTCATGTGACGGCCAGCGGAACCTCACCGTTAAATTATCAGTGGTCCGTAAGCACGGACGGCGGAACCACCTTCACTCCCATCCCCGGTGCCACCAAAGATACATTGTGGTTGCCTAATGTTCAAATAGCTCAAAACGGAAATAAATATTCCGTGCTGGTCACTGGCCCGGGCGTTTCTTCAAATATTCCCCCGGCTACATTGAGCGTCCAGGCCCGGCCCATCAATGTTCCGCTCACAGGATATGGCGCATTGGTTGCCGCGGATAAACCGGTTGCTTTCTGGCAATTAAATGAACTAAACGCCAGCGGTCCGGCCGTGGATGCGGTCGGTAGTTTCAATGGCACCTATACTTTTGCGGTTACAAATTCAGTGGCGGATATGAGCAGCATACTCTTCGGGGTAACCGGCGGCGTGCCCAATGATGCCAGCACGGCTGTGGGGCTCGCTTCTCCCACGCCCGGCATTGGAGGAATTGGAGGAACCGTTCAAATCCCCTGGGCACCCGAGCTTAATCCCGATATTCCCTGGTCGGTTGAAACCTGGATCCAGCCGACATCCCTCGGCGCCAATGGCGGCGACTACCGCCTCGTCCTGTCGTCTTCATACAATCAAGGCACCGGGGCGGGTCCGACGAGCGGTTGGTATATTTACCAGCAGCCAAGCGGTACGTTCGCCTTTGTGCCGCAGCCGGCGAATGCGTTTGTCGTAGCCGGTTCTATCACGGCGGGAAGCTGGTATCATCTGGTTGTCACGGACGATGGAACCAACTTCAATTTCTACATCAACGGCGTGCTGGCCACAGCTCCTTTCCCAGCCACTCCTGCCAACTTCGTTGCTAATGGCAATGGCATCAACCCTGATGGCTCCGCTTCCATCGGCGGGCTCGGTGGCGCTATGTTTGCCATCGGACAACGTAGCGATGCCGCTTTTAATACGTTCCAGGGTAATGTCGAAGATACTGCTGTTTACAACTATGCACTCACACCGCAACAAATCCAGTCGCACTATGTGAACGGGGTTAGTCTCACCATTCGGCAAAATGGAAAGAATGTGATTATTAATTGGCCTGCTGGCACCGGTACGCTGCAAACATCAACTAACGTTGCCGGGCCTTACACGAGCATGGGGTCTGCAGTTCCGCCTTATACCAATGCCGCGAATGCATCCTTAATGTTCTATCGCCTCATAAGACAATAATGGAACAACGCCATGGATCCCGCCCAGAATGTTCGATTCTGGGCGGGAGCAAATGTAAAACAGTTTGATTATCTATTTTGTGAATCAACAAAACGACTTACGGGTTAAAAAAGCCGCATGCGGCGCACTTCAGGGCGTGCCTTCCGGGAATAGGTTCCCTTACGCCAATCGCCGTGCATTTACGTTGATAGAGTTGTTGGTCGTCATTGCTATCATTGCGATTCTTGCGGCCGTACTTTTGCCGGTGCTGAGCAAAGCAAAAATGCAAGCCTGGCGTTCTCAATCGTCAAACAACGTAAAACAGCTTCAGTATGGCGCGCTAATGTATGCCAACGACAATAACGATTACCTGCTCCCCAATGCACCTTTTCCTCCTCCGGCTTTACCGAGTTCACAGTCTTGGATCGATGTCAGTTCGACATCTTACGTAGAAGGTCCCGGCAGCCTGGTGGGTAACACCAATATTGCGCTTTATACCGATGGGCTTCTCGCTCCGTTTTTAACGGGTGAAACTGGGGTTTATAAATCTCCAGGTGATGTTACGCCCTCAGCTAATGGGCAGCGAATCCGAAGTTATTCTATGAATGGACAGATGGGTTGTGTTTATCTTAAAAAAAACGGGTTTAATGACGATTCAACTGCTTTGCAGTATTCCAAGACGTCCGATCTTAAATACCCGATTGTTCCATCACAAGGCTTTGTCTTTTGTGAAGAAAACCCCAACACTATAAACGATGGGTTTCTTCAAATAGCCAGTGTAGTGCCATCGAACATTGGTTTCCCTGATGTGCCGGCGGCCTATTTGGGAGGTGCCTGCGTGTTCTCATTTGCGGATGGACATGTCGAAGTGCACAAATGGGTCACAGGAACGGTCTTGAATGCCAGCGGCCATAGTCCCAACCTGGGTAACGGAATTCAAAATCAGGATTGGCAATGGTTTACGCAACATGCCACGGCCAATCCTTAGGGGAATCTGGTTCATGTTTTCTGCAGCGCGGGTTTTTTTTCTCATCGGCATTCTCCTTTTTTCCGCATCTAAAGCACGTGCCGGCTTTTGGTGCACGGGTTATTATCCGGGTTTCGAACAGAGTTCCATGCCCGCTTCCAGTATCGATTTCACCGCTCTGACGCACCTCATCCATTTCTCAGTCATTCCCAATGCCGACGGCAGCTTGAATAGCAGCGCAAATGGAATCTCTTTGACTTATTCCTCAGATATTGTTACGCACGCTCACGCCGCCGGCAAGCCGGTACTCATCTGTGTGGGGGGCGCGGGCAGCGAAGCTGATTTCGAATACGCCACTAGTAACGCCACCTTGTCTGTGTTCGTGAATAACCTGACAAATTTCATGGCGGCGCGCGGCTATGATGGCGTGGATATTGATTGGGAGCCGCTTACCACGAATGATGAGCCACAGTTTACGAATCTGGTGTGTGCCTTGCGATCCGCCTTAAATGCCTTTCCCCAGCATAAGCTGCTGACCGTGGCCGCCGGAGCCTATCCGCCCTATGGCGATCCGCCGACGAATGAATACATCATGTACGCCGCGCTGCAAAGCCAGTTTGACCAGATCAATATCATGACTTATGACCTTTCCGGGCCATACGGCGGTTGGGTCACCTGGTTTAATTCGCCGATTTACGACGGTGGCTATCGTTTTCCCAGCACTAGTGGTTTAGTTCCTTCGATAAATGGCGCGGTCACCAACTTTATTTTATATGGCGTGTCCCCGGCCAAACTGGGCATAGGCGTCGCCTTTTACGGGGATATTTGGCAAGGTGGTACCGGCACTTCGACAGGAGGAGTTACCCAGCCGCGCCAATCGTGGACTAGCGCGCCGACCATGACCTCCCAGTCTTATAACACCATTATGGCCGGCTATTATCAATCGAACCTGTATCACTGGGATGCCAATGGACAAGCGGCCTATCTCAGCATCACCAATTCCAATTCTGCCAATGATATGTTCATCACGTACGACGATCAGCGCACCTGTCAATCCAAAGTCAGCTATGCCCGCAATCTAGGTTTAGGAGGTGTCATGATCTGGGAACTTGGCCAGGACCACCAGAGTGGACAACCAGATCCTTTGCTGCAGTCGTTAAAACAGGCATTTGCTACTCCCGGCCTGGTGGGCATTCAAAATGGAGGCCAAAACATTGAACTGAACTTTACCAGTCTGCCATTGGGGTCTTACCGCGTGGAATGGAAAAGCAATTTGATCAGCAGCGTATGGAATACGCTAACCGTTACCAATGTATCCGGCAGCGGCGGGGTTCTTCAAATTTTTGACAGCAGCGCCTCGAATCAACCTCAGCGGTTTTATCGTGTGCAAACGCCACCTTAGCGGAAGAGTTCACCCACAAGCCGTCATGGGCTCCGAACTGCCCGCTTGCTTTAGGGCTAAAGTTTGTTGTATCGTAAAAGAAGATGCCCACGTGGCGGAATTGGCAGACGCGCTAGATTCAGGTTCTAGTGAGTAACATCGTACAGGTTCAAGTCCTGTCGTGGGCACCATTTGGCTTGACGCTCAAAAGATAGGATTTGACGCAGAAAAGCTAGTGTTTGCGGGCATTCTAAGCCGCATTCCGCTTCGACTCACTTCAGCCCCTTCCGGTCTTCTTCGGTTGCTTTTCAGGGCAGCGAAAGGCAGCGAACATGAAAATAACAAAAGTATCGAATCACGGAAAAACCCGCTGGCGCGTCAACGATTCGCGCGGCACGGACGGAAAACGACAGCGGAAATTTTTTGAAACCAAAGAAGATGCCGAAAAGTTTGCCAAGCAGCAGAAGGCCGACCGCCATACTTACGGAGTGTTTTTTGTATCCCTTCCCCCAAGTGAGCGGGCGGTTCTGGCCTATCAAATGGAGCGTCTCCGCAAACTTGGTTGGACTCTGCCCGATGCCGTGGACTTCATTGAGCGTCAGGGCAAGAAGCCGCCGCAAGCGTCAGTTTCGCTTGGCGCGGTTGCGGCGGAATTCCTTGCAGCGAAGAAAAATTCCGGGCTGCGCCCGCGCTATCTTCGGACGCTCCGGGCTTCCATTAACCGCTTTTTGATAAGCCGCCGGGACAAACCGCTTTCGGGAATTTCCGCTGCGGAAATCCAAGAATACATAGGCGGAAACGGTTGGGCGGATTCCACGAAGCGGAGTTATCTGGTGGACGTGCGGACTCTGTTCTCCTTTGCCCAAAGGTGGAAATACATAGCGGAAAATCCGGCTCTGGCGGTGGATTTGCCCCGATTGGACGAAAAACCGCCTGGAATTCTAACCCCGGAACAAGGGAAAGTGCTACTAGATTCCTGCCTGGATTCCGCCCCGGATATTCTTCCGGTCATCGTTCTTTCCCTCTTTGCCGGAACGAGGCGAGCGGAAGCGGAAAAGCTGGAATGGGCGGAAATTGATGCGGAATTCATCGAGATCAAGGCGGAAAAGGCCAAAACGCGCCGCCGCCGGTTAATTCCGATTAGCCCACAATTACGCGCTTGGCTGGATTGCGCTCGTGGAATAGGTGGAAAGCTCCCCGTCGTAAATTACGCGGACAAATTAAAAAAGACTCTGGAAAAGGCCGGATTGCGAGCGGAATGGCCACAAAATGCGCTCCGCCATTCATTCGCCAGCTATCATTATGCGAAACACAAGAATGAAAACGACACCGCTGCTTTAATGGGAAATTCGCCACAGATGGTTTTTGGACATTATCGGGAAGTTGTTCGGCCAGCGGATGCGGAAAAGTTTTTCGGCCTCATGCCGCCGCCCGATGCTTGCGCCCGCGCCAATGCTGCCCGTTCAAAGCGTCGCAAAATGCCGCCTCGTGCCGGGAAGATTACTGCGGAAATTATATCTGTTATCTTTGGTAATGGACAGTTGACGCTCTCGCGCAAAGATGCTGTTACCGCACTCTGTCAGTGTTCTGGGTGCAAAGTGCCTAGTGCTTACCTTGCGCTGTCTGGAAATGGCCGTTTCCGCTTACAGTTGAAGGACACGGACGGCCTATTAAGCTGGCAACCGTTCTCTGTCATGCCGGATAGACAAAAACAAGCGGAAATTGCGGAAAATCCGTTAATTCCGCTCTTGCCGGGGACAGAATTACCGAAGATCTCCGCATTAAAATCTTAAAATTCCATCATTAACAAAATCCCCGAATTATGAATGCAAAACAAAATATTCCACTGTTTCCCGCCGGGCCAGGGCTACTAATCGGCGGCGCCGTCATTGTCGCTTTGGCTTGGCTGTTCTCTGACGATAAAAAACCGTCAATACCGCGTCCTGACATTGAAAAGGCAAATTCGATGAAAATTGTTCCACCCGATCCACAACCGCCGTTCACTGACGCCCGCCGCCCTGTCTCACGCGAGGATTTATCGGCGGTTTTCAATAACGGCTCGCGCACACTGACGCGCCAGGCAGCGGTTTCCGGTTTAAAACAATTAGGCTTTGGGAAAACAGCGGCTTACAAGGCCCTGTCAATAGATGGACGCTATGCGTCATTGCTCCAATTCGGGCCTGATGGAATAATTTCGTGGAAAGGTTGATAAAACACGGTTGTTCCGCCGTAAAGTGGGATTTTCCCTCACAAAAACAGGACG
>DATJXK010000090.1:0-12404 GCA_035500235.1 Pseudomonadales bacterium | reverse complement strand
CTTGCGCATTTATCGTTGCCGTTGTTTGCCTCGCCGTCTTTCAATTTTTCGAAAACACGGCGGATCCTGATCTGTGGAGCCACGTTTTTTTTGGCACGCAATTGATCCAAACCGGCAAACCCACTACCACTGATTATTATTCCTGGACGGCATACGGCCAGCCTTCCTTTGACCACGAATATTTGGGGGAGGCCGTATTTGGTCTCGCCTATCTTGCACTTGGCGGCCCGGGCTTGTTGCTGCTGAAAATTGTCATCGGCCTTCTCACATTTGGTATTGCGCTTTCCGTTGCCGGCAAAAACCTTGATTCGAATACAAAGCTTGTGGCCTGGGCATTTGGTGCGCTGGCGGTTGTTGAAATTTCTTTTGGCTTTGCGGCGCGTCCGCAAATTTTTACCGCGCTTTTTTTGGCTGTCGAACTCTGGCTCCTCGCCCAAATCCACAGTGGAAAATGGCGGTGGGCCTTTGCCCTGCCGCCTCTTTTCGCACTTTGGTTCAACCTGCATGGCGGCGCTCTTGCAGGGTTGATTGTGCTTTTTGTCGCCGCCACTGCTTCGTCTGGCCAATATTTAGCGTTTCACATCATCGGACGAACATTCTCCCTCTCCCGGCGGGAGAGGGCCGGGGTGATGGAGAGTCAGCCGCGGATTCTTTTCACTCTCTGGATTTCGGCCGTCGTTTCAGCCGCAACTGTCGTGTTAAATCCTCACGGTATGGAGCTGGCGCGCTGGCTTGTGGGCAGCGTCCTTTGGCTTCGCCCGCAAATCCAGGAATGGAATCCTGCAAAATTGAATGGCGATCACGCGGTGTTCTTTTGTTGTGCGATCATGGCCGTAGTCTCGTTTGCGCTATCACGCCGTCCCCGTCAGCTTTGGGAAATAGCCGTGCTTGCCTTTCTGTTCCTGGTGGCTTTTCGCGCCGTCAGAAATACCCCTTTGTTTTGTGTTGCATCACTCGCGCTTGTTCCTCCGCATTTGGCTGATGTGTTACAGCGCTTTGCCAATCATTTTGAGCGACTTAAAGAATTGTTTCAGTCACCTGCCATGCAAAAAGCCCTGGTGGTTTTTCTCGCCCTGATTTCTGCGGGCATCATTGCGGCCACATTTACGCTCCACAAAAAGCATTTTTGGACGATGGAAGTTCCCCGCTCCCAATATCCCGTTGCCGCTATCGATTTCATCGAAGAGCATGATTTGCATGGCAACTTGCTGGTCTTTTTTGACTGGGGAGAAATGTGCATTTGGAACCTCCCCAACAGCCCGGTTTCCATGGACGGGCGATTGGACAGTGTTTACTCGCCGGAAATGATTTCCGCTCACTGGAAACTCTACGATGGTGAGCCTTTCGACACAAACGTCCTCAACCTTGCCCGCGCTGATTATGCTCTCCTGCCCTCGCACCTGGTTGGCTCAATGACCCTTGCAAAAAATAACGGATGGCAGCCTGTTTATTACGACAATCTTGCCGTGATATTGGTAAAAAATTTACGCCAATTTCCAAGCCTTACCGGTCTTAAGCTGCCCGTTCAAGGCGATCCAACCGCTACCGAAGGACGCGACGTTTTTCCAAACCGCCTGACGCCGCGTCCAGTACCGGAGCCCGCAGCCCGTTAAAAGACGAGTGTCGTTCTCAATCCGATAACGGTTGCGTTATGCGATCCTTCTTCACCGCTCGGATTAAAGATGTATTGGAAATCCGGTTGCAGCGTCCACCACGGCGTGATTTGCGCTTTGTAGGTCACTTCAATCACCGATTCCTGTGTGAAAGGATTTGAGCCGTCGGCAACCTGGGCGTCGCTATAGTCAGGGCTGAAATTGGAACGCGCAAAAGCTACGCCCGCGGTATCCAGCATGCGGCCCGGCACAAAGCCGGAGAAGTTAAATCCTGCATCAATGTACCAATTAATCGTGTTGATATCTTCCGGCGCATATCCCACCCGCGTGAAAAAGGAGATGTCCTTGCCGCCGTGTTTGTAAAGTTCCTGGTCGCCTATGGCGTAAATCCCGTAATCCGGCCCTTCGCCTGCGCCGGTATTCCAATTGGCAGAGTTTGCGGTATGGACAAATGAACCCAATTTATAAGTGCCTACGAGCCCGCGGTCTCCTGCCGCCTGGTTCAGCAACCAGCCGATTTCAGAAAAAACCAGTGCTCCGTTTTGCGAATTATATTGGAAATTAAATCCATGTTTGTTGACGTCCTGCGCATTTGAATTGCCGTTATAAACTCCGGACTGAAAGTAAAATTGGGGAATCGGCTGGACTAAAAAGCGCACGGCTGGCGCAGCCATGGGATACACCGGAGGATTCGGCAAGTTCAAGCCAACAAACGTGAACGCCCCAAATGTGCCGTCGATGAAAAGTGATGCCGTATCGGACGTAAAAAATTCCGCATCGGCGGCAAGTAAACCCGCCCTCAATGACGCGCGAGCTTTCCAGAACGTTTGCTGGTACCAAAGTTCTTGGATACGAAAAGTATCATAACCCGCGATGTTGCTGATGCCGCTGATGTCGCCCACATAATCTGCGGAAAGCGAATTTCCGGCAATCCACAGCGCATTGGCGTGCACGGTGCCGCCGTCCCATCCATCTACTAATCGATCCAAATAAACTGTTAGCGGCAGGTTCAGGCTTTGGTCATAAGTCGCACCCTGTTTCATGCCACCCGAAGGATTGCCAAAAACTTCCGCCGTTAAAACGGGATCAAATTCAAAACCGTCGTTCTCCATCTTAGTGCGCCAGCCCCACAGGTCGCCAAGCATGGTGCTGCGTTTCCAAAAACTTTCCGGTTCTTGCGCCAGTCCTTCGGGCATCTGTGTTGGCAGGCCGGAATACAAACCCGGATTGTCATTGGCTGGATTGTAAGCGCCTTGCTGGTTCGTCGAGACAATTGACGGCGGAGCTTCCTGTGATGGAAACGGTACCGGGCTGGGTTCAGGCACTTGTCCGGGTGCGCCGGAGATTTTTCCTGATGTTGGGCCGGGAACATAAGTCGGCGCCGTGGCAGCGTGGCCGGTTTTGGCCAGAAAAATTCCGGCTGCGAGCGCAACAAGTACGTTTTGTTTTTTTTGCATAAAATTTTAGGGTCAGGCTTTTGCTGCCTGGACGGATAATTCGCTTTCGGCTTTTCGTGAGCGCCAGCGGTTGAATAACCATGCGCCGCCGACATAAATCAACGCGAGCGGGGGAATCAAAACACCTTCCCAGCTCGGGTAAAGACCGAGCCAAAGTCCGGCCCAGTTGGGAAAATGCAGCGAATAAATCGGATGGATTGGCATCCAATTGACCGTCTGGAAAAGGCGTACCGTGGAACCAATAAATGTCATCATGATGGAAACCACCAAAACGCCGGTCAGCACCATGAGCTTGCGATAGGGGAGCTTGACCCCATATCGGAATGTCAGTGTCCCAATCAGGACGAGAAATAAAACCGCCACGCCACTGCCCAGCAGGACGGCTTTTTTGCTTCCTTCCAGTAACAGCGATTGGAGGAAAAGCGCCATTTCAAATCCCTCGCGATACACCGTCAAAAATCCGACTCCCAGCAGGGCAAACCATTCCCAGCGTGTCGACTGTACGGCCTGGGCAGATTTAGAGAGTGAACGCAATTTGGAATTCCAGCCGACCCAATAGACGCGGTGAAAAACCCAGTTCGTGACAATGAACAAAATGATGACGGCGAAAACTGAAACCACCGCTTCCAGTTTTTCTCCAAAACGCGTTAGCGAATGGATGACCGTGCGCGAAAGCCAGAAGGTAATAGCCGTTATCAGCAGGCCCATCCATGCGCCTCCGGCAATGCCTTTCCTTGTGGATGCATAATCAGCGCCGCGCAATCCTGCAAAGAGTGCCGCCAATATGATAATCGCTTCCAGCCCTTCCCGGGCTACAATGGTGAACGCGGTAAAGCCAATGGTAGTGGGAGCCACGGCCACTTTCAGGAGCTCGGTGCATTGCGCAAGTTCGTTCAACGTGCGTTCATAAGAAGCTTCGATTTGATCCATCGGAGCGTGGCGGTCCAGCAGTGCTTTGATTCCGAGTTGTGAACCGTCACCTGCCAGGAAACTGCTCTCTGCCTTCAATGCCAAATCCGGGTCGCGAGGCAACACACGCGCTTCGATTTCCGTGTCGAACGCCGTGTAGGCATCCATTCGTTGTGATTCAGCGGAATCCCATTGCTCGTTTTGCGCTGCCGCCAGCGAGCCGCCGAGCGAACTGCGGACTTCCAAAACTGTTTCGTCAATCACATCGCCACTGTCACCCGGCCGGCGCGCCGTAATTTTGAATTGATCTTCGAGGATGGCAGAAATCTTTTTGCTTTGGTTGTCCAAATCATCCTGTGGCGCCAGGTTGTTAAGTAGGTTCTGCAAGTCTGTGAGCTGTTGGGCCAGCTCTGGCCGGTATCGCGCATAAACTTCCGGCTGCTCCTGTTTCCAAACCGGCGCGAGCTGGTTGATGAGGGTTTGTGATTGGTCAGTGAACTGCTTGGCTTCGCGTAATTCCAGCGGGATGATTAATTTCCCATCGCTGACGCCGTGCGAATATTCGCGCGGCACCAACTTCACGCAACGCGCGAGCAGGCGTTGCATCCGGCCAATGTCCGACGGCGATAACAGGTTCGGCAATCCGGCCTCAACCTCATCGCGCCATGCCACGACGGCATCCAATTTTTGCTTATCATTGGCCGAATCATCCCAGGCGATTACTGCCGTGACCGGGGTTAGGTTGTTGGTCAGTCCCGCGATTTCCACTAACGGAGTAGGGAAATTCACGAGCGTGATGATTTCATTTTCATTCGCATCAATGACGTTTTTATCCGCCGCTTTGATGGCTACCTGCTGTTGCAAAAAGTCGAGCATCTGGCGCACCCGCATCGTCTGCCATTCGAGATATTCCCTGGCCAGCGTGGCCGCTACTTCCGGTTTTCCCGCCAGCTGCGGATTTTGCAGGAGCATCGCGCTGTCCACGCCATTGGCAAATTGCGGCAGCGTAATCAGCGCGCGCCATTGTTGTGCTCCCGAAAGATTTCCAGATTTCTGGCACTGCAACATCGCCAGTGCGGCCACGTGCTGTAAACGACCGCGGGCTACACCGATTTGTCCGGCTCCTGATAATTGCGCGGGGAGGGGAGCATTCAAGATATTCGCTGCCTCCGTATCAGAATAGCCCTCCACGTAAGGTTTTATTACGGCCAAATCCGATGAGATTTGGGATGCTAAATTGGTTCCACTATCACCGGAATAAACATCGAGCAAGTGGTCGTTCAGGTTTTGTTGGACGCCATGAAAGTCGCTGCTCAGGTTTGCCTTGGCAAACGAAGGCGCAACGAATGCCCCCAGCAACAGGGCGAGGCAAATAATCCTGTGTAAAAAGTGGTTCATTCCCCGATAGCTTTATTTACTTTTGAGTGGGTATGTCGGCCGTAACCAGTGTTGGCTTTTCAGGAATCTCCACATTGAGGATCGCGGCCATTTGGCGCAGTTGTGGCTGGAGCTGGTCAGTGATGGTCTTGGCTTCCTCAGCCAATTCCTCAATCTCGGGTATGCTCATTTTATAACGGCTCTTCGCATCGCGGGCTTCCACGCGGTCAATGAAGGTAATAATATTGTCGTACTCATACTTCAATTGGTCGGCGAGCCCGGGGTTTTTGGGTTGGAGCTGAGGCAGGATGGCATCACAGGTAATCTTCAGGCTGTACATGATGCCGCGCATATCGAGCACGCGCGACTCGGCTACATAATGGCCGGTGGCGACAGGGTTATAACGCGAGTCCCGCCAATCGTCGAAATAACCATTAAGCGTCGGCGTCATCCAAACCAGCGCGCCGATGCATTCGCCCGTGGTCGGTTGCCAATCTTTGGCCACCTGCAAAAGCATGTCCAATTTTTCCGCGCAATCAATCGAGGCGGCCGTCAATACGTCTGCCCGCGGCAAGGCCACCGGTCCTGCAGACAATTTCGTATGCAACGCTTCTTCATATTCCTCTTTGATCTTTGCCTGTGCTGCCGGGCTTAGTTTTACCAGGAAAAATGCCCGGGTACCCCAAAGGGTTGGCTCGATGACGTAATGGAACAGGTTGCCGTTATGGTTGCTGATCATCGTGCCGTCTTTGGCGCGAAGAACGAGTGGCGATTCGGGAGAATCTGTTGAGGCTTCCTCCGCCGGCACGCCGCCATCCAAATAGTTATCGAACCAAACCATTCGCTTCGTCCCGGCGACGATGCCTTCCACCGTTTCATAGCCGTGGTTATGGTAGATGCCAAAGTCCGCCTGCATTTTTTTCACCAGCTCACCGAGCTCCACGCCATTCTCTTCCGCCGCCTTGTTATAGTCACCGCCTTCGCTGTCAATGATGGCCTGGTAGGCGGCGGCATTGGTTACGAAATCATGGGCGGCTACATCCATGTTTTGGACGATGCTCACGAGGTAAATCTTCACGGCGTCCAGGGATTGGACGTTGTTCGTTACCGTTTGGGCCCTGGCGGAAACGAGCGCAAACATCACTGCACAACCGGCTAAAAATTTCGTCATGCAGAAAAGGTAGCGAAAACCCAAAAAACCCGCTTTCGGTCAGTTGCTATTTATTAACGTTAAATTGCGCAGGCGAGAAGGGGGGCAGGATGCCCCAGGGTGGCAAGGCTGAAGAAAAGGCTTAATTTAAAGGCAAATTTATGCCTTTAGCTTGAGAAAGTTCTTCAAAATCTGGCGGCCGTTCTCGGTCAGGATGCTTTCGGGATGGAATTGCACGCCCCAAATCGGCAGCGTTTTATGTTTCACACCCATGATTTCGCCTTCATCGCTTTCCGCAGTTATTTCCAGGCAATCAGGCATGGAGTCGCGCTGGATGACCAGCGAGTGATAGCGCGTGGCTGGGAACGGATTCGCCATACCTTCAAATAAATCCTTGCCGTTATGTTTAATGGGCGAGGTCTTCCCGTGCATCATGCGGTAATTCACGATCACGTTTGCGCCGAAGGTATGGCCGATGCACTGGTGCCCCAGGCACACGCCAAAGACGGGAACGCCTTCCTGCGAAAAGGTTTTGATGACGTCGTTGGACAAACCCGACTCTTTCGGCGAGCAAGGCCCGGGCGAAACCAAAATGCGCTCCGGCTTCAACGCGCGAATTTCATCAATGGAAATTTCGTCGTTCCGCTTCACGACCGTTTCCACCCCCAGCTCGCCCAGGTACTGAACGAGGTTGTAAGTGAACGAATCGTAGTTGTCCAAAACAAGAATCATCGTTAATACCATATCATGCCCGTCTATTTTGAAAACTCAAGATAAGGGTTTGGGTTCAACGGCGACATATTGGGGCGGAATGGGCCTTAAACCCCGTGGGGGACCCCCCTTCCGTAGCCTTCCGTAGGCTTCCGTAGCCACGTGAAACGTGGTGAACCTTCCGAAGGTGACCAAAACTACCTGCCGTGCTGCGTATTTCGTGTTGCGTCAAGTATGATGGGATGACTTATCGCCTCAGCGAAAGATATATTCGCAGAAAAGTGCCTATAACGGCGATTCACTTTTTTTGGCCATAATCGGTTTTGAAACGGTTTGGTTTTTGGGTTAATTCACCTGACGGCCATTCAAGGTAGGGCGTGGCACTACACGTGTGTGCCCCGTGCCCACCGCAAAGAAAAGCCAAAGCGCCGGCGGTTTACCAACCGCCGCTACGACATCTGCCTTCAGACTCTCTCCCCCCGGGGGGGTCTTTAATAGGTTTCAATAGCCTTGAATAGCCTTCAGTAGGGTTGATTTTTTGCCTTCTCTCAACTCTCTACTATCAACCATCCACTTCTTCAAAATGTCAAAGAACGTCAGGCCACCACAGCGGTGGCGACGGGCATTTTACCACATCCTTAACGATGACGTGAGGGAAACTTGACTCCTGGTTGTTCACGCATCGCAGCGTTGAAGTCCAGGAACACTTAGCAAAAAAATTTCCCGTCTGACATCCCATTGTAACAATGTCCGCGTCAATTAACCCGTGTGCGAGTATATTTATCTCGAGGGTTAGGAAACCGGGAAACAGGCTTTACTTTGATAGAATTGCTGGTGGTTATTGCGATTATTGCCGCTTTGGCTGCCTTGTTGTTCCCGGTGCTTACCGCGGCCCGGGCCAAAGCCCAATCGACGATATGTCTGGGCAATTTGAAACAATTGCAAGTCTGCGCGGTTATGTATAGCGCCGATAACAATGACATTTTGCCGCCGAATAATGCCATTGACGACTTTACGGAAGGAGACCCCCTGGATACCGGCATCTCCTGGTGCGCCGGCTCCGCGCGGACCGACGTTACCTATACCAACATCCAGCATGGCTTGCTCTACCAGTACAATGGTTCGGTAGCCATCTATCACTGCCCCGCCGATCAAGCCATGGCCGTGGACGATAACGGCAACACGCTTGGCAAACTCCATACTCGCAGTTACAGCCTCAGCCAGTCTATCAACGGTTACCCTGAGTACGATGCGGAAGTGGATGATCCCGCCCCCAGTTTTAAGAAATCATCCCAGATCCGCAGTCCGGCGCCCACGCAACTCATCACTTTTCTGGATGTGCATGAAGATGAAATTACCGATTCCATTTTCGGCATACCCACGCAAGGCTCGGACGATTATCCCAGCAATTGGGATGATCTGCCCGCCAATCGCCATCTTCAGGGTTGCAATTTTAGTTTCGCCGACGGCCACGTTGAGCACTGGCATTGGCAACATCCTAAAATGGTCATCGATCCCGATGCTGGCCAACTCGTCGCCAATGGAGAAGCAGGAGACTATCAGAAAGTAGAGAGCGGTATTTTGCAGTAAGTGGTTTCGCTGCCAGGCTCGCTTGCTAAGGCGCACGGCTCCATTACTTAGCCAATACTTCCCGTACTAAACTATCGTCGCCGTCGTTGGTCGCCGGGGTGAGGTCAAGCGTAGCACAGAGCAAATTGTAAACGTCCACGTTTGGCGTGGGCGGGAGGGTTACGTGATGCCGGAACGCCGGGCCATAAGCGATGAATGTCGCGCCCATGGACGGCAATGCGTTGTCAAATCCATGAGTCGCGCTTTCAAATGTTTCCTTGGGTTTAAGCGGGCGTTTATTGATATACCACCCTTCATCGGCGACTAAAACTACAGGCGGGATACGCGGGTTATCAGTGTAATGATATCGCGCGGGCATGTTTTCGCGGCGATAGACCTTGAAATGATTTTCTTTGCCGGCAAAGGCATTATAGAGCGCGTCCACGTTTCCATCCAGCGGACGCAGCCCGGCAACTGCGCCCCAGGTGTCCACTTGCACTGTGCTTAAATCCACGTAATCACTTAGTAAGATCAGGCGGTCCTTGCTCAAATCCGTCATGCCATGGTCGGAAACAATAATGACATTGGCGATATCGTCCAATTGCAGGCGATGCAGGCCATCCATCAGGCGGCCCATCGCCTGGTCCATTTTCGGCACGGCTTGCGCCACTTGCGAAGATTCCACGCCGTGATGATGGGATTCCGTGTCCACCCAGTGAAAATAGAGCATGACCAGGCTGGGACGGTTGTTGGTTTGGGCGAGCCAGCCCAGACCAGTATCAACGACTTCATCGGGGCCCGCATTGGTGGTGAAGATTCGATACTTGTTTGGACGAACCCCATCAATCTCGGCTCCTGTACCCGGCCAAAACATGCAATCAGCAATGCGGCCCTGTTTGGTAGCCGTCACCCAAATCGGTTCGCCGCCCCACCACATGCCATTGGTCGGGCCGGGATTATCAAAGATATAGAAATTGGTTTTGAAGTTCGGGTCATACATCCGGTTATTGACGATGCCGTGATGCTCCGGCCATAGCCCGGTCGCGATGGTGTAGTGATTGGGAAAGGTGAGCGTCGGAAAAACCGGGATCAACCGCTCGACGTGGACACCTTCCGCAGCCAGCTGATTTAAATGCGGCGTCTGCTGCTTGAACTTATCCAGATAGTCCCAACGGAACGCATCCAGCGAAACCAAAACGAGGATACGGTCACGCGGAGCCACGCGGCGGAAACGGCTCTCGACCATTAAAAGCGCCAGCACCGCCAGGCACAAAGCAACCAGGCTGTAGCCAAGTCCCTTTTTCATAAACATCTTTTCATCATGCCCAACGAAGGACGGATGACAAGTGACGAATTAAAAATCCAGCCACTGAAATGGCTGCGGATCTTTGTTCCCAGATCTACGCCATGGCCGGGTCGCTGAAACTTTCCTGTCCTGTCTCAATATGGCCGGCGTAACGCTGCGCAAAATCCGGGGCGTCCTGGATGCGGATACTCCAGTTGTACCAGCCGTGGCTGTGGCTTAGGTCCATAGTCAAATTCCGGGTTTCCGACGGATTCAAAGTCACCGTTTTTACGCTACTACCATAAGCGAGGTCACTTATGGTGACCGTCAACGACTGTTGTGAATCGTGGTTGGTCAGACACAATGTTGCGGCGGAAGAATTTTCGTTGCTCGCGGGTGGCAATGCCAGTTCTAAAAGTGGATCCGCGGCAGACCCGCGAAATTCGCGGTAAAAACCGTTTGGCCCGCTCAGTTGCAGATAATAAACACCGTCGGGAAATTCGGCGAGAGCGAAGGTGTCCTGAATGGTGTCGCCCGCCTTCACCGCGTAGTTCCAATTGCGGCCAACCTCGAACGAGCCATTTTCATCGCGCATTTTGACCGGCGCATATACCCGGAACGGCGCGCCCGCTGCGCGCGCCCCGAACAATTTGTTTCCAGCGGCAAAATGAATGCCAAACGTTTTCTTGTCCACGCTTAAAATCCCATCGGCGGCTAATTCATAAGGCAGAGCGCAGGCAACGCGCGTGCCTTTTTCCTGCTGCGGCAGCCATGGGACGGAGCGCGGTTCCGCGCGGGTTTGCGCGATTTGCGCCGCATCCAGTTTTTGGTAGTCGTCCGGCATCGGACGAAATTGCGCGTTGCTGATGGAAGCAAAAAACGGCTTGCGGTCCACGGGTCGCGGGACATGAATTTTCCCGCCTTGATACGGACGGAAAACTGAACTCAAATCGCCGCAGACGGTCCGCCGCCAGGCGCTGATGTTGGTTTCCCGAACCGGCTGGCCGGTTTTGTGAGTGAGGATGGTTTCCAGCAGTTGTAAAATGGACGTGTGATCGAATACCTGGGAACACACGTAGCCTCCCCGGCTCCAGGGCGACGCGATCACGAGCGGCACACGAAAGCCCAATCCAATGGGCCCGGCCAGGTTGCCTTCGCCAGCTCCCTCCTCCCACGCGCAGATGATGTCTTCCTGTTCCTGGGAGACGTACTCTACAGAAGTGTCAATGCCCGCCGAAACTTTGCCGGTGTCCGCGCGATCCCATCGCGGCGGCACGAACGGGGGAACATGGTCGAAGTAACCGTCGTTCTCATCGTAGCATAAAACGAAGATGGTTTTCTTCCAGACTTCCGGATTCTGCGTGAGAATGTCCAGCACTTCGGAAAGATACCATGCGCCATACCAGGGCGAACAAGGATGGTCGGAAAACCGTTCCGGCGGGACAATCCAGGAAACCGCCGGCAATTTGCCGGTATGAACATCCTTGCGAAACTGATACAGCGTGTCACCCGCAGGGACGAGCATTTGCCGAGGCGTCGCGCCATCCCGATAACTCATCAGCGATAGCTCGCGATAATTCGGGTCATCTTCATTCGTCGTGAAAGCTTTGAGAAACAGATTTTGTTCAAACGTGGATAACTTGGCAAAAGTCTCATCGTTCCATTTGGCCAATTCGTCGCGGGTTTTTTGCAATTCGCGGCGCGTATCGGCGATCTGTTGTGCGAGCGCATCGGAACGCGGTGTTTGTGATTCGAGCGCCTCCAGTTGAGCAGCGAGTGATTTTTCCTGTTGCACCTGATAGCGCCGATGGGTGGCGGAAAAAAACACATTGTACTGGGCGAAATATTCGATGGGATTGTCGTCAAAATTGCCAAGCCAGGAATTTTCCTCATCGCTGAGGCCCGACGGCACCGCGATTTCGTTCTGATAAATTTTCCATGAAATGCCCAGAGATTCGAGCCGCTCCGGAAAAGTCGTCCAGTTCAAACGCAACTCCGGGTCATAACCCATATCGTCATTGCGCACGTAGGCAAAGGAATTGATGGTAGGTTGCGGCCGGACGGTGCCCGTCCAAAGATGCAGGCGGTTGGGCTCGGTGGCCGTGAGCGAGGAACAGAAATTTTGGTCGCAAACGGTAAATGCATCCGCCAGTGCGTAATAGAACGGTAGATCATCCCGATTGTAAAAACCCATTGTGAGCGGCATGTGACGATATTGATCATCGTCGGAATGCTTCGCTTCGAGCCAGCGATCATGTTTGCCGTTGTTGCTCGCCCACTGTTGCGTTTCGCGTGAATGTGGCAGCGAACCCATCCAGGTGGACCTGGTGTCT
>DATJXK010000089.1:0-4946 GCA_035500235.1 Pseudomonadales bacterium | reverse complement strand
ATCAGCCCGGCCGTCGTCATGAGAAAATCGCTTTTGCCCGAGTGCTGCGGCGCGCCGACCACCCAAAATTCACCTTGCATGACCGACCAGTTGATATTTTTGAAAACAATAAAATCCGGGTCCTGCATCGTGCTGATGTTTACACCCGTCATTTCGATGGGCAGCAAAGGCTTCGGGTCGTTGTTTGGGTTTTCGTTCATCCGTGGAGATAGAGAAAAAAGAAGAACGCATCAATCAAGATGCAGACGATGATGCATTCAGATATGGCGCGGACGGTTAACCGTGACACTTCTTCGAGCCGTAACGGTTGCGCCAGGCCGTGGTAACAGGTGACGATGCCGATGAAAAATCCGAAAGTGCAGGATTTAAGGGCCAGCAACACGAAATCCTGCCAGCTTAACGAGCTTGCCAGCTCGGTAAAATATTCGCTGGGCGTCAAAGGCACATCTTGAAGAAAGACAAACAAGTATCCGCTGCCCAGGGCCGCAATGATGAGATAAACCGTGAGCGAAAAAACTCCGAACGTCATTCCAATGACGCGCGGCACCACCAGGTAATGTATTGGGTCAATCCCCGCTGATTCCAGCGCCTCAACTTCGCTGAGCGCGCGTGCGGTGCCGAGTTCAATGACATTGGCTGTACCAGTGCGGGCCAGGGCGAGGACGGCTGCCAGCAAGGGGCCCAATTCTCTCACAATGACCGTTACCATGACGGTTCCGATATAGTCAAAGGCTCCAAAGCGTGCGGCCACAGAGACTGTCTGCCCAATCGCCAAAAAGCCCAGTGCCACTGCCACGAAAAGGAACAGGGGCAGCAATTTTGAGCCTGCCTTTGAGATTTCCATTCGAATCATTGGATGGATGACATGGGAAGCAACGTTGATTTTTTTAAAAATCACGGTCAGCGTAATAAGGGCAAAGGCGCCAATGCCCTGGGCGGTGAGGATGAAAATAAATAACTTTCGGCCTAAAAAGTCCGAATAGGTTCGCGGCAACGGCGCGCGTCGCAGCCATTGCTTTTCCGATAGCCGGAAAATACTCCTCCCTTGCACGCCATAAAATAAAACCGGTTACGGCTCCCGTCAAAGAGGATTTTTCCCCATTCCGGCCAGTTTTCCCGGCTTTGCTTCTAATTGCCTTTACGTTAAATATTTCCGTATGACGCAAGCCGAAGCCAAAAAGCGCCACGCACAACTTGTCGCCGAAATTCGCGCCCATGACTATGCCTATTACGTCGAGGCCAGCCCCACGATTTCTGATCGCGAGTATGACCGCCTTTACCACGAGCTTCTGGATTTAGAAAAAGCTTTCCCTGAATTGGTTGCGCCTGATTCGCCCAGCCAGCGCGTCAGTGGTGAGCCGCTCAAGGCATTTCGTCCGGTGCGTCATTTGTTGCCTATGTTGAGCCTGGACAACACCTATTCGCAGAATGAAGTGCGTGATTTCGTAAAACGCATCCAAAAAATCCTTCCCGATGAAACACTCGATTGGGCCGTGGAACCCAAAGTGGATGGCGTGGCAATGAGTTTGCGTTATGAAAATGGAAAGCTGACCGTAGGCGCCACCCGTGGCGATGGCACCACAGGCGATGATGTGACTACAAATATTAAGACCATCCGCAGTGTGCCGTTGAATTTACGTTCGTCTTCAGCCGGGAAATCGAAACAGAAAAATTTGTTTGAAGACGGGGAGGGGAGCCAGCCGGCGTTGCTTGAGGTTCGTGGTGAAGTTTTTATGACCAAGACCGGCTTTCAAAAACTGAATGCCGAGCAGGCTGCCGCTGGTTTGGAAACGTATGCCAACGCACGTAACACTGCCGCCGGCTCGCTCAAACAACTCGACGCCCGGCTCGTGGCCAAGCGTCCGCTTGATGTGATTGTTTATGGCCTAGGCAAAGTGGAAGGCATGGATTACCCGCAAACACACACGGGAATGTTGGAATGGCTTAAGTCGCTTGGCTTTAAAACGCCTGAGAAAATCTGGCATTGCCGTTCGCTGGAAGAGCTGATTGATGCGATCAACGAGTTGGACAAAATCCGGCATGACTTTACTTATGAAACCGATGGCGCGGTCATCAAGTTGAATTCATTTGCGCAGCGTGAGCGCGCCGGATTTACCTCCAAGGCTCCCCGCTGGGCAATTGCCTACAAATATGCGCCCGAACAGGCGGAGACGAAGTTAAACAACATCACCGTCCAGGTAGGCCGTACTGGTGCCCTTACGCCTGTAGCCGAGCTTGAGCCGGTTTTTCTCGCGGGCAGCACTATTAGCCGTGCTACGCTCCATAACGAGGATGAAATTAAGCGCAAAGACATCCGCATCGGTGATACCGTGACCATCGAAAAAGCCGGTGAAGTGATTCCTGCGGTCGTTGGCGTGGTTATGTCCAAACGCCCGCGCAATGCGACGCCTTTCGATTTTGCCGGATACCTTCACAATAAATGCCCGGTGTGCGGCAGCCCGATTTCCCGTGATCCTCAATATGTCGTTTGGCGCTGTGAAAATCTGCAATGCCCTGCCCAGGCCACGCGGCGTTTGGAATTTTTTACCATGCGCGGCGCATTGGATATTGAAAGCATTGGCGGTATCGTGGCTGATAAATTGGTGGAGCGCGGCCTGGTTAAAGAACCTCTCGATTTGTTTCTGCTCAACGTGGAACAACTTGCTACGCTCAACCTCGGCACGGATGAGGCGCCGCGCATTTTCGGAGAGAAAAATGGGACGAAAGCCATCCACGCCATTGAACGTGCGAAGACTTTTCCACTTTCGCGCTGGCTGTTTGGCCTGGCGATTCCTGATGTTGGCAAGACGACCGCGCGCGACCTGGCAACCTTTCACGAAACCATTGAAGATGTCGCGCACTCACCTTTGCTTAAAGGCATCTGCGAGTATCGCGAAAAAACGTCGCAACTTTCTGCCGCCCGCAAGGAAAGCCCCGAACGCCACGAAAAACTAAAACGGGAAATTGGGGAAATTGCCGCCCGGTTAATTGAGTCTCACTTTGCCGAACCATCGAAAAGCAAAGCAGAAAAGGAATCCGGCATCGTTACAGAGGTCGGCCCGGTAGTCGCCCAAAGTGTCCTGGATTTCTTTGCCACCGAAAATGGCAAAAGGATTTTGAAACGGATAAAAGAACTCGGCATCCATCCCGCCAGCGAGAAGGTTTCCGCGAAAAAAGCTGCCGGATTGCCGTTTGCCGGAAAGACTTTCGTTCTTACCGGCACGTTGCCAAATATGAGTCGGGACGAAGCCTCCGCCAAAATCGAAGCACTCGGTGGCAAAGTCAGCGGTAGTGTCAGTGGTAACACGGACTTTGTCCTTGCCGGTGAAGAGGCTGGATCAAAACTGGATAAGGCCCAGAAACTGGGCGTGAAAATCATCGACGAAAAAGAATTTCTGAAAATGTGTTCTTGAAAGCCTTTTATTTTCCGCTTGGGGGAGATTGAAGCTCTGCATTTTGTATCTTCGCATAACGTGAGATCTCCTCGTCGTTAAGCATGGTTATGACGGGTTGTATTTCCGGGCATTTCATGAAGATCTTCCAACACAGGCCAGTGCGATAGTTTTCGATCATGGGCGCGATCGGGCCCTGGTCAATGCACAGGTACGTTTTAGAGACCCAATTACGCGTGAAATTAAACGAATCATAAAATCCAAATGGGCCCCACAATTTGGAACCGTATACGCGATACATTTCGTTCATGCAGGCGATGCTCTCGTCAGGAACATAGGGCATGGAGGAAAGTGAGGCGGTAGGGGCGATGGTGCCATTATCACGGATGCCCGGCGCAAACGCCATGTAACCATCCGGGCCTGCGCTGGCGGTGATGCCCCAGAGCGGACCGTAACCCTTATAGACATCCTTTTTCGATTCGGCATACCGGATTTGGACGAAACAGAAATTCCTGAAGTGGTCATAGTATGGCTTGCCGTGAAAGACGATCGATTCCGGGTCCAGGCCCATGTAGGAATATTGGGTTTCAAAAAGCGGTGGCCCGGTGATGGGGCGGCTGCCAAGATTCACATGAATCCCGAATTGAGTCCTTTCCTCGGCGTACTCAGGCCATTCCCATCCTTCCCAGTAGGATTTGGGCTCAATCGGATGGGTAGGCGAAGCCAGCCCTAATATGTAGACGATCTGGCATTCGTTGAACCCTAAAATATAAAGGTTTTTCTTGAAGGCATAGTTCGGTGACCAGTGCCAAATCATTGCCGGTTCAGGACTGGACTTGTTGACAAACCAATCCCATTCGACGCCACGCCAGAGGTTGTCGGAGAGCTTGCGGATTTCAACCTCGTCTTCGTTGGTCCCGGAAAAATATTCGCGGGCGAACAAAACTCCCTGGATCAGGAACGCAGTTTCCACAATGTCCGCGCCATCGTCGTATTTGCTGAAAGGAATGACTTTGCCGGTCGCGCCATTGATGAAATGCGGAAAGGCGCCGTGAAAACGATCCGCTTTCTCCGAGAGAAAGCGCAATTGTTTCAATGTCATTTCCGCTCCCTGCTGGCGGGTGATAAAGCCCCGCTCAATGCCCACGCCAAGATTGAAGAAGCCCATGCCGCTGGCGCCAATCGCGCAAATATCGGAATCCCGCCTGGCCGATGCGCGAGCCAGCCCGGATAGGGGATGACCGTAATAGTAAAAATAATCGAAGCTGGCCTGCTGCACTTCGGTAAGCAATTGCTCCTGGTTGAAACTATTGGGATGTCCGGCTACCGGTTCCGACCAGTCCGAGGGGAGAACGTGGCCGGCGCCGTTGGTCTGGATGCTGCGGACGCGATAATAAAAATTCGTCGAGCCGGTGCCGACAAAATCGTTATAGATAGTTAATTGCGGCAGATTGTTTGGCAGCAGATCAAATGGACCGTGGACATCGTTGGCCCGTTGGACTTCATATCCCATCGAGGCTTCCGTTGGTTCCCATTGCAGATGCACACAAAGCT
>DATJXK010000088.1:0-9692 GCA_035500235.1 Pseudomonadales bacterium | reverse complement strand
TCGCGCAGTGTTCTGTGCGATTTCTCCAGTCACCGTCGATCGCCGTTCCCGGACACTGGCCTTTGCACATGAGGAAGAAACGGCACGCCTGGCAACCGCCATAATCCTGCGGGGTCTGATAAAGTGCAACATACCGCTCATAACCAGGTTCGTCGGATTTGACAAAATCAATGCCTTCCTTGTTTGTGCGCCCGCAATTGCTCCTTTGCCCGTTTCCTTCTACTCCACGGACAGCATGGGTCGAATAGGGATCACAGGCTCCCCAAATACAAGTTGCCTTTAGATCGAGACCTAGCAGCAAATTTTTAATATCACGGAAGACGTCAAACCTGAGTTTTCTGAGTTTTCCTTCCAGAGCAGCAAAAAATAAAAAGGCATCAATATTTTCCTGGATAGAAAGTTCGTATTTTTGTCTTATCAAAGGGTGATCGACCTCCAATATATGAAGCCGAATTGAATGAATGCCAATTGAATCCAGATGCTCGAACCAGTGGGCCATTTCTGGAAGCCTATCCTTGGTGGCGTTACCACGATGTAACGTAACAATTAGGCAAGGGACAATCCCCTCTTTACACAATTGGGCGATTGTGGATTCAATTTTTGCAGTAGCCTTTCTGGTTGCCTCCAAAGACCCAGCCCAGCGGATATCGTTCAAAGACCCCGGTCCATCAATTGAAATTCCAACTGAAACGCGGTATTTTCGGAAAAGTTCTACGTGTTTCTCATTAATCAGAGTGCCATTTGTTTGAATCCCATTTGTCCCAAATCTTTCATAGCCCCAAGACCAAAGATCTTCAAGATCTTGAATCGGCATTAATAATGGCTCGCCGCCAAAAAGAATGAATGACACGCCTTCCTTCAATATGGATGTTTTCATGAGCTCCAAATCATAAGCCCGGGCAATATTCCCAGCGTCCCTCTGCGGGTTTTGATAACAATACTCGCAGCGGATATTGCAGCGAACGCCAAAAGGACGCAACTCAACACCCATAATATGTATTTATGTTTAGAGTAATATTTAGCAATGATAATAAGGCATTTTAAGGCTTGCATCAATTTGAAAAATTTCCTAGACCTCTAATTGTTTGTAGTAGATAAATACATTCAATAATATTGACCATGAAAGCTCAATTATGGCTGGATTTGGCATCATTCGTTGTAATTTCAAGCGGATTTTATTTAGGAGTTAAATTATTGCTCAAAAAGACCTTTAAGAAACCTGATAAAACTCGAAGAAATCGTGCCGTGCTTGATGACCTGGAAGATGACGCTTCTTGGGAAATAGCGAGCCGAACATGCGCCAAGCCGACCGCAACAGAGTCAGAAACTTCCAAGTTATTAAGCAGGCGTCGTTTTTTGCCAAGAATTGCATTTGGCGTACTCGCTTTTTTTGCTGGTTCATCGCTCCGCGCAGCGGATCTTAAGCACGTTGAAGGCGCACGAGATTTCTTGGCAGACGCGAAAGGCCTCGATGGTGGCCACACCGACACCCATTCGGACGCGCCCCATAGCGATTCGCACAGTGACACGGGAAACCCGAGGGCCAAGAAATCACCGAATCAAGAGCTTGCAGCAGGAGACCATACGGATACACATTCGGATCGTGCCGCGATTGACAGCCATACGGATTCCCCTGAGAAGCACGTTGATGTCGCGTCAGAAGTTGGCCATGCGGACTTTATGAGGCCGCATATGGATTCGCATATGGATGCTCCCCATAATGATACTCATACTGACCAAAGTCATATTGACGTACCTCACAACGATAATGCGCTTGTAGCATAACGCTGCGCTAATTGAAGTGATGTTATTTTCATCGCAAATTGTGAAACGAGTTTTAGTACTGACTTGCCTGTGCTTGCTGCTGGACCAGGTCACAAACGCGTCCGGAGATTCAAAAAGTTTTACAATTACCATCTATCGCCAGTATTCCGATCGGAAATGTACTTCCGGCTATCTTGCTGTAAACGGCAATATTATTTGTTATACACTTGAGCGGCCTTGGCAAAATAATGAATCAAATATCAGTTCCATTCCGGCCGGAACGTATTCGGCTATCATCCGCTATGACAAAACCGACCATTGGCGGTTGCAACTTACTAACGTGCCCGATCGCTCGGGAATACAAATCCACATTGGGAACCAAACATCCGATACCGAGGGATGTATTTTGGTAGGGATGCAGCTAGATCATGATCTTTGTACTCTCCGGGATAGTGCTGGTGCCTATAGACGTCTTAAACATGCGTTCTATGGTTCTGATGATCCTGTGATGACGCCGGACAAAACCATTTCGGTTATCATTGTTAAAAATTGAAGCCGCGACTGGTTTACACGCTGATCTTACTCCCTAAAAGTTTTTACGACTTGAATGAGTTTATCAAAAGCCTGAAACTGGCATTTGTCCATCAGGCGAGTTGACGAATGAATAACTGTGATGCGCTCGCTTTTGTCCTCGGCAGGGACCGCGCCGGAAAAGCCTGAGCGTTGTTGCAATGCTATTTAGATCACCGACGATGCCGTCGCGGCGTCTAATTGAATGGGATTTTCCTCGTCATAGACAAGCCGTTTCTGGCCGCGGCGATGATGGCGGATTAAATTGAGCAGGATGGCATGTAACCAGGTATAAATGCCAGAGCGGCCCTGGAAGCGATGAACCGAACGCATGGTCTGGAGGAATGTTTCCTGGACGAAATCCTGTGCTTCCGCCTCATTGCCGCATAGCAGAAAAGCGGAACGAAGCAGCCGATCTCCGTACTTATTAAGGAGTTCCTGCACGGCGCCCTGCTCTTGAGCCTTAAGAGCTGCGACCAGCGGATCATCGTTCATTATAGCTTTGGTGCCATTAAACGGAAAAAGGTTCAAAAAACCAAAGCTATCGTTTAGCTAAAAAAACACTATTCGCGAATTAACCTCGATACTGGTCATGATAACGCACCCAATCCTGGCTGTGCTCTGGATTCTCATTGCGGCCTTTGGCAGTGAGATCGATGAAATTGTAAGTCGTATTCAGCAGATCAATTCCACGCGCATAGGTTGAATAGGTGTGATAAACATCACCCTTCCTGTCTTTATAAAAAGCGCTGGCCCCTTCGCGTTCGTCGATGTCCATGTTCAACGGGGCATAATTGTAAACGGCCGTGCCGTGCTTGATTTGTTCCGGTGTGAATGAAACATTTAAGTCGAAATTAAAATCCGTGCCGTTCGAAGAAACCCATTTGAATTGCCAGCCCATCCGCTTTTTGAATGGCATAATTTCCTCCAGCGGCGCCCGCGAAATGACGACGAATGTGGCGTCCCGCGCGCCGATATGCTTCGTTATGCCATCATAATGGTCCGCCCAAAACGAGCAATGCGAGCAGCCTTCGCCCCAGCCCGGTCCCAGCATAAAATGATAAACCAGGAGCTGGCTCTTCTTCCCAAATAAATCTGCCAGTGTCTCTTGGCCGTTCGGCCCTTCGAAAACATATTCCTTTTCGATTTTAACCCACGGTAACGCGCGCCGTTGTTTGTTCAATTCGTCACGCAACTTCGAAAACTTCTTTTCCTTAACGAGCAATTGCTTGCGGGCTTTCAGCCATTCTTTTTGCGAAACGGCTTTGTGGTTTTCAATCCCGCGGACAGTTTTGATTTTGGCCATAATACGCTCTCTTTCTTATCGGCTTTTCAAACTTCGCCAGGGCAGCGTTTGGGTCAAGCGAATTTCGTTCACGGCGGTTTTTCCCACAGACACCTCTTTCATCCATCCATGTCCCCCAATCGGTCTTGCTTGTCCTCAGCCACTAATTAAAAATATTAATTGTCTCGTTAAGTATCTTGCTATAAGCGAATTGCATAAGTTATTCACAATGTTTGCGCGATTGTAACAATAAATTTATTGATTTATAAATACTTGATTGGTATAACCTTAGCCCAAGGTTTTGATAGTGATGATTTAATCGGTTCAGAAAGGGAAAAGTCAAAAGCGAATTTAGAGCAACCTATTCAATTAAATTGTTATGAAATTAAAAGGAGAAACAAAATTATTATTTGCCGCCACTATTGCGGCTGCGTTCGGCATGTCGGCCTCCAGTGTGCTGGCGCAGAACATTAACACGGTTCAAACAACTGTCGCATCGGGTACTGCCGGCGTCTCTCTTACTTCGGACCCCGTAATCACCGCGATATTGTCGGCTCCCGGAACAGTGAACGGGAAGACGTACACGAGCTGGTCTTTTCTGGTCAACGATGGTACGGGCTCCATGGATGTTTTCGGGTCAACACTGCCGGGGGGATATACGCCGGTGGTTGGTGATGCCCTCTCTTTGACCGGAACCTATAGTCCCTTCCACCAGATCCCGGAAATGGCATCTTTAACCTCCCTCAGCGTAGTTTCCTCGGGCAATCCGTTGCCGTCTATTGGCACGTCCACGATTCCAACGCTCAATCAAGCGGTCCTTCCCTATAACGTGGCGGGTTATTTGTGGCAGTTGGACAATGTCACTGTTTCCGGTCAAGGATCGGGCAATTGGGGCACTGCCAATTCGCCAACGGGCGCAATGATTTCTGATGGAGCCAACAGCATGACGTTGTTCTACTGGCCCACGTCTTATTCCTCGGCCAACGCCAACATGGCGAACACACCGATTCCCACCGGCCCGGTGGATATGGTCGGGTTTGTCAGCGTTTTTAACTCTGTGGCGGAATTTACGCCCATCTCCGTCACGTCCGTTCCCGAACCAACCACGCTCTCGCTGTGCGGGATTGGCGGATTGCTCCTCTTGAAACTCTCGCAGCGCCCGCGCCGCCGGAACTAAGCTTACGAAGTTTTAAAACAAAAAGCGGCAGTCGTCATGACTGCCGCTTTTATTTTGTACTACTGTTGAGTTCCTATTACAGGACCAAATCCTTATCCGTCACCGCGCCTTCCGACGCCGTAGCCACATGCGCCGCATATTTTGCGAGCACGCCGCGCATGTAACGCGGCTTGGGCGCGCGCCAGGCTTTCAACCGTTTTTTCAGTTCGGCTGCCGGGATTTCCAGGTTGAGCTGTCGCTTCGCCGCATCAATCGTGACGCGATCCCCGTTTTTGATCACCGCCAGCGGCCCGCCCGTATACGCTTCCGGCGTGATATGGCCCACGACGAAGCCATGGCTGCCGCCGCTGAAACGTCCATCAGTGATGAGCGCGACGTCTTTGCCCAGGCCTTTGCCCATAATGGCAGAAGTAGGCGAAAGCATTTCGCGCATGCCCGGACCGCCACGCGGCCCTTCATAGCGGATGACAATGACATCGCCTTTGACGATCGAGCCGTCGAGGATTTTTTTCAGGGCCGATTCTTCAGAATCGAAGACCCGCGCACGCCCGGTGAATTGCAGTCCTTCCTTCCCCGTGATTTTGGCGACCGCTCCCTCAGGCGCGAGATTGCCGCGCAGGATCACCAGGTGGCTGTCCTTTTTGATGGGATTATCAAACGATTGGATGATGGTCTGGCCCTTCGGATACGGATGCACGCTGGCAAGCGTTTGCGCCATCGTCTCGCCGGTCACCGTCAGGACATCGCCGTGTAGCAGTCCTTTATCTAGGAGCATTTTCATCAATGGCCGAATGCCACCAATTGCGACCAACTGGCTCATCAAGAACTTGCCGCTCGGTTTTAAATCCGCGAGCACCGGCACGCGCTTGCCGATGCGGGTGAAATCATCAATCGAGAGCTTCACTTTCGCTGCGTGCGCAATCGCGAGCAAATGCAGGACGGCATTGGTAGAGCCGCCGAGCGCAATCACCACTGCGATGGCGTTTTCGAACGCCTTTTTGGTCATGATATCCAGCGGGCGCAGGCCGCTCTTGAGCATTTGCACGACGCATTCGCCCGCGCTGCGGGAATCCTGTTTCTTGTGCTCGGAAACGGCGGCCTGGGCGGAGCTGTTCGGCAAACTCATGCCGAGCGCTTCGATGGCGCTGGCCATGGTATTGGCCGTGTACATACCCCCGCAGGAACCAGGGCCGGGAATGGAACATCGCTCCACGGCACGAAATTCTTCGTCAGAAATTTTTTTGTTCGCATGCGCGCCAATGGCTTCGAACACGGACACGATGTCCAATTTCCGGTCCGGGTCGCTGGTGATGCATCCGGGCAGAATGGTTCCACCATAAACAAAGACGGAAGCACGGTTCAGCCGCGCAATAGACATCAACGCCCCGGGCATATTTTTATCGCAACCGCCAATGGCCACAAAACCATCCATCGCGGCGCAGCCGACGACTGTTTCGATGGAATCAGCAATGACTTCGCGCGAGACGAGGGAATATTTCATCCCTTCGCTGCCCATGGAGATGCCGTCGGAAATGGTAATGGTATTAAAGATAATGGCTTTGCCGCCGGCCTCATTGGCGCCGCGCTCGGCTTCAAGTGCCAGTTTATCAATGTGCATGTTGCACGGCGTGACATTGCTCCAGGTGGAGGCGATGCCGATGATCGGCTTTTTAAAATCTTCCTCTTTAAAACCAACGGGATAAAGCATGGCGCGCGCGGCGGCGCGTTCATCGCCGTCGAGCAGCACGCTGGAATAAGGACGCATCGAATCTGCCGGCTGTTTTTTGCTCATGGAATAATAATTATTGAAAAAAGATAAAGTTCAAAGGGAAAACTCCTTGATCGTTCTGAAAACGATCAAATTGTTATGGTCGTGAACTTTGGCCTTGACATTTACCTTATTTGTGAGCAAGTTTCTCGCGAGGATTAATCCAGTGAAGGTGAATAACGCCACGAGCTTGGGAATTTCAGCCGTACGTCATTTAACAGCTGTGGCTGTGCTTTGCCTTGGACTAGGGTTGTCAGGCGGCACTGCCCGCGCACAGATGGCCTTCATGCCTTCGCTGGACGATGCCACGCTGGAAAAATACGATGGCCTTCAACTTGTTACCCGCGTCCATATCACCCGTACCTTCGTTGACCATGAGAAATGGGGATTCTTCAAGATCGCGCTCGAACCCGTTCAGGTGGTCGAGGGTGTCAATATTCAGGTTTCCTGTGCAGGCTCTTTAACGAACGCGTTGGACGTCATCAATTCCAGCCGCCTTTCAACTTCCAATTTACGGCGTACGGAATTGCGTAATCTTCAGGTTTCCTTGTTGGGCGAAAAAGAACCCCGCTTGTGCGCCGCCAGCGCGAGCGTCATTCGTCCCGGGGCTTTGCAGCTTTCCCATGTCTCAGTCACAAACGCCGGCGGGGCGATCTCAATTCCGAAGGCCACTTTGCAGGTGTCCGGCCCGGATTGCGGTTGTTTGCGCTGGAATAATGCCGGTGGTCAGGAACAGTTGTTCGTTTTTCAAACGTCAAAAAACTAACTCTATGAAAAAAAGTCTCATCGTCTCGTGGGTGTGCGCGGTCATGTTTTGTTGCAACGTTTTTGGCCAAACGGCCAATGACTACGTTGCCAGCGGGCTGGGCAACCTGGCCAATGAGGATTTGGTAAACGCCAATTCCAATTTTTTAGCGGCGCTGACCCTGGATACGAACAATGCTGACGCCAACGTCCTGCTGGCGGCCACGCGCCTTTTATTGGCGCCGCAGACCCCCGCCGGCAGCAATTTCCTAAACGGACTTAATTTTCCTGCCAATGGCCGCGACGTCTATAATTGGACCTCTGCACCCCCGAAAGACGCCTTTGGCGGCCCCGTTTTCCCCGCCAATTATAATTCCACCAATGTCGTCTATTTCTACCGCACTAATATCATGCTCCTGGTTAACGCGTCGCTCATCAACCTGGGAAACGTTACCGACACCAGCTTCCTTCTCACGATTACCAACGGCGATGGTCTCGGGCAGGTGACTATTGATTACGGCGATGTCCAAATGTTCCGCGCGCTGCTTACCGCCGGGAATTTTCTCGGTTATACCCTGGATGCCAATAACGTGAGCTTTATCCTTCCGAAGATTGTGGGTTTGGCTGATACCAACGGTTTGACGCTTCAACAAATCCTGTCCACCTATCCCAGCCTACTGACACCGCATAATACCAATGACCTGATCCCTTCCGAAAACGCCCTGGAAAGCGCCGCCACTTTCTATTTCACCGCGTCGGACTTCATCCGCAATGACCGCTCGCCCGATGATACTAATGACCTGATTACGCTCGGTCCTGATGAGGCCGGCTCCGAAGCAAACTTTCGCACGGTGCTTTCAAACGTGGTGTCCTCACTGAGCGCGCCCACGCAGTTTGATCCCAGCGATCCCAATTCCATCGTCAATCTGGGGCCCTATCTTTCCGGAAAAACTTCCGTCCGCACACTCGTCCCTCAATTCAACGGAAATACCTATGTGCATAATTCTGTGCCGGATTATACCTTTGGCGGAATTTTGCCGGATGAGCCCCCGTATAAAACGGAAGCCTTCTTAAGGAAAAGCTTTAGTTCACCTGCCGGCTTTTATATTGGCAATGTACAGGACGACAACTTTAGTGATCCGAACGCCGGAATATTTGAAGTGTTCGTCGGCGCAAATAATCAAATTGATATTGTTGGCTACGACAGTGATGTCGCGGGTGGCGCTGCTCCCGGCGGCTTTTTGGTCCAGGCTACGGTAGATGCCCAGGGCGATTGGCAGGTATCCAATAGTTCTGTGCAAGGATCCGGGCATGTTGGCCAGCACGGTGGCTTTAGCGGCGAACTGGATTATGCCAATGGCGATTCGATTGAGCTTTTTAACAGCATGGAGATTCTACCGCCGGGCCCATTCCAGGGCCCGTCCGGATATTATACTGGAACCGCTAACGCCTCAGGCCACTCAGCGTCGCTTGCGGGTATATTGGCCCCGGACGGCTCGTTTATTTTCCGGGAAGTAGACAGTTCCGGCACGTCCTCGGGCGGCGGTTTCTCGGAATTCGATTCGACCAACGACACGTTTAGCGCCTTCGCCTTTCCGGACACAAGTGTGTCCGGCACGTTGAATCCTTCGACCTTCAAGATTACAGGAAACTTTAATTCTCCTGGCGGTGGCAGCGGCACCTTCAGCATGAGCCGTTCGCAAAGCGTTACTTTTGACTCGCCACCCGTCATCACCAGTGACTTGCCCGCCAGCATAACCATACCTCTGGGGAACGTCCTGAAGCTCATGCTCGGCACCAGTGGCAGTTCGCCGCTCAATTACCAGTGGTACGTCAATAGCACCGAAGATCCTCCGATTCCCGGCGCCACTTCCAGCACCCTGATCGTCAGCAACAATGTCCTGCAGCACACGGGACAATACACGATTTGGGCCACCGTCAATAACGTGGCCGGGGAGACCAATTCACGTAACTGCCTGGTGACCGTGGTGGCTGAAACCAACAGACCAACGATTACCATCACCACTCCCAAGCCCGGCCAGCTTTGGAGCAACGACACGTTTGATGTCACAGGCACAACTTCAGACAAAGTTGGCATCACGGGTGTATTTTATTATGTCAATAATGGCTTCTTTACCGGCGCCTCAAGCTCTGATAACTGGGCTCACTGGACTGCATACAACGTGCCATTGGTTCCCGGTACCAATACCATCGTTGTCTATACCTATAACGTTGGCGGCATCGCGGCCACCAACTCCGTAAAACTGGTTTATATCGAGAGCGGGGCATTGACGACTATTACTAACGGCATGGGCAGTATTACTCCGTACAATAGCGGGACATTGCTGCAAATCACGAAGAAGTATTCGCTGACGGCCAAAGGA
>DATJXK010000087.1:0-9425 GCA_035500235.1 Pseudomonadales bacterium | reverse complement strand
AAGAAGATTTGGTGCGTGTGGAACTCGTTAAAGTCTAGAAAGCGCTTCATTTGAATTCCCCGACGGCAAACGAACTGTGCCATCGCCGCAAGACTTGCCGTCTATGCGGCAGCACGCGGTTGACCTCCGTCCTGGAACTCGCGCCCACGCCGCCGGCCAACGCTTTCGTCCCGCGCGAGGAACTGAGCAAGCCACAGCAACGCTTTCCACTCGACGTCTTTTTTTGCGAAGACTGTACGCATGCACAATTGCTCGATGTCGTGGACCCGTCCGTGTTGTTCGAGAATTATGTATACGTTTCCGGCACGTCCCCGGCATTCGTCGCGCATTTTGAAAAGTACGCCAACGGCGTCCTTGAACAATTTAAACCCGCGCCGGGCAGCCTCGTCCTGGACATCGGCTCCAACGATGGCACGTTGCTGCGCTTTTTCCAAAAGGCCGGCATGAAGGTGCAGGGGATTGATCCCGCTCGTAACATCGCCCAGGAAGCCACGCGCAACGGTATCCCGACGGTAGCAGGGTTCTTCACTCCCAAACTGGCCGCGGAAATCCGCGCGCAACAAGGTCCGGCCACCGTTATCACGGCGAACAATGTCTTCGCGCACATTGATAACCTCGAAGCTGTCGTTGAAGGTATCCGCACGCTGCTTGCGCCCAATGGCATTTTTGTTTTCGAAGTTTCTTATCTCGTGGACGTATTTGAAAAGACGCTTTTCGATACCATCTATCACGAGCATTTGGATTATCATTCGGTCCGGCCGCTCGTGCCGTTTTTCAAGCGGCTCGGTATGGAATTGATCGAGGCCCAGCGCGTGGGCAGCCACGGCGGTTCGTTGCACGCCGTCGCCCAGATGAAAGGCGGCCCGTATCCGGTCGGCAAATCAGTCGCCGACGCCATCGCCTACGAGGAAAAACTCGGTCTGCACCGTGCCAAAACCTTTCGCGAATTTGGCAAAAATATTAACGATCTCAAAATTGCCCTTGGCAAACTGTTGCGCGAGCTGAAGGCCTCCGGCAAAACCATCGCCGGGTTTGGTGCGCCGGCCAAGGCCACGACGCTGATGTTTCATTTCGAAATCGGCCCCGAGCTGGTTGATTTCATCGCCGACGACAGCCCGCTCAAGCAAAACCTTTATTCGCCCGGCTACCACATTCCCGTGCTGCCGCGCGCGGCGGTTTTTGAACGCAAACCGGATTACCTTGTGTTGCTCGCGTGGAATTTCGCCGAGCCACTCATGAAATCGCTCAAGGCCTACACAGAAGCGGGTGGACATTTCATCGTGCCCATCCCAAAATTGGAGATACACTGACATGTTGCAAAGTGACATTGACGAGATTGCCTCGCGCCTGCGCGAAGCCGCTCCCGCGCTCGCCGGCAAAACGATCCTTCTGACCGGTGGCCGCGGTTTTCTGGGCCGCTACTTCACGCACGCTCTCGTGCGCCTGAATGCCACCACGCTCAAGAAATCGCCGTGCAAAATGATCGTGCTGGACAACCTCATCACTGCCGGCAAGGAAGGCAGCCGCCTGGAGAAACTGCCGCATTGCCGCATCATCAAGCACGATATCGTCAAGCCGTTCAAAATCGCCGGCAACGTGCATTACATTCTCCATGCCGCGGGCATTGCCAGTCCGTTTTATTATCGCGCCTATCCATTGCAGACGTTGGAAGTGGCCACCGCCGGCACCAAGCACATGCTCGAAGCGGCGAAGAAGCACCGGGCGCGCGTCCTCTTTTTCAGCTCCAGCGAAATTTACGGCGACCCCGACCCGCGCTTCGTGCCCATCCAGGAAAGTTATCGCGGCAACGTTTCCTGCCAGGGTCCTCGCGCCTGCTACGACGAGAGCAAACGCCTTGGCGAAACGCTCTGCTACATCTATCACGAGCTCCACGGCGTCTCCGTCAGCACTGTACGCCCGTTCAACGTCTTTGGCCCTGGCATGCAGGAGGCGGATTACCGTGTGCTGCCCAATTTCGCCAACCGCATCAAAGGCAACCAGCCATTGCACATTTATGGCACCGGCAACCAGACGCGCACGTTTTGCTACATCACCGATGCCATCGTTGGTTTCTTGCTGGCGATGATTAAAGGCGTCCCCGGCGAAGCGTATAACATCGGCAATCCCGAGCCGGAACTGAGCATGGTCGCGCTGGCCGACCGGATCGAGAAAGTCCTCAAGCGAAAAATCCCGCGCATCCTTTCGCAATATCCCGACAGCTATCCGGCGGACGAACCGCTCCGCCGCTGCCCGGACATCCGCAAAGCCCGCGTGCAAATCGGTTACGAACCGCAGATTGATTTCGATGAAGGCCTGCGCCGTTTCTTCGCCTGGACGGATACCGTTTATACCGGCAAACAGCCTTAGGCTTTGCTGCGATACCACAACGCCAGCGGGATATATTTCACTGTCCCGGCCCATTCGTGGAACCGGTCGCAAGTCCCCTTCCACTCTGGCACAAATCCCAGGCTCCATCCCTTTTTTCCGCCGCACAGGAGCTTCCACGTCGTCCACATGCGCGGATAAATGTGACCTCCCGTCGAAACCACGAGTACGTTTTGCGGCAGGTGATTCGCCTTAATAAGCCTGATCATTTCCAGCGTGACCTCGATGCAATTCCACGCGTCGGCGCTCCAAAAAATTTCGCTCGAGGAAAACTTCCCTTCGTTCACCAGCCATGCGCCCATCATGTTTGCGAACGGTTTGGTTTGTTTCGGATAAAGCGCTTTCTCCGGCCCGATGCCGCCGGCCAGAACAACTGCCTTGATGTTGTAGCCCTCTTTGCGCGCCTGCACGATGCGTTGCAGCCGCAGGATAGTTTGCGGTCCCAGCCCCGCGCCTTCATCAGAAAAATCCTGCGCGTACGTGATCGCCATCCAGGATTTTTGCTTTTGCGCGTCCATGACTAAGATTTTCCGATTAGGATTCCCGCCAAAAAAACCAGCGCGCCGCCGAGCATTACCTGGAGCAGCGCCGATACCAGCGGCGTGTCCATGTATTTGTGACGGATCCAGGAAATCACGCTCAACTCTACGATCACGACCCCCACGGCAATGACCGTGGCCGTTTGCACGTTGGAAATCAAATACGGCATCGTATGTCCCAGGCCGCCGACCGCCGTCATCGCGCCGGTCACGAAACCGCGCGTCCACGGCCGTCCCCGTCCCGTCAGGCTGCCATCATCCGTCAAAGCTTCCGCAAATCCCATGCTAATGCCCGCGCCCACGCTCGCCGCCAAACCTACGAGAAATGTCGAAGAACTGCTATGCGTAGCAAATGCCGCCGCAAACAACGGCGCCAGCGTCGAGACCGAACCATCCATCAACCCGGCCAACCCCGGTTGCACCACTTGCAGCAGAAATAAACGCTTGGCCTGGGCCTTGTCATTTTCGCTCACGCCGGCGCTCGAGATGTTTTCCGTTGTCTGAATATGGCCGCTTTCCTCTTCGGCCAAATCCCCGAGCAATTGCCGCGTGCTGGCGTCGGTCGTTCGATGCGCCGCGGCCAGGTAAAAACGGCGCGTTTCCGTCTCCATACTCTCGGCCGTTTTTTGGGCCTTCTTTACACTTAACGGGCGCGTCAGCCATACCGACGGACGGTCCACAAAACCGCGCACATCCTGCCGCCGGATCAGCGGGATATGTTCGCCAAAACGTTTCTTGTAAAGTTCCAGCAGACGATGGCGATGACGGTCTTCATCATGCCGCATTTGGTGAAACTTCTCCGCCTGTTCGGGATAATCCGTTTCCAGGGCATTCGCAAAATCCTCATAGACCCGCGCGTCCTCTTCTTCCAGTGAAATCGCCAGCGCCAGGATTTCCCGTTCCGTCAGGCTGTTAAAAGTTTTCATCGTTTCGCGCGTTTGAATCGCGCCAGCGCAAATTCAAAAATCTCCGCTGCCGCTGGAATTTTAAACGCCAACGCCCCCAGCCAGTATATGCCGCCAGCCAGAATCGCCGGAACAAAAACCGCGCCTATCTTCAGGGCCAGCGTGACATGGCCGATCTTTTCTTCCCAAAATCGCCACGCTTCATAAGCCACAAGCCCAACAAAAATCGCCATTGAAAACAGTAGTAACAATTCCCGCTTGAGCGATTCCATTTCCAGCTTGCCCAGCTTTTTCCGCAAGGCAAACAACAGCAGGCCGACATTGCAAATCGAAGTGATCGTATTCGCGATTCCCAGGCCTCCCTGGTGCAACGGCCCGACCAGCCCAGCGGCGAGAATCAGGTTCAGCGTCAGGCACACAATGCTGACCTTCATCGGCGTTTGCGTATCGCCCATTGCGTAAAACGCCCTGGCCACGATGTTCACCGTGGAAAACGCCACCAGCCCCGGTGCCAGGCATACCAGCGCGAACGACACGCGGGTCGTGGCATCCGGCCCGAATTTACCGTGCTCATAAATCAAGCGCACAATCGGCTCCGCCAGCACCACGAGCAACACCGCGGCAATGAGATTCAGGAAGAGCAGGGTGCTGACGCCATGCCGCAATGTCGTGCGAAATTCAGAAAAATTCTTCTCCGCCGCCAGGCTCGAGAGCGTCGGCAACAGATACGTCGCCAGCGAAATGCCAAACATTCCCTGGGGCAGCTCCATGAGTCGGACAGCATAATTGAACGACGCCACGATCTGCGGGTTCACCCAAAAGGCAATCGCCATCACGAGCGTGACATTGAGCTGGAATGCCGCCACGCCAATCGTTCCTGGGATCATCCGCGTGACCACGAGGCGCACCGTTTCGTTTTTCCACGGCGATACCCAGTGATACCGGAAGCCGTCGCGCCAGAGTGTCGGTACCTGGAACGCCGCCTGCGCCACCCCCGCCGCCAGCACGCCGTACGCGAGCGCAAAAATTTGCACCGGCAGCCGGTCGCCCGCCGGCAGCGCCATGCCAAAATGCGGCGCCAGCCAAAGTACCGAGGCGATCATCACCACATTCAGCATCGTCGCCCCCATGGCCGGGATGAAGAAATGCCCGCGTGCGTTGAGCATGCCCATCATCGCCGCCGCCACGCACACCAGCAGCATGTACGGAAACATCACCCGCAGGAGCTGCAGCATCAGCTCGGTTTTTAACGGGAAATCATGGACGTTTAGCGCCAGCGAAATCCCCAGCATCACGATGGTGATAACGACGCTCGCGGCGATGACCAGCCCGGAAATGACCGCGTTCGCCGCGCGCCACATTTCCTGTTCGCCGTGGAGCTTTTCCTTCTCCTTAAAAATCGGGATGAATGCCGCCGTCAACGCGCCCTCACCCAGCAGGCGCCGAAACAGGTTGGGAATTGTGAAGGCAAATTGGAACGCGCCTGCCACCCAGCCGTCGCCCATGAACCGCGCATAAACGATTTCCCGGACCATGCCCAGCACGCGGCTGGTCAGCGTGGCAATCGCCATCGCACCGGAGGATTTAAGCATTTGCGACACGCGCAAAGATTAGATTTAAAGCCAAAACTTCAAAGCGTAAAATCTGCAATTGTAGGAGCCGAGGTGACGAGGCTCTAATTCCGGCTTCTGGCTTCCGGCTTCTGCCCTCCGTCTTTTTTCTTCAAATGCCGGTGCACGAAAAAATAATAGAGGACGCCCATGATTAGCGCCGCGCCGCCCAGCCACATCGTCACGTGGCGCAATTCCCCGGCCATCAATTCCTGGTCGTGCCCCGCCACCACACCGACATAGCACAGCACACTGCACCAGATCGTCGCGCCAATCACCGTGAAGATTGAAAATTGCAGGTAGTTCAGCTTCGCAATGCCCGCGGGAATGCCCACCAGTTGCCGCGCCCCCGGCAGCAGCCGCGCCACCAGCACGCTCATCGCGCCGTAGTGGGACATCCAACCCTCCGCCTTTTCCAATTTTTCCGGCGGGAACAGGACTAATCTGCCGTACCGCTGCACCAGCGGCCGTCCCGCCTTGCGCGCCAGCCAATACATGATCGTGGCTCCCAGCCAGGAGCCCAACACCGCCACCCCGAGGATGCCCGCGATATTCAGGGGGATTTGGTCCGTGTGCGCCCAATACGCCGCTGGCGGAATGATGGCCTCGCAGGGAATCGGCAAAAAGCTGCTCTCGCCCAGCATCAGCAATAAAATGGCCGGGTAACCGAGCGTTTTGAGCGCGCCCAGGTACCACGCCAGCAATGGTGCAAAAATTTTTTTGAGCATCTTCTTCCAAAAATGGACAGCTTAATTACTCGAAATACCGCCCCTTGGAAAGGCAAAATGGTGCCTCCAATCTTACATGCGATTGCGCGGTCTGGCTTACTACGTGGATATCCATGGTAGGGCTGCGCTGCTGCGCAGCCGTCCGTCGAGTTCAATCTATTTCGGCGGATGCGCGTAAAACTCCTCAATCTCCTCTGCTGTCGCCGGCTGCGGCCAGACCCAGTCAAGGGCATGCGGGCCCAACCAATAAAAATTTGACCCTTCAATGTCCTGTTCCAACTGAGGATTCCCTCCATCATCCTTGCCATTGGGACCAATTGAATAAAGCAGAAACGTTCCGTCGGAATTCAGGCGATATCGCAACGGCTGGCCATCAACCGGGTCCAATGGAACCGCTGTCAAAAATTCCGGCACCAGCACTTTCAAGTCCGGCGGATAATTTCCATGCTTCAGTTGATATCGTTTCAAGGCAATCGCCGTAATCATGGTTCGTTTGGCCGTTTCGGCGGCCATCATGCGCCTGGCAACCCCGCTCAAACTTGTTATGCCTTCTGAAAGCATTGAATGAAAATTTGGATCACCGCCAAAGAGACTTGGGAATTCGTCATCCAGTCCGGTTATGCCCAATTCATCCAGGCTCTTGGATTGATTTTCAATCGCTTCCTCGAAGGAACCGTTGGTTTGAGCAGCACGCATTGTATCAATTAATACCTGAGAACCCTTGATCTGGCGCAATTCGTCCGGGTATGACCACCAATATCGCCATAGGATAATTCTCGGCTTAATTTTCACCTTGTCCCATGCAGTTAAAGGTTCCATGCCCAGGTTTGCGCGTGCTTTCGGGGTCAAATATACGGAAGATATCAAATCTTCGTTCGATCTGCGCCATTTTGCGGTTGTGACTTGTCCGCTAGCCCGTTCCATCTCCAGCGCATTTACACCACTTTGGATGAAATCCAAATTTGCCCAACCGGTCTGCAAGTCGGATAGTTGCTGTTCGGAAAGATTTGTCGCCTGCAAGAGTTCCCAGTTTGCTGACACCATAATATTTGCCATAGCCATGCGAACCAGCTCGGTAATCACATAGCGCTCTTGTCGTAAAGCCTGAATGATGGCCAATGCGGTGCGAATATTTTCCACGGCGGATGCCGCATCGCCACTATGCAAATCGTAAATTGTGGCGCCCGACAATAGTTGCGATGCGCGCTTGGATTCCATCAAGGTCAGGTTGGTGATGCTAAAATCAACGAAGCCGGCTTTGTAGTTAATCTGGAAATCCAAATTCGGTTTGTTGAAGATCTGGTGGAGCAGTGAAAGAGATTCCTTGTCCTCTGCAAGGACTGACCCGACCTCCAGCCACGAGTTCGTAGAGAGCGAGCTTCGCACGTCCGGCTGCCACCAGGCAACCTTGGCTTTCCCCGGGGCAACCATGCCCATTGGGCCAACAGAGTTTGTTCCCCACCATTCTTGATTCGATTTCATCAATGCCGCTGCTCGGCGCATAGTATCCGCGCTATTTTGTTCCGGCGGAACTGGCGGCGGGAGTACTTGGGCCAAATCCATCGGCTCACCTTGCGCCTTAAGCTGCGCTATGTACGCCTCTGTCGCCCAGCGCAATTGATAATGTCGCACTACCCCAATCAGGCACGCCACCGCCAGTGCGGCGGCCAAAACAACGAGAATTTTCCAGCGGCGTTTCATGGGCGGTAAGGTTATTGCTGCCTTCATAAATACCGCATTCTCTCAATTCAACCACTTATAATTTGGCAGAATATTTAGAATGGCTGCCTCCGTAGATGTGTGAACAACTAGGAGTCAAGTTTCGGTTCCGGCCATGGGCGACTCATGCTAAAATGGTCATTGCGTTCTTTGATATACGTAGTTGTGAGACATGGTAGGGCCGTGCTGCGTCGCGGCCGTCTGCTTCTGTAAAAAGCTTTTCGCGTTAATTTTTACCACGTTTCACGTGGCGCGAAATTAGCGTAAAAACTTTAAGTCAACGCAAGCTAATGCAAACCATGGCAAGGCTATTCAAGGGGTTTTTGAGAAAAAAAGATTCTACGGCGCAGGACGGCGGTCAGGTCAATTAACCGTGGCCGGTGGATCAACCACAAAACCAAACTAAAAACAAACCGATTATGGCCGAAAATTAGAATCGTCCCTTGATTTAGGTTGAGACACCCCCTTTGCGTGAGGACAATCCGCTTGTCACTTGCGGTTTCCCGCGCTAACTTCGGGTTCGCTATGGACAATTCATTTTCATCCCCCGGCGGGCAGCCGCCCGTCTCGCCGCCGCCACCGGTCATCTCGGCGCCATCTCCCCGACCATCCCGGGGAGGACGCGGCTGGATGATTTTTGCCATCATTTTGATTATTTTGCTGTGCTTGAGCATTTTCGGAAATGTCGCGCAAATGGCTGTGCACGCTGTGCGGGGGATTGCCAACCTGCAACCCTCCACCAGCCAGGAAGCCGGCCCGCAAATCGAAGAACAGCTCCTGAAGGACAACAATTCGGATAATAAAATCGCCGTCATTACGGTGAACGGCATCATCACCAGCCATGACGCAGACTCCGACGGCAACAACATGGTGGAGGTGGTGAAAGCTGAATTTGAAGCGGCCAAAAAAGATTCCGAAGTTCGCGCCGTCATCTTAAAGGTGGATTCCCCGGGTGGGGAAGTCATGGCAGCAGACGATATGTACCGCGTCATTAAAAAATTCCAGGAAGATCCCAACGGCAAGCCGGTGATCTGTTCCATGGGCAGCCTCGCCGCTTCGGGCGGTTATTACATATCCGCGCCCTGCCGCTGGATCGTGGCCGATGAACTGACCCTTACTGCCAGCATTGGCGTGATCATGGAAACGGTGAATTACCGCGGCCTAATGGACAAAATTGGCGTAGAACCTTACGTCTTCAAAAGCGGGCTCTATAAGGACATGCTGAGCGGCATGCGCTCAACCAATGAGATTCCCGAGGGTGAGCATGCCATGGTACAAGACCTGATTGACCAGACTTATGACCGGTTCAAAACCGTGGTCGCCACCGGCCGCAACGCCGCACATGACAAAAACAAAGATGAAGGTCGTATGCTGGCTTCCGATTGGACCAAGTACGCCGATGGCCGCGTGGTTTCAGGTTCACAAGCATACCAACTGGGGCTGGTAGACCAACTGGGCACCTTTCAGGATGCCGTGGATCGCACCAAAAAAATTGCCGGAATCGATAGCGCCAATTTGGTGGAGTACCACGAAGTGTAC
>DATJXK010000086.1:0-5669 GCA_035500235.1 Pseudomonadales bacterium | reverse complement strand
GATCTCGACATCGACGGCCATGACGCCCAGCACAAGACCGGCATCCTCGCCTCGCTCGCCCATGGTTTCTGGGTGAATCCGAAGGATATCCATGTGGAAGGCATCCGAAGCGTGAGCGCCCTCGACATCAAATACGCCGGCAAGCTGGGTTATACCATCAAGCTGCTGGGCACTGTAAAAAAAGTCGAAGCCCGCAAAGGCAAAAGCGATTGCGGGGTGCAGGTGTCGGTGTATCCGACCCTTGTTCCGAATACGCATGTGCTGGCCAGCGTCAATTACGCTTTTAACGCGGTGTTCGTGAACGGTGACGTCGTAGGTGACACACTCTTTTACGGACGTGGCGCGGGCAAGGATGCGACGGCTAGTGCAGTTCTGAGCGATTTGGCGGACGCCGCGCTGGATCTAAAGGTTGGCTGTAAGCAGCGCATCCCGCCGTTTGTGCCGCATGAATGCGAAGGCTGCGTGCAACCCATCGAGGAAGCGGTATCCGAATATTTTGTACGATTGGATGTCGTGGACCAGCCGGGTGTGCTGGCAAAAATCGCGACCATCTTTGGCGAATCAAAGATCGGCATCTCATCGGTCATCCAGCCTGAAGGCCACGAAGGCAAGAGCGTGCCGCTCATCTTCATGTTACACTATGCCCCTAACGGTGCCGCGCTTCGAGCGTTGAAAAAGATCGGAAAATTGCCGGTCGTTAAAGGTGCACCGGTTATGATTCGAGTCGAAAATTTTGAGCAAAAATAGCTTCGCCTCACTTGCGGGACATTTAAACAACATGCCTCTTCTTTTTCACAGCACAAACGGACAAGCGCCAGCCGTTGACTTGCGCGGAGCATTCCTGGAAGGCCAGGCTCCCGATCGCGGGCTTTATATGCCCAATAAATTCCCCAGGCTCACACCGGAGGAAATCGCCGCTTTTAAAGATTTGCCCTATCACGAGATTGCGGCGCGAGTGTTGACGAAATTTACAGAAGGAGTCATTCCCGAAGATGCCGTGGCTGCCATGTGCCGCGACGCCTATGATTTTCCTATCCCGCTCGAAAAGGTTTATGACCGCGTCTATGTCATGCGGCTGGACCAGGGCCCAACGGCGGCGTTCAAGGATTTTGCCGCACTGTTGATGGCCCGAATGTTCGGCTATTTTCTAAAGGGAGACAACCGGCAAGTGACCATCCTGACCGCGACGAGTGGTGACACAGGGGCCGCGGTGGCCCATGCGTTTCATAAGGTACCAGGCGTGCGTGTTATCGTGCTGTTTCCCTTTGCGGAAGTCGCCGTGAGCCAGCGCAAATTGATGACCACACTGGCGGACAATATCCGAACCATCGCCATCGACGGCAAATTCGACGATTGCCAGGCTATCGTGAAACGCGCATTTGCCGACCCGGCGCTGAAACATATTCCGCTGTCATCAGCCAACTCCATTAACATTGGCCGGTTGCTGCCGCAGAGTGTTTATTATTTCTACGCCACGTCACGCCTCGCCAAACCGGGCGAGAAGATTGTTTTTTCTATCCCCAGCGGCAATTTTGGCGACATGATGGGCGCAGTCGTGGCGCGGGAAATGGGCCTGCCAGTGAAAAAAATCGTGGTGCCGGTAAACGAAAACGACGCGTTTCCAAAGTTTCTGTCCAGCGGCCAATACCAGAAAATCTCTCCTTCACGCAACTCCGTCTCAAACGCGATGAACGTGGGCCACCCAAGCAACCTTGCGCGGCTCGTAGCCGCCTACGGCGGCCAAATGGACGAGACAGGGAAAATTCACAAGCAGCCCGACCTCGAAGCGATGCAATGTGAATTATTTTCCAGCTCGGTTTCAGATGAGCGTACACGTGAGACGATCAAAGAAGTGTATGACAAATATAAGTTACTGCTCGAACCACACGGCGCCGTGGCCTGGCGGGGATATCAGGACTGGCTCGCCGAAGAGCCGAACGACGATGTGCCGGCCGTTGTCCTGGAAACCGCGAACCCGGCCAAGTTCCCCGAGGAAATTGAACGACTGTTTAAATGGTCGCCGGACGTTCCGCCTGCAATGGCAGAAGCCTTAAAATTGCCGGAAGATTTTGATCGGATGGGCGCTGATTACGAAAAGTTCAAAGCGTATCTGCTCGCGCGCCACGCTTAATCCTGCGTCTTACTCCTGCGTAAAATAGCTGAGGTTTTCCAATTCGATGGCAAGGTTCACGTTGTTCACCATGACTTCCTCGGACACAGTCAGGACGATAGGCGAGAAATTCAGGATGCCGGTGACCCCCGCCTTTACCAAATGGTTGGCGACTTCCTGCGCCACCGCAGCAGGCACCGTGAGAATAGCCATCTTGATGTTTTGGTCCCGGACAAACGCAGACAGCTCGCTCATCTCATAAATCGGCTGTTTGATTTGCTTGTCGCGCTTGCGTTCCGGATCAGCGTCAAACGCGGCAACAATTTCAAATCCTTCCTTCTCGAACCCGCGATATGAAAGCAGCGAAAGCCCAAGATTTCCAACGCCAATCAGAATCACCGGTTGCAGGCGCGAAGTGCCAAGCTCGTCGGAAATCTTCTTGGAAAGTGCCCCCACGTCATAGCCAAGCCCGCGGGTGCCGAAGGTGCCGAAATACGCAAGGTCCTTACGCAGTTGCGTCGGTTTGACGCCGGCGGCGCGGGCGAGCGCTTCGCTGGAAACGGTGCTGATCCCATTTTCCTTGAGCCGCGCGAGGCATCGCAAATAAATCGAAAGACGGTAAATCGTCTTGCGCGGGATGACAGGACCTTTCTTCAAGCGCGCAAAAATTAAGCGAGCAAGCGGCGTATAGCAAGCGTTGGAAAGGACTTTTGCTTTATTTAGGGCGGCTTTTTATCTAAGATCGCGCATGGCTGATTCATCTTCTCGTGCCGATGGCAGGGCTCCGAACCAATTGCGCCCAATACGTTTTCAAAACCATATCGCCCCCAATGCAACGGGTTCAACACTCGTCGAATGGGGCAATACCCGGGTCATTTGCGGCGTGACGGTTGAGAAAATCATACCGCGCTGGATGAAAGAACAAAAAGTCGCCGGCGGCTGGCTTACGGCCGAGTACTCCATGCTCCCCTACTCCACCCTGGAACGCAAATCGCGCGATATTTCCAAAGGGAAATTGGACGGACGCTCCTCGGAAATTCAACGGCTCATTGGGCGTTCTATGCGCGCAGCAATCGATTTACTGAAAATCGGCGAGCGTACAGTGTGGATAGATTGCGACGTTTTGCAGGCCGACGGCGGCACTCGCACCGCCGCCATTACCGGCGCATTCGTTGCGCTTTCGTTGGCGGTAAAGAAATTGATCGAAGCCAAAGAGATTTCTGAAAATCCGATCATCAATCCCGTCGCCGCCGTGAGCATGGGTATCGTGGATGGCCAGCCATTGCTGGATTTGTGCTATACAGAAGATGTCGCCGCCAGCGTGGACATGAACCTGGTCATGAATGCCGCGGGTGAGTTTATCGAGCTGCAAGGCAGCGGTGAGGAAGCAACGTTTAGTGAAGCGCAGCTAAACGGCCTGCTTACGCTCGGAAAATCAGGCATCAAAGAACTGCTGGCAGCACAACGTGCGGCCTTACAGGTTTAATAGTTATGGCTTCCGTCATTCCCACTCGCTTGTTGCTTATTCGCCACGCCGAAGTTGAGGTGCGCTACCACCGCATTTTTGGCGGCACGATTGACATGAATCTCTCGCCGCGCGGCCATGAGCAGGCCCGCCTGCTGGCGAAATTTCTTCCCCATCGAAAGCTGGATACCCTCTACGCCAGTCCCATGAAGCGTGTTCAGCAAACACTTGCGCCGTTTTCGCACGATGGCGCGCCGCCGCAAACGATTTTAAAAGATTTGCGCGAAGTGGATTTCGGCGACTGGACAGGATTGAACTGGGAGCAAGTGGCTGAAAAATTCAATTTGCTCACCCATGAATGGCTGGAGCACATCGAAAAAGGGATTCTCCCCAATGGCGAGAATGGCGCGCGATTCCGCGGCCGGGTTGAACCGTGTGTACGCAAAATCATTGAGGACCATCCCGGCCAGACCGTTGGCGTCTTTTGTCATGGTGGAGTTATCCGGATGATTTTGTCCATTTTACTCGAACTTCCCCTGCCACGAACAAACATGTTCGAGGTCGATTACGCCAGTATCACGCAAATTGCGTTACATCCCGGCCACGCGGAAATTGAACTCCTCAATTTTGCGCCGTGGCGCGATGTGCCGGCAGGTGACCATCAACCTGCATGAAAACCAGCAAGCCGCTGTGGAAAATCTCAGTTGCCACGACGCTTGAAGCTGAAGACGCCATCGCCGAAATATTGGGGGAAATATTTCATTGCCCGGTATCGTCATTTTTCAATTTAGAGAAGAAGACCAACCGCGTCACCGTTTTCCTATCTAACAAAATTCCGCCAAAAAATCTCTTAGAACTACGCCACGGACTAAATCGTATCAAAGAATGCGGACTGGATGTTGGCCCCGGCAAAATCTCAATAACCAAGGTACGCCGGGAAGATTGGGCCGAGTCATGGAAACGACATTTCAAACCGATTGAAATCAGAGGCTCTCTTCTGGTCAAACCAAGTTGGAGCAAAAAAAAGCCACGCGCCGGCCAGGCAGTAGTAATCCTCGACCCCGGCTTAAGCTTCGGGACGGGACAGCACCCCACGACCGCCTATTGCCTCAATGAAGTTGCAAGATATTCAGGCATTAAGCGTCAGCGCGATGATTCGGAAAAAGAAGACCCATCTTTTTTGGACATTGGGACCGGGTCATCAATTTTGGCGATAGCAGCGGCCAAGCTTGGGTACACACGCATTCGGGCATTTGATTTTGATCCTGAAGCCGTTCGCGTGGCCCGCGCCAATGCCCGTGTAAATGGTGTTTTAAAGAAAATAAGAATTGCCCACAGTGATGCGGCCAGGCTGCCGATAAAACCTGTAGAAAGGTTTGATGTCATTTGCGCAAACCTGATTTCTGATTTACTAGTAAGAGAGCGGAAGCGGATTACCGCTCAATTGAATCCAGGCGGCGTTTTGGTCTTGGCCGGGATTTTGAAAACAGAATTTTCGGAAGTGCGCCAGGCTTATGAAAAATTAGGGTTGAAATTAATTTCAACGAAGAGTAAGAAGGAGTGGCAGTCAGGATCGTTTAGTTTTGAGTAATTTTTTTGAACGGCAGCGCGGTGCATCCGTCTGATACTTTGGATTCGTTGTGAACGGGTCACGACGACGATGTTGGCACAGTTTAGGCTACATTGAGAAGTTGAAAGGGATAACTATGATGAAAACACTCGAAGTCATCAGCGAAGCGGTTCGCAATCCAAAACATCCGTTTCGCAAAACAGAACATCAGCCCAAAAAGGCGCTGAAAAACCGCTACGAACGCAGAAAGATCAAGGAATTCCTCCACATGAGAGATTGGCTGGCCGAAGAAATGGCCTAGCTTAAATCTTTTCAAGTTGTAAAAAAAGCGCCAGCTGTTTTTAGAAAGCAGCTGGCCGGAAGAGAAAAATCGTCACTGGCATTCCGGACAAATTCCAAAAAATTCGAGCTTGTGAGTGACGCCTTTAAAATGATTCCGGGCGGCAATTTGCCGCTCAATCTCCTTCGGAAAACACTCTTCGATTTCGACAACTTCTGAACACTTGGTGCAGACCAGATGATGG
>DATJXK010000085.1:0-26982 GCA_035500235.1 Pseudomonadales bacterium | reverse complement strand
CTTTCCAACCCGAACGCGCGGGTCACGGAGTTACTCGAAAACCTCGGAGTCCTGCAACTTTTTAAAATCATCAATGGCAAACTGGAACTGAGTGGCGAACTCTGTGTGCCTGACCCCGTCAATCCGTCGCGTGAGGAAATTACCCGGACGAGCCTGGAGGCGCATCGCACGCTGATGGAAGCAAACCCGGAGAACGTGCCGCGCTTCAAAGATGTGGCTCAATTTTTGGCCGAAGATTTGAAGAAGCTGGAGAAGTGCAAGTAACTGCAAAGTCCTCTCAGCGCATTTCGTTGGTATTTTCGAAGTAAATCACCGTCTCATTCGGCTTGGCATAACCCAGCTTTTCCCGCGTGAGACGTTCAACGGTTTTGGGATCGTTTTGCAGCGCGTCAATTTGACTTTGCAGGTTCTTCGATTTTTCCTCTTCGGCCTGCACTTGCGCTTCGAGCTTCATTATCTGCGCCTGCATTCGCTCATTTTCGCGGATAACGGGAAGATACCAGGACCCGATGAAGAGCAAAATGGCGACGACCACGAGCACCAGAACAATGCTCGTTAGCCGGCTCCAAATGCCCAGGTTCACGTTCACGCTGCCAGTAAATCACGACTGTGTGCCGGGAAAAAGTTTATTTGGAATATTCCTTCCAGGCTTTGAGCTTGCCGTCAGGCGCAAACGTTAAACGCAGAAAACGCGCCGGAAAGGTAGTGGCCGTATATCCGCCATAGGCCGGTCCCCCGTAACCCCGGCCGTAGTAAGGATAAGGATACGGCCCGGGGTTTACCACTACTGAGCCGCTTCGAGTCATCCAATCGCATACGGTGGAGCGATCGCTCAAGGTGGCAGAAGCCATGGGCGGTCCGTAGTCCGCCACGGCCTGGTCAAAAGTATAAACACCCACACGCGCCTGCCAATTGATGGGCGTCACGCAGCCGATGAAGATGAAAAGCGCCAGGGTAATGAGAGTTATTGGGGCCATCCTGTGCATGCTTAACTTTACACTGGGAAATAAACGAATCAACCCCTGGCGGGCTCTAAAAACGCTGGTCATTATGCACCTGAACGATAGAATTTGTTGGTGGAAAACTCTCTGGAACAGAATTTGTTGAATGCGTTGATTGAGCTGGAAACCACGGTGAAGGCAATGCCGACCGCAAACCCGAAGCCGAATCTGATGCCGCTGTTCAACCGGCTGGATGAATTAACCAAGCAGATGCCGCGCGATGCGGACCCTGCCCTGCTCCATTATTTACACAAGAAGAGCTATGAAAAGGCGCGGCTCTATTTGCAGGGGCGCGACGCGGAAAATCAGGCGGGGAATTGCCGGCATGTTTAAAAGCCGATGACAATAGCGACGCCCAGAAACTTGTTAATCCTCCTGGTCGCAATTTTTGTCGCTGTGTCGGTTCGTATTTATCTCAATCACGTGTTTTCGCTCTCCTTGAAACACCAACTTGCAAACCTCGACCTGGCAAAAGGCCAAGCGCAGATGCTCCAGGAAAAATTCAAAACCGATGACAGATTCAAACAAATCTCTTTCGGTCAATACACTCCTTATGACGGATGTCTTTTGGTTTCTGGTACAATTCAGACAGCGGAAGACATCCGTTATATAACTAACGCCATTGAATCAATGTCATGCCCAATTGGAAGATGTTACCAATTAATGAGTTCAGATGGTTTGATTTCGTTTGCCTGGTATGATCGAGGAAAAGATGAACCCTATTGGTCTAAAGCCAAGACGAACTAACAAGCCCGAATGAACCTTGACGATACCATTGCCGCTATTGCCACGCCGCTGGGTGAAGGCGGACTGGCTGTGCTGAGGATCTCAGGGGCTGACGCCTTGGCTATCGCCGATAAGGTGTTCGTTCCTGAAGGAAAGAAATCGCTGAAGCCCTCTGCCGCGACGACACATACCATCCAGTACGGCAAGATCGTCCAAAACGGTAAAATGATTGACGAAGTCCTGGTGGCGGTCCTGCGCGCGCCGCGGACGTTCACGCGCGAAGATACCGTGGAGATTTCCTGTCACGGCGGTATTTTGCCGGCGAAGCTGGTCCTGGATGCGATTTTGGCCAGCGGGGCGCGGCTGGCAGAGCCGGGTGAGTTCACGCGCCGAGCTTTCCTGAACGGCCGCATTGACCTCGCGCAAGCCGAAGCAGTGGCGGATTTGATTCATTCGCGCACAGAACTGGCCCTGGCGGCGGCCAACGAACAGCTCGCGGGCGCATTGTCCCGGCGCATCAACCAACTGCGCGATGATTTGCTGCATACCCTGGCACATGTCGAGGCGCACATTGATTTTCCGGATGAAGATATCGCGCCGGACACGCGGGCGCAGTTACTGAAGCGATTGGAAGATGGCGTGGCATTTATTGGTGAGCTGCTCAAAACGGCAAATGAAGGGCAAATCCTGCGCCGGGGCATTCGCGCGGCCATCGTGGGGCGGCCTAACACGGGTAAATCCAGTTTGCTGAATCAATTGCTGGGGCGTGATCGCGCGATCGTTTCGCCCATTCCAGGCACGACGCGCGATACGATTGAGGAAACGGCCAATATTCGCGGGTTGCCGGTGGTTTTCATTGATACCGCGGGCCTGCGGGAAACGCGTGATGAAATCGAAGTGGAAGGGATTCGCCGCAGCCGTGAAACGCTGGCCCAAGCAGAGCTGATCCTGCATGTGCTCGACGCAGGTGATCCGCTGACGGCCGAAGACCAAAATTATTTCAACGAGTTCGCAGGGAAAAAGAGAATTCTCGTGCGGAATAAAATTGATTTGCCGGTGAAATGGCAGTGGCCGCCAAAGTTTGACGGGGCCAATACACCGGGTCTTGCGGCTCCGGTGGATGTCAGTTGCGCGACCGGCCAGGGAATTGAACCGCTCAAGGATGCCATCAAGGAGACAGTTTGGTCGGGCGAGGTAAAGGCCGAGATGTTGCAGGTAATGATTAACTCGCGGCACCAGGATGCATTGAATCGCGCGCGCGCGGCGACGTTGCGAAGCATCCAGGCTTTGCGCGGCGATGCTACGCTGGAATTGGTGGCGCTGGATTTAAGAATTGCCGTCGCGGCAGTGGGAGAAATCGTCGGGAAAACGACGACGGAAGATTTGCTGGACTCCATTTTTGGGCAGTTTTGTATTGGCAAATGACGGTGCAGCGGTCCTTTTGGGTTTTGGCTTCGTTTTCGCTCAGTCACAGGCCGCTTTCGGGCATGCTCCTTCGCTCAGGCCTCGCCAAAACACCAAAATTCCTCGCTGCTCACGGGCACGAAACAGCGACAATGTATATATCGCGGGAAAGCCCCTACAAACCTTACATCGTTGGGAATCAAGAACCTAAACCCCTACACAACCCCCTACATTTTTTGGAAAAGCCTTACAGCGTTGGAGATCAGATACTTAAAGCCTTACACTATCGTTAAAGGAAAGGCCCAGTCTTGTGCAGGTTTCAAACACGAATGTTTTAACCACAGATGAACACGGATTTCAGGGTGAGACGAGGCGATAGAAGGTAGTGCCGCCGGCAAGGGGCAAGGTCACTTCATCATGCAAATTCGCCAGGTTCCAAGCCGGTATATTGGTTACGATGGACCAGTTGGGCGTGGTTAGATTCGAGTTTTGCTCCAGGACAAAATTGGCTGAAGGGATGAGCCATGAAAGTAAAATGGTGCCACCGACTGGTATTATCTTCATCTGTGGCGACGGGGCGGTTTGGGAAATCCAGATGCCGCCGCCGTTAACGGCAGCTACCAATTCGTTGCCATCTGCCGCCAAAGCGACAGGTTTGACGCCCCAGGTGATGCTGGTGCCGGGTGGTATGTTCGTCGGAGTCCAGGCCGCCCCGAAATTAGTTGAGATCCCAAGCCAAGGGGTCAGGTTGTTCACCGCTCCCAGCCTGCTTCCATCGGCAGAGGAAGCAATCCGGCTGATTTTCGGGGTGTTGATCAAAACCCAGGAAAGTCCAAAGTTGGTGGAGACATAAAGTGCGCCCGGCCCGGAGACCACCAACAAGCGGCTTCCATCCGCTGAAGATGCCGCCGATTGTGACTCCGTGACCAGGGAGTTGGTGGTCCAGGAGTGGCAGAAATTGGTCGAGACCAGCAGCGTGCCTATGCCGCCACAGGCAAAGACGGTATTTCCATCGGCAGAACAGGCCAAATCGCCCCAGCGATCATAAGGCGAAGCGTTGGTCTGCCAGGTATTTCCTCCGTCACTGGAAGTATAAAAATTGGGCGGCGGAAAAACCGCGGCCAGCGCCGTGAGTTTATTGCCATCGGCAGAAGAGACAATCCCGACCCAGTTGTTGGACGGCGCGCTGGTTTGAATCCAGGTCGAACCTGCATCAACGGACTGATAAATCCTTCCGCCATAAACAGTGGCCACCAATTTAGAGCCGTCGGCCGAGGAAGCGATTCGGGGAGCACCGAACCCCTGCTGAATATTATTTGTCGTAGGCGCGTTGGTTGATTGATTCCAAGTGGCGCCGGAATTGGTGGAAGTAAAAAGAGCGCCACCAATGGTCACCGCCGCCATTTTGACCCCATCCGCCGAGCACACGACAGAAGACCAGTTGGTAACAGGGGCCATGGTCTGCACCCAGGTTTGCGCGGCCAGAGGTTGGTTGCCAAATAGCAAAATTCCTATGACAAGCAGTAGTCCCAATAAAGCTTTCATAGGGTTAGTCTAGAGTGGTTTAAAAAATACTGTAGCCATTCGGTGGAAAAAGAAGGAGAGCGGTCTTTTTGGGTTTTGGCTTCGTTTCGGCTCAGTCACAGGGTTTTCAAACATGCTCCTTCGCCGAAGCCTCGCCAAACGCCCAAAAATCCTCGCTCCGAACGGCCACATTATTTTTTAAAACACTCTAATAGAGCAAAGGCATGGGATATTTTCAAGAAAAACCCCGGCGTTTTACCTGTAGAAAACTCTGGGCTCGCTATATCGGTAAATAAGAACGGCCGCGCAGGAGCGCGGCCGTTCTGTTTCAAAAATAGCAATTAAGCCGGAGCGGGGCTGGGAGCGCCCAGGCCGGGCAACGAAGGCGGCGCGGGTTTGGGCGGTACTTCCGGCAATGGCGTGCCTGCCGGCGCGCCCAGCAAAGCCCCACCTTGAGGCTTGGGCGGCGGGGGCGTGAATTTGCCAGTCCGGCAAATTTCTTCAACCTGAATGCGGTCGAGGGTTTCGTACTCGAGCAAACCATTGGCGATCATTTCCAGCTTGTCGCGATTGTTGAAAATGATGTCGTGGGCGGTTTTATAAGCCGCATCAATGATGTTCTTGATTTCCTGGTCAATCTCGCGCGCAGTGCTTTCGCTGTAAACTTTCGTGCGCGCCATTTCGCGGCCGAGGAAAACGTATTCGTCATCACTGCCGTATTGCACCATGCCGAGCTTGTCGCTCATGCCGTACTGGCAAACCATGGCCCGCGCCATGTTCGTGGCCATCTGGATGTCCATGGCGGCGCCGGTGGAAATATCGCCGGAAATGATTTCTTCGGCAATGCGCCCGGCCATCGTGACCGCGACGTCATCGAGCATTTCCTTTTTGCGCCGGTTCAAAATGTCCTTCTCAGGCAATTGCATGGTCGAGCCGAGTGATTGTCCGCGAGGGATGATCGTCACTTTGTGCAACGGATGAGTGTGCTCAAGCATGACGTTCACGAGCGCATGGCCGGCTTCATGCCAGGCGGTGCACTTCTTTTCCTCATCCGTCATGGCGAGGCTGCGGCGTTCGCGGCCCCAGCGCACTTTATCGCGCGCCTCTTCGAGTTCGCTCATGCCCACGGCTTTCTTATTCAGCCGGGCGGCGAGCAAGGCCGCTTCATTCAATAAATTCGCCAGTTCCGCGCCGGAATAACCGGGCGTACCGCGCGCGATGATGGATAAATCGGCGGTAGGGTCGAGTTTCACGTTTTTAGCGTGGACCTTCAGAATCGCCTCGCGGCCGCGTACGTCGGGCAAATTCACGACCACCTGCCGGTCAAAACGGCCGGGACGCAACAGCGCCGGGTCAAGGACGTCGGGACGATTGGTCGCGGCGATAATAATGATGCCTTCCTGCGTATCAAAACCGTCCATCTCCACGAGCAACGCATTCAAGGTCTGCTCGCGTTCGTCATTGCCGCCGCCGAGGCCATGTCCGCGTGAGCGGCCCACGGCGTCAATTTCATCAATGAAAATCAGGCAGGGCGTATTGCGGCGCGCCTGCTCGAACATATCGCGCACGCGGCTGGCGCCGACGCCGACAAACATTTCCACGAAATCCGAACCGCTGATGCTAAAAAAGCTCGCATCGGCTTCGCCGGCGATGGCCTTGGCGAGCAAGGTCTTGCCGGTGCCGGGAGGCCCGACCATCAGCACGCCCTTGGGAATGCGTCCGCCGAGTTTTTGAAATTTCTTCGGGTCTTTCAAAAATTCGACCAGCTCGGAAACCTCTTCGATGGCTTCGTCAATGCCGGCGACATTTTTGAACGTCGTTTTATTGCGGTCCTTGGCCAGCAACCGCGCCTTGCTGCGGCCAAAGCTCAAAGCGCCTTTGCCGGCAATCTTGATCTGGCGAATGAAGAAAAACCAGAACAGCACGCCGATGCCGATGAAAAATAAAAGTTGATAGCCCAAATCCGAGAGCATCGGGTTGGGAATGGCCACATCAATTTTATCAGACGTGAACAGCTTGTCCGACATGCCGGGCGTCAGCACGACGTTCGGGGCAAAGAAATCTTCCGTGGTCGGCTTGCCGGCGCTGTCGTTCACGACTTTTCCGTCCGAGCCAGTCTTAACTAATTTTCCCGTAACCGTGGCCACGGTCGAGCCGCCGGCCGGCACGGTGGGGTTGAGGGTGATGACCGCCGAGGAGACCTCGTTGGAATTAAATTTCTGCCAGAAACCGGGGCCGGTCAGTTGCACGCCATTCTGCGAGCCGGGCCAGTGGTTATGCGCGACCATGAGCGCCACGAAAGCGCCGATGATCACAATCCATGCGATCCACGTAAAGGGAGGCATGTTGAGGCCTCCGCCGCCTTGAGGCTGTTTTTTCTGGCCGCGGTCATCCTTTTTATTGTCGTTATCGTCGAACATTTGCTTTAAATGCCTGTATCGCAGGCAAAGTATCACGCGGTTGCTCCTTTCGCAACCAGCGATTTATCAGTATAATCTACACCATGCGAGTCGGTTCGCTCAAATTGGATTCCAACTTATTTTTATCGCCCCTGGCCGGGTATACCAACCTGCCTTTTCGGCTGGTGGTGCGGGAAATCGGGGGTGTTGGGCTCTGCACGACCGACCTGGTAAACGCGCGTTCGCTGCTGGAACGCAACCCAAAAGCGCTCAAACTCATCGAAACGCGGCCTGCCGATTCGCCGCTGGCCGTCCAATTGTTCGGCAGCGTCCCGGAAGAAATGCGCGATGCCGCGCAGTTCCTGGCATCCATTGGCACCCATTCCATAGACATCAATATGGGCTGTCCCGTTCGAAAAGTCTGCAAAGTGGGCGGCGGCTCGGCCATGATGACGGAATTGGACAAGACCGCCGCGCTCGTCCGGGGAATGGTAAACGCGGTAAAAATACCCGTTACCGCCAAGATGCGCCTGGGCTGGGACGACGAAAACCTGACGGCGCCGGACCTGGCGCGCGCATTGGAAGATGCCGGGGCCGCCGCCATCTTCGTACATGGCCGCACACGCGAGCAGGGTTTCAGCGGGACGGTCAACCTGGCCGGGATTCGCAAGGTGGTGGAGGCGGTGAAAACCATCCCTGTCATCGGCAACGGCGATATTACCACGCCGCAGGCTGCCAAAAAAATGTTCGATGAAACGGGCTGTGCCGGGGTAAGCATGGGGCGCGGGGCATTTTACGACCCGTGGATTTTCCGAAGGACGCTTCACCACGTGGAAACGGAAGAGCTGTCACCTGAACCTTCTTTTTCTGAGCGGGTGCGGGTGCTGTGCCGACATTTAGACTTGATGGTTGAAGTTTTTGGCGAAGAGCATGGGTGCCGGATGTTCCGCAAAGTGGCGCCGTGGTATGCCAAGCGCTTTGGCCCGTGCCACGAATTTAACAAGCACGTGGTAAAAATTTCCACGTTCGCGGAATTTCACCGCGTCCTGGAAAATTACATTCGCTGGCGGCAGCAATTCCTGGATAGCAATGGCGAGCTGCAGCCGCGCTTTCAGCCGCCGCCGATGGTGGCGTCGTTTATGCGGGATGAGCCAGCGGTGGCGCAGCGCGAAAAAATTCCGGTGCCTAAAGGGCCGGTGGAGGTGTGGTGAGCGAAGAAATTAAAGAAAATCAGTTTCCTCCCCTGGAAGAGTTATCCGGCCTGGACATGGGCTTCTCGGTTGTTGAAGGCTTTTCACGACCTGATTGGAAAGTCATCCGTCATTTTATCCGCAACCATGTGGCAAAAGATCATTGGCCGGATGCATGGAAATATATCGCCTCAACGTGGCTCAAGGCGCTCGCCAAGGATTTGGGTGGCAGTACCCGTGTTTATGAGTCTTACAGCTTTTTCTGTCTTTCCGACCTGGAACCGGGAATTGCAAAAACGTTACTCGACTATGCTGAAAGAGTGGTGAGCGTGATTCGAAATGGGTTGCGAGAAGCCGCGTGGAGCGGATTTCACGGCAAGCACGTCCTGCTCATTTTTTCAGATCAGGACGACTACTACGCCTACATCTCGTATTTTGATCGTGAAGGGACACATATTTTAAGCGGCGGGACATTTATTCATCGGGATTACGTGCACATCGCCCTGCCCTATATTGACACCGGCTCCGCACAACGCACGCTCGTGCACGAACTGTGTCACAACCTCTTATGCCACCTTCCCATTCCCTTGTGGCTCAATGAAGGGATTGCGACCTTTGTACAACAAAAGATGTCCTCTAATCGCGAATTTATCGTTGATCACGAATTGGCCGACCGGCATCGGGCGCATTGGAACGAGACAAACATTCAGATGTTTTGGGCAGGCAAGTCATTCAACATGCCTGGTGATGATTCTGAACTCAGTTACAGCCTCGGTCAAATCCTGGTAACCTTGCTTGCAGAAAACAGCCAGGACTTTGTTACTTTTGTGAGGCATGCGGATTGGCGCGACGCTGGCCAGGATGCGTCTCAAAGCATCCTGGGTCAGGATTTGGGGGAAGTCGCTGGCGGTTTTCTAGGCCATGGGAATTGGCGGCCTCAGAGAAAAGCCATTGCCGAACAGTTCAAAAAACCAGCAGCCGGCCAGCCAGACGGAGCGGAAAAATAATCGCCTCATTACCGCTTCGACTGCTTCGGGCGCTTGGGTTTTTCACCAAAGACTTTATCAATGACTTCGCGGAATTTGCCGTCGAGAATGGATTTGGGCTCTTCGCGAGTGGGGTTGAGTTCGTCTTCCAGGGCGATCACGAACCGCTTGAGCCGGTCACAACGGTCCTGGGCTTTCTTGATGCACATTTCCAGTTCCCCGATTTCCTTGCGCAAAATTTCGGTGATTTCCTGTTGTTTCATATTGGCGGATGATAAATGTGTCCACGCAAAAAACCAGCGGGAAGGTGATAACCATAAAATGGTAATTTGATTGGCAACCTTCGCCCCCTCACCCCGCCCTCTTCCCCGATGGGGGCGAGGGAGAATGGCGTCCATCGCGCCGGAAGCATCGAGACGTATTTCCCATCGCGCTGATGATTGGTTTAAACATGCGATCCGAAGAATTTCCCGGGACACACTTCACTTCAAACTGCGATGCTGGTAATGCTCGATTTTAAATTCCGGCGTATCGCGGATCTCCCGAACGAGCTTGAATTTGTTTTCAAAGGGGGGAAAGAAGGTATCGCCTCCCTCCACATCGCGTTTCACCAGGGTCAAATAGAGATCAGAACAGCGCGGCAATGCCTCCTCATAAATCTGCGCGCCGCCGCAGATGAAAATGTCGTTCGGAAATTCTTCGGGGTTCAGTTTATCGAGCGAATTGAAAATGAAAATTTCGGTTTCCTGTTTTTCGCCGAGTCTGGCGAAATGGAATTGGTATGGGCGCTTGATATGTTTTCCACCGCGCCATTCATGGTATTGGCCAAAAATTTCCGGATGTTTTTTGATGAGGCTTTGCGGATGTTTGGTAAGGATCAGGTTTTTCCGGTTCGGCAGCGGGTTGCCGATGCTCTCGAAAGTCTTGCGGCCCATGACGATGATGTGGCCCATGGTCATTTGCTTGAACCACCGGAAATCGTCCGGCAGATACCAGGGGATTTTCCCGGCCGCGCCAATCACGCGGTTTTGCGACATTGCGGCGATGGCTTTAAAATGTTTCAAGGCTGGATGCTCGAAAGCATGATGGGTTCCCTTGGGCCGGAAAAGTGCGGCTGGCGATGCAGCAGGTACAAATCCATCGCGCACCATGCGCGGGCAAATTGCTCACGAACTCTGGCGCGCAAGGACCAGCTTTTCAGGCCCACGTCCGGCGCGGCAAAGGCGATGGCGTCCAGACCATGTTGCTGCGCAATCCACAGCGCACGCGGACAATGGAAATTCTCGGAAATGATCATGCATTGCGAGAGGCCAAAAACCTCCTTCGCGCGTACGACGGAATCCAAGGTGCGAAAGCCCGCATAATCGCAGGTAATGGCATCGGCCGGGACGCCGGCAGCCATCAATGCCGCGCGCATGTCGGTTGGTTCGTCGTAGGTGGCGACGTGGTTATCGCCGCTCACGAGCAGGTGACGGACTTTGCCTGCGTGGTAAAGTGCGGCGGCGGCTTCGATGCGCTGGTTGAAATGGAGGTTGGGTTTGCCATGGCGCGTTTCTTTGCTGGTGCCGAGAACGAGGCCGATTTCGCGCGCCGGAACGGCATCCACCGAATGAAAAACCCGCCCGGTCGCGGCCTGATGACAGCGATAGTCGGCCCAAGCCATCCAACTAATGATAATCAGCACGCCACCGGCAACTGCGGCAGCCAGACGGAGACGGTTGGTTTTAATACGACGAAGGAGCTCTCGAATCGCGCTTTTCATAATTCAGTTCGCAAGTTCAACGGACGATTGAGCAATAAACAGTAGAAACTTGCAACTGACGGGGCGGGACTGCAATACAAATTCACATGGCTATCGAGGCCTTAGCGGAGTGCCAGGTTTATTTTATCTCAGGTTCCTGCCGGGCGCCGTGAAAAACCTTCAAAATTCTTACAACCCGCTCGATTTCTTTGACGTGGTAAATAATACGGTAAGGCGGAACAGGTATTTCACGCACTTCGTCTCCCTGTAACAAAGAAAATAATTTTCCAATCCTGGGAAACGAACTCAGCATTTCAACTTTTTGCAGAATGATTTTACCGGTTTTTTCCGCAGCAGTAGGATTATGCTTTGAGATATAACCGACAACCTGCGCCAATTCGGTAATCGCTTCGTCGTCCCAGATTATTTTATAATCCATGAGTCGAGCATTTTAGTCACTTCCTCGTGAGAAACACCGCCTTCGTTTCGTTTGCTTTTTGCCAGGCGTTTTTTTACCTCGTCCAGCAAAAGCAATTCATCAACGATTTCATGAAGCGACGCGGTTGCAGGCATTTCCTGAACGGCATCCAAAACAAGTTCTCGATCGCTCATAACTAGAAAACTATGCCTCTGGAAAATAGTGAACGCAAATTGAATTTCATACTGCTATCGGCGCTTTGATAGAGGGATGCGGATCGTAGCCGACCAATTCAAAATCTTCGTATTTGAAGTCGTCAATCTTCTTCACTGCCGGGTTCAATTTCATTTGCGGCAATGGCCGCGGCTCACGCGAGAGCTGCAGTTTGGCCTGTTCGATATGGTTGGCATAAAGATGCAGATCACCGAAGGTATGGACGAAATCGCCGGGCTTTAAATCACAGACTTGCGCCATCATGAGCGTAAGCAGCGCGTAGCTGGCGATGTTGAACGGCACGCCGAGGAACAAATCAGCGCTGCGCTGGTAAAGCTGGCAGCTCAACTCGCCGTCGCTGACGTAAAACTGGAACAGACAATGGCAGGGCGGCAAGGCCATACTGTCAATGTCCGCTACATTCCAAGCACTGACAATGAGGCGCCGGCTATGAGGATTTTTTTTTATCAGATTGATGACTTCATCAATTTGATCAATGCCCCAAATGCCTTTACGGACTCGCGGGCCCGCATGTGTAATGCCTGCATCACAAGATGATTCTCCCAAGTCAAATAATGTCGGCTGAATCGCTCCGGCCTCATGCGATGCGGAAACACGGCTGCTTTTAACCCAATGACGCCATTGTTTTCCATAGACCGGTCCGAGGTCGCCTTTCTCATCGGCCCATTCGTCCCAGATGGTGACTTTATTTTCCTGGAGATAACGCACGTTGGTATCGCCGCGCAGGAACCAGAGCAGTTCGTAAATGATGGAGCGCAGGTGCAGCTTCTTGGTGGTGAGCACGGGGAAATTTTGGCGCAGATCAAACCGTGCCTGGGCGCCGAATACGGAGTAGGTGCCGGTGCCGGTGCGGTCGGCCTTGAACTTCCCGTGTTCCAGCACGTGCCGCAGCAAATCGAGGTATTGAGTCATCGCGGGAAAAATTTAACCACGAAACGGCAAAAGAGGAAAAGAATTTAAGGACGATGAATAAACACCGTCCAGCAAACAACGATTACAGGCTCCTTAACCTATTTACCGGCGCGGCGATAACGCGCCATAAAACCGAGCGCGCCCATGCCTGCCAGGACAAGGCTGAGCGAACCGGGTTCGGGCACGGCCGTCGCCGTGGGCGTGACATCAGACCATGCGGTGCCAATCAGAATATTGTCCAACGAGAAAGTGCCGGTGGTGCTGGAGCTTTGGGCTTTGAGGCCAACATTCGCAATGTCGGTCACGGTGCCATTCCCGGCCAGGGTCACCGCCGCCGTCGGCTGGCTGGCGCCGGGCGTGGGGTCCAAAAAGAGCGAGGCGGAACTAACGCCCGCCGCTCCAAAGGTATATTCGGCCACGACCAGATACGTGGTGTTCAAGGACAGCACCGTGGTCGTATCGAAAGTAACACTTTTCCCCGGGGTACGAAGGCCCACTTCATAGCCTCCAGTGCCCGGCTGCACATCCACCTGGAGCGCATCGGAGCTTCCGTTGGGAGTGCTGGTTCCGGGGTTGAGCGCGAGGAGGTAGTTGCTGGCGCTGGGAGCCACACTGGCGTTTAGGAGAAAGGAAACGTAGATGCTCCCGCTATTCTGGTCGGTATAAGTATTGTAAACGGAGCCGGCACTGACGCCCCACGTGTCCAGTACTGAATTCCCGCCGAGGTCCTCCAGGCCTGAATAGGTCAAATTGCCGCTCGCGACGGTAATATGCGAGCTTCCACCGGCCCAGGCATTGCCGCTTAAACCGGCGGGACTGACATTGGCAGGCCCAAGACTTCCCGCGGTATAATTGAAACCATCTTCGAAAAGCAGGGTGGCATCGGCGCGCTGGAACGCCGCACAGGCGGCCGCCGCGACAAGCAGTTTGGTAAAAGCAGAATGGGTACGAATGGAGGATTTCATATAATCACGAGGCTGATTGCGTATTATGGGCCTTTGCTGAGTTAGTTTAATTTACCAGACCATTCAGTTAGTTTGTTGTGTTTTTCTGCAAAGGTGCTTGAAAATTGGGCACTTGCACTTCAGAGGATTGTCCATGCTTCATTGACCCACCTGGATGCGATAGAATTGCTGGCTGAAATTGTCCGCATTGGAATCGCTCCAGGTAAAGGGTGTTGGCGAAAAATTGGTATAAAGGTTGATCCAATCAACGAGGTTAGTGGATCCTTGGACGATAAAACTACTGCCCGACCCACCGCTGACCGTCAGGCTGAAAATCCCGTTGGCATATACCAGCCCTGATACCTGCGGTTGCGACGAGCCGCCGGAGATGGCCAGGGTGGCGTTAGTGCTGGTAACTGTGCCGGCGATGTTCGTGACCACGACGGTATAAACTCCCGCGCTGGCGCTTTGGACATTCGTCAGCGTGAGGATAGAACTATTCGCGTTCGGCACAGGGGTGTTGGTATTGAAGTACCATTGATAACCTAAATTTGCGGTGCCGCCGGCCAGGACGGTGAATGAGGCGCTCTGTCCGGCAGAGGCTGATACGTTTTGCGGTTGCGCAACGATGAATGGAGCCGTGGGCGCATAGGATGTCACCAGCCAGTTCGTTTTATCCCACGTCAGCACACCCGCGCCCGCGCCCGCCGTCGGGCTGGTCACGATGGCCGGCAATTGCACCGGATCATCCACGGTGTAGGTGTACGGCAATTGGTTGTTCGGCAAATTCCAGGAGAATGGGATAATGGGCGCCTGGAACGGCCCGAGTGGGTTGCCCGGGTCGGTGCTGTTGCCACGCACATCCGTGGTGGTGCCATCAGCATTGTCCATGTGATAGATGACATCCGAGCCGAGAATTTTGCCCGTATATTCAGGGTCTGACGGATCGGTTTGGTTATTGCGCAACGGATAGACGCAATCGGTATAAACCGATTTCTCCAGCAGCAAGGCGCCGCTCTCCGTGGAGATCGCGCCGTTAATCGGCGGGTTAAAATCGTACGTGTTGTTTAAGGTATTTTGGTCAGTGGTACTCATGGTCGCCGCAATTGAATCGCGCAAACGTTTGGCGGCCAGCACCAGGGTGTCGTTCACATACAGATTGTAATCATGCACATTGCCGGCGCGAAGACGCGGCACACAACGATCCCATACGTTGTTCAACCACAAGTGGTGGAAGGTCATAGAAATGGTGGCGTTGGCTGAATCGAGATCATTCTGTCCGGCCAAATGGGTTTTATCGTGGCCCTGCATGATGGTGACGATGTTGGTGGTGCTGAAACCGCGCGTGCGCAGGAAATTATACATGGGATGACTGGACGGGTTTTGTTCCAGGTAATTGATTTGCTGCCACACCCAGCTATTGGAGTTGGTAGCGCCGTCATCGCCCGTGTAATGGCACCACGAAATGGTGATGGCAGAGCAACCCGCCTTGGTGTCAATGATGCCGTCATACGATTTGGTAAACGTACAATGGTCCACCCAGATATTGCTTACTGCACCGCCATCGCCCAGCGTTATGAAATCCCAATCGTTCTCGTCGTACTGTCCTTTGGTGGCCTCGTCCCATTCCCAGAGTTGATCGAACTTGAGGTTGCGGATGATAATATTGCTGTCGTTTTTGACGTTCAGCTTGGCGTGCCGGATAGTGGAGCCATTGGCGGAGAAAATTGTCAGGCCGTTTTTCTTTTGGATATCGATGACGCTGACGCCGGTCTGCAACAGCACCGGGTGCAGCAATGGTGCGTTGGGGGAAGGACGAAACGGCTCGCTATTGGATTTGGCCGAAGCTTCGATTTCCGTGTACCCGAGATTCAGGTCGTTCATGATCTCAATGATCTTGACCGTCTTGCTATTGAGCGCGTTGGCCAAATCAGTGGCCGTAAAAACCTGGGCATAAGCAGGGTTGTTGGTGGGCAGCACACCGCCACCGGTGGTGCCCTGGGCAAAGCCGGTCAAATTATAGTCCGTATTGACCACGGGAATTGTGGGCGTCACGGTCAAAATAGCCGTGCTGCTGACCGCCCCGGCGCTGTTTGAAGCCGTAATCGTGTAACTTCCGGAATTGACCGTTTGCACGTTGGTAAGGGTAAGCGTTAATGACGTGGCGCCGGGGATGGGAACGTTGTTGTAGCTCCATTGATATCCGATGGGCTGTGTCCCAAGGACCGTTGCGCTAAAGCTGGCATTGTTCCCCTCCAAAACGACCAGCGACGCCGGGATGGAGACGAAACTCGGGGCCACGGGATTGGTGTTCACGGAAAGGACAGCGTAACTGCTATTGGTGGCAGACACAAAATTACTGACGACCACCGAATAAGCCCCCCCGGCGGCAACCTGGATATTCGTGAGTGCCAACGAGCTGCTGGTCGCGCCATTAATCGGGGTATTGGTATTATAGTACCATTGATAACTAAATGGCTGGCTGCCTCCGGCTACCACCGTAAACGTATAACTCTGCCCGGGAATCACCGTCTGGCTTTGGGGTTGAGTAACAATGACCGGCGCGGTCGGGGTGGTCACGGTCAATTCCGCATTATCACTGGTCACCGAACCGTAAGCGTTGGAAACAATCACCGAATAGCCACCCGTATCTGATAATTGTGCGTTGTTGATCGTCAACGTGGCATTCGTCTGGTTGGTCAGCACGGTGTCATTGTTGTAGAGCCACTGGTAGGTAAACGGCGGCGTGCCGTCCGGCACCACTGAGAACGTCGCGCTTTGGCCAACAAAAATGGATTGATCCTGCGGATTCGCGTTAATCGAAGGCGGCGTCGCGGCGGCCACATATCCCACCTGCACTTCGTTAAAAATAATGCCCGACGCCGTGCTGGCAGCCGTCAGCGGGCGCAAGCCCAGCCCGTCAAAATTAAAGTTAGTCGCGCTGGTATCCATCACTGCGGTTGAAAGGGTCGCGCCGGAAACATCATTCAGCCACGTGGCCGTCACCTGCATCGCGTTAACGTCAGTCCGTTGCACCGAAAGTTGCAACGTGTAAGGCACGTTATTGGTAAAACCCGGAAAATTGTTCGTGCTGCCCGGCCCGGCACCCAGAAGTTCCCAGTCATTGCCGGTACCCAGGAGCGATTTGTCCGGGATGTTCGTGCGCAGCATCAGGGACGTGGGTATCGTATTATTGAAATTAATGCCCATATTTTGGAATACCGCATAGCCCTCCACGTTAGTACCCTGGCCGCTGTTGCTGTTGTAGTCCGCATTGGCGCGGCTCGCGCCGAAATGACAGAGTGCCAGGCGAAATCCCTGCGACGTGTTGATCGCAGCGACACTGGTAAACGTATAGGTGATGTTGACGGAAAGCGTGTCGCCAACGTTCAGCGACACCGGATTATTGGCACTGGTCGTGAAATAAGTCGTTGCCAGGATCGCGCTGGAACCCATCTGCAAGGTCATCGCGCCGGGCGCGGCGGTCAACGACGAGCCGGACGAGCAATACCAGGCCGATTCCGTCGGCAGGTTTTGGATATTGCGTGTGCCATCGGCAAAGGTGTCATCCAGGATGGTAGCAGCGTTCGTTGAAATAACCGCGGCAGACAGAAACATGCCGACAAAAATAGATTGATAGCGACGGATCATGGGATGAGTTTTTACTGCGTAACTGGGCTTAAGTGCGTATAGGGTTCTGATGCTAATCTAGCGCAAAGTCCTGATTTGTCAGCCGTTAGGATTTGCAAATGAGTTTGAAATTTGGGAACAGCGGGAAGTTTCAATGCCTTTTCATCATCAGAAAGAAATCAACCACGAAAAACACGAAAGACACTAAAAATTATTGCGAGTGATTCGAGAAACCTAAAGAAAGGTTTTCGTGTGCTTAGTGTATTTCGTGGTTAAATTTTGCTTTTAAAAACATTTTTCAACGCCGGGCCAAGCTCCGGAAACTGAAATTGAAATCCCGCTTCGGTCAATCGTTTCGGAACCACACGGCAACTATCCAATGCCAGCGAAGGCTCCGTCTGCATCAATCGCGCGCCGAGTTTGATGGCCAGCGCCGGTGCGGGCGGGCTCCAGGGGCGATGCAAGGCGTGCCGCAATTCGCGCATGAATTCCGCGTTCTGAACCGGGTTCGGCGCCACGGCGTTGAACGTTCCCGACCAATCCCGCCGCGCGATGCTCTCCTCAAATATCCGCACCAAATCCTTTATCTGGATCCAGCTCATGAATTGTTTGCCGCTGCCGGCGCTGCCACCCAAAAACCATTTGGTCAATTTCGTCAAAATCGGCAGCGCGCCACCGTCATGGCCCAGGCCAATCCCGATTCGCAGCAACACCTTGCGTGTGGCAGGCGCGGGGACGTGATTGAAGGCATACTCCCATTGGCGGCAAATATCGGACAACGTGTCCGAACCGTTCGGAGAGCTTTCATCGCAAACGCGTTCGCCGGAATTGCCGTAATAACCAATCGCACTGGCCTGCACCCAAACCGGCGGCGGCACTTTCACATGTTCCAGGGCCTGGCCAATGGCGCAAACGGAATTCACACGCGATTCTGTAAATGCACGGATATTTTCCTCCGTGTGCCGGCACCTGATGCTTTTCCCGGCCAGGTTGATAACCGCATCGGCGCCGTCCAAATATTTTATCCATTCGCCGATATGTTCGCCGCTCCATTGCACTTCTTTGACGCCGTCATCGCGTTGGCGGGGCGCACGTGTGAGCACGACCACCTCGCCATATTTTGCCAGGCATTGGCGGGCCAGCGCCGAGCCAATGAACCCGCTTCCGCCTGCCAGCACGATACGCGCCCGGTTCATGACGAATAATCTGCCGAAAGCTCCAGCCTGGGCGGGTGTCCGGCGTTCAACGGATTGATTTCAAAATTTTTCCCTTCCAGTTCGCCCAGCCATTTTTCGATGAGCGCCAGGACCATTTTCATATCCAGCCCGTCGTGGTGCGCGGGATAATTCTCGAGATTCGTGCGGGCCAGTTTGAAGAGAGCAGCCGATGGGCGCAGGCGATTTTTCTGCAAATGCACAAAGGCGCCCGCCAGTTGGATCAAGCCCTTGTAAAACGCGCCGTTCGCGCCGTGTCTATCAGGGAGCCAGACGTGCTCCAGGACATCGTGCGCCTCGTAAAACTGCTGTCGGTTGAAACAATGAAAATAACCCGCGTAATGCGGGTCTATCTTTTGTCCGCGATGCGACTCCACCATCGCGGCCACGCGTGCGCTTTTGCGGCTCACAAGCTGAATCTACAAGAGAAAACGAAAAAACGAAGCAAAGTTTGGGCCGCCGCGTTTGTTTCACCGTTATTACTTGCACAAGCTGCTTGTACGGTTAGCTTTCTCCCATGAATCTTGAGGACCATTTGGGAGATATTATCGCCAAGGCGCGCGCGATGAGCGGTGCTTCCGCTGCCAGTGCCGCCAGCGCCGCGGGAATTTCGGAAAGCGAACTGTCAGCGCTCGAAGAAACCGGGAAAGTCGGGAGCCAAAAAATTAATTATGCCGCGCTGGGAAAAGCCATCGGGCTGGACCCGCAGAAATTCGAGGGGATTGCCCAAGGCTGGCTGCCGGGGAAAAAAGATCTCAACATTTGGCGCGAGCTGCGCGTCTTCACGACGGCAGGCGATGGCTTCACCGTGAATAATTACCTGGTCTGGGACGAGGTCACGCGCGACGCGGCAGTGTTCGATTCCGGCACGGATGCCCAACCGGTGCTGGATTGTATCGCCGAGAATCAGTTAACCCTGCGCCATATATTTATCACGCACTCGCACTGGGACCATATTGAGGCGCTGCCAAAAATCCGCGAGGCCTGGCCCAAAGCCAAGGTGCATTCCAGCTCGAAAAATGCGCCGGTGGACCAGCGCAACAAGCCGAACGAAATCATCCATCTCGGCGGGTTGCGCGTGACCTATCGCGAAACGCCGGGCCATGCGGACGACGGCGTGACCTATATCGTCGGCAACTGGCAGGAAGACGCCCCGCACGTCGCCATCGTGGGCGATACGATTTTCGCCGGCTCGATGGGGCGCGGAAATCCCAACTGGGACCTCGCCCGCCAAAAAATAAAAGAACAGATTTTGTCGTTGCCGCCGGAAACCCTGCTCTGTCCCGGTCACGGCCCGATGACGACGGTGGCTGAAGAGAAGAAAAATAATCCGTTTTTCTAATTTACACTCTGTTTGACATCTTTGAACTGGAGATTACACTTGGTGTATGACAATGCTCTTACAAACCAGGGTGAAGCCAAAGGTAGCGGCAAAATTTCAGAAGGCGGCGCGCCTGCGGGGCCTTTCGCCTTATGCCTTTCTGCAACAAATCGTTACAGATGCCGCGTCACTGGCCGATACTACCTCGTCTTCTGCCAGCCTTGATCTAAGCCGCAAAGGGTTTGTTCTGCCGGAGTTGCCAGGCAAAACCGAGCGTGAAAAAATTCGTGCCGCGATCGCCCTTCGTCATGTTTCTCGCTGACACCAGCTTTATCGTCAGTCCATTCGCTAAAACGCCAAAGCGCCGCATATGGGCGCAGAGTTTTTTCAAGCAGCACCACAATCGGTTATGGACCACTGCGGCTGCATTCACCGAAGCCAGCCATTTGATTGGAGACTTCGAAGTTGTCGCCAAAATCATTGGCGATTATCATTTCATACTGGATGTAGAGGAGGAAAAAATAGCACTGGCTGCGCTACTGGAAAAATATGCGCCGGAAATGGATTTTGCAGACGCAACTATCGTGCGCGCCAGCGAACTGTTCCCATCATTCAAAATCATCACCAACGATGGTCATTTTAACTGGTATCGCCGTTATCGTGATGAAAAATTACCGGTCATCCGAATTCCTGAATGATGAAATGACCGCTCATTAACGACGCATCAACCAAACCGGTGAACCAAACAACCGACTCATGGAAAATTTTTGCTGCCTGGCTGGCGTCATTATTTTTGACGGCGTTGGGCGCGCAACTGTGGATCTCCTGGCTTTACGGTTCGCCGCTCCCTATTTGGGACCAGTGGTACGAGGCTTCTTTTTTTAAATCCTGGGTGGCCGGCAATTTGAAATGGACCGATTTTTTTGCCGGCCACAACGAGCACCGGATGTTCGCCACGCGCCTGCTGGACGTGACGCTCATCTGGCTCAACGGGCGATGGGAGCCGCTCCTCCAAATGGCCGCTAATGCCTTTATCCATGCCGCTTTTGCCTGCGGCCTGGCGGTATGCCTGTGGCATTTCTTCGGGCGAAAAAACGGCTGGCTCGTTTGTTTTTTGCTGATGCCATTTTTTGCTTTCCCGTATTGGGGCGAAAACGCCATTTGGGGCATCAATTCACTCTATTGTTTCATGGATATATTTGCGGTGGCCACGCTGGCCGGCCTCGGATTTGGCAAGGCGGAAAGCTGGAGCTGGTGGGTAGGAGGCGCGGCCGCCATTTTGGGGCTGTTCACCGTGGCTTCCGGCATGCTCGCGCCCGCGGCGGTTTGTGGATTAATCATTTTGCGCGCCCTGAAAGACCGGCGGCTGGTAAAGGGAAATTTAATCACCCTGGCGTTGTGCATCGCCGTTTTCGTCCTGGGCGCGATGTTAAATGTCACTATCGACCAGGACCATTCTTTCCAGGCGCATTCATTCCTGGAATTTACCGCAGCACTGACCCGCAACCTAAGCTGGCCGCTCTATCATCTGCCCATCGCCCCATGCCTGATCATCCTGCCGCTGGCGTTGTTGCTGGCGTTTTATTTGCGGCCGAATTTTCCGCAGCCGCGCACAGCCGAATTTCTCCTGCTCCTCGCCTTGTGGAGCGCGATGCAATCCGTGGCCATCGCCTATGGCCGGGCCAATTACGGCGGTGACATTCCGTCCAGCCGTTACACCGACATATTTAATATTCTGGTCATCGCGAGTGTGTTCGCAGCGGTTCTTTTGGCCCAACTATGGGACCGTAACCGGCTGCGTAACGGCTTCCTGGCGGCCGTTTATGTGGGCATCATTTTTTGCAGCCTTGGCAACTTTTCACAAATCGTGGTGAGCCATCTTTTGGCCCCAACCCGCATGTGGAACCTGGTGGCCGAGGAACGGGTGGAACGTTTCCTGGCCAATGGCAATGAAACCGATTTCCTTGAACGCCCCACGGTGCGCCCGGATCCGCAACTGGCATTGACCGTTCTGCGCGACCCGCAATTACAAACCATTTTGCCGGTCTCATGCCTTGCGCCATCCCCTGCCCCCAAAACCGGGCGGTTAATGGGATTCACCGAATGGCTGCTGACCCATTCTATCGCGATATTATCTGCCGGTTTGATTTTGTTTATTGGCCTCTGCGCGTACGGACTTGTGCGTGGCGGGGCTTTGGGTGTTCCTGCATTGGGCATTCCCATCATGAGCCTCCCCGGCATTTTTGCGTTGTCCGCAGGTCTCTTTGCACTGGTCATAGTCTGGTCAAAGCATTCCGTCACCCGCGAATCGGTCGAATATGATTTGCAGCGGGAAATCGCCGCCAATTTCAAAACTGCCGGGAACCTCAAGCGCGCTGAGATTCACGAGCAAAAAGCAGAGCAGCTAAAACCATAATCCTGTTAATTGCCTTTGGGTGGGGCAACGGTGACGCCTGCGACAAGAGCCTGGCAGATCTCTTTTTTCGTTGCCTGCGAATCGATGACAAAAATGGCATTGTCATTCCTTTTTTTCGGTTCTCCCCAATACATAATGATTTCATCATGCCAGGCATTCCCAAAATAGCCTATGCCCTCCACCGCATCCTGCCCGTGAAACTTGATAATGGAGTCGCTGATGTTTGTCCGCTGAGGCCCTTGAGCGGCACAAGCGTCAATGAGTTGTTTTAGCTCGCTGATGGTGGTAACCCGATTGGTAAAGGTGGATGGATGCGGCACCATCCAAAGCGCCGTGGTTCCCATGAAAGATACCTGGCCGGGGCCGTTTGTAGGATCATCGATGGTATAGGTTACGCTTGTCATGGGGAGTTCCGGATAAGGGTCTTCATGATGGGACATGGAAAAGGGAGGGCTAAAAGTGACTTTCCCATCAGGCTCGACCGTAATCGTGTCCCCTCTCGTGGGCTGCATGGCGCCGGACCCGGCAACCAGTGCGATCAAGATAAAACTTTTGGCAGTTTTCACCATTAGATTAATGTCGGCTTCCCGATGCCTTTTTTTAAATTTTTTTAAGCTGCATTCATTCGTAACCACACCTTTAAAACCGGATCATTTGAAAATTGACCGCACGGGGTGGCATTGTTAGCCTTCAGGTTCGTCTTTAAACGATTTTATGCGACATACCATTTCAGTGCTGGTGCAGAACAAATTCGGCGTGCTCACGCGCGTGGCCGGTCTCTTCAGCGGCCGCGGCTATAATATTGACACCCTCAACGTCGGCCCCACGCACGACCCCAAGCTCTCGCGCATGACCATCGTCACGCACGGCGACGAATCGACGCTCGAGCAAATCGTCAAGCAGCTCAACAAACTGCCGGACGCCATCAAGGTGCAGGATTTCCGCGACAACGAATATGTGGACCGCGAACTCGTCCTCGTCAAAGTGACGGTGGATTCCAAGTCCCGTGCTGAAGTGATGCAAATCACTGACATCTTCCGCGCCAAAATCGTGGACGTGCAGCCCAAGTCCCTGACCATCGAAGTGACCGGCACTGAAACCAAAGTGGAAAAATTTCTGGAATTGATGGAATCCTTCGGCATCACGGAATTAACCCGTACCGGCAAGGCGGCATTGCCGAGGAAGTGAATTTAAATTTAGGCGGCAGCTTGAAACTATTTCGTAGTTGGTTCCAGTGATGTATTAGGCCACATGGCTGGGTTTTAGTTTCCAAAAAAATACTGGCTCTAAATTTCCTCCGCAAACGCATTTAGGTTGTCTATATCCTTTATAGGCGAAAAATGGAATGCGAGCAAGCGTCCGTGGTTCCCCGCATGCCCGGCAAATCACTCCTTTGGTGAATATAAATGGTCCGGTTATCAATTGGATAATGAGCATCACAACTGACAAAATGACCGTTAGCACAACCATTGCATCGACGGCGTTTATATGTCGGTGAGCGCTATGCGAGCCAGAAACAAAACGCAGAAACAGCAATGCTGCAATAATGGATCCAACGGCCGCAGAAGTGAACGCATAATATGCGCCTATGCCAATCCAATTCTTACGGACATATAAATCCCTTTTCATAGCCGAATGCGACCTAACGACCTGAAGCTGAGCTACCAGTGCCAAAAAATCAATCTGACAATTCCAATCTACTAACTTTTGCAGGCAGGGCGGCGTGGCCGAGGAAGTAATTTCTTTCCGTTTTAAGGCAACCACTCCCCGCGATAAAACCGCTGGGAATTCGTTGCGTTATTATCTGTCCAAATCGCAGGGCTGTTGCCCATGGTAAACGTGGTCAGTGTCTGCCAGTTGGGCGGACTTAGTGTAGTGGAATATTGAATGCCGTATAACAGCCCCTGCACTCCCGAGATTTTTATTTGCGGAGGAAATCCTGAGTTTACCCCAAGCCCAACCAACGGGTCTGAAATATAAGCCGCCGGATAGATCACATTCCAGACTGGAAGAGTTGGCTGATATCCCACCACGACAAACCTGCCATTGGCAAAAACAAGAGCCGCCAGTAGTGCATTGGTTGGCCCAGGTAGATTTCGTTGAACCCAATTCGTTCCGTTGGTTGAAGTAAAAATAGCGGTACTCGTTGACTGCAGGATTGAATTCGATAATGCGAGATAAAGTCCGTTGGTATAAACGACGCGTCCAAAAATAGCTGATGTGTTGTTTGTCCGCACCGACCAGGTCGTGCCGTCAGTTGACATCAGGTTTGTACCCGGGCCGGACGGGGCAATGAAAAGTCCGTTGCAGTAGCTGACATTGCCCGCCAGCGGATAACTTGATGCGTTTCTTACCCAGGAAGTGCCGCCAGTCGAAGTATGAAAATACCCGCCGCCGACAGCTACAAATATACCCGCACCGTAAGCAATATCCGTTAATCTATCGGCAGTGCCTGTCGGCGTCCCGGCCACACGCGCCGTCCAGGTAATGCCATTGGGGGACGTGTAAATATTCTTGTTAGTTGGTCCGCCACTCCAAAGGGAAATGCCATCCCCGACCGCCACAAATAAGCCGCCGCCATAAGTCACACGATAAAGATTCGCGATCGTGGTGGTATGCGGGGTCCAATTACTGCCATCAGTTGAGCTGTAAAGGTTGTTGCCTCCGTAGTAATCCCAGCCCGATGCGACAAACGTTCCATTCGCAAACGTGACATCATAAAGATCCAAAACCGAGCCATCATACCGGGTGCTGACGGCCCAATTAGTCCCGTCGCTGGAGGTTTCAGCGAAGCCATAGTCGTCCTCAACATATTGCCCTACGCCAACATATTTACTGTTCCCATAGGCGACGCCCATCATCTGCATACCCGCATAACCAAAAGGGTTCGTGCTCACAATACCAGGCGTCCAGTTATTCAGAGCATCGGCCCGGACGAAAAGGGTAAAAGCATTCAGAAATAGGGCCGCGACCAGGAATTGGCAGACAAATCGTTTCATGGGATGGATTGATTATTCGGCCTGCTTCAGCATGAGTTTAAAATTTATAATTATCATTGTCAAGAACCAAAGCTCCTAAAATTTGCAATTTGACCCCCTTCCCCGCCGTTGTTAGCCTGTTAATTCGATTTTATGTCAAAAGTCTATACCGACAAGGACGCCGATTTAGGCGTGTTACAAAATAAAACTCTCGCCGTGCTCGGCTTTGGCTCGCAAGGCCACGCGCACGCGCTCAACCTCAAGGACAGCGGCCTGTACGTCATCATCGGCCTGTACGAAGGCAGCAAGTCCATTCCGGTCGCCAAGGAAAAAGGCTTCGAAGTCGTCAGCACCGCCGAAGCCGTCCGCCGCGCCGACGTTATTTTCGTCTCGCTGCCGGACACGAAACAGCCCGCCGCTTATATCAAGGACATCGCGCCGAACCTGGCGCCCGGCAAGACCTTGCTCTTCGCGCATGGTTTCTCGATCCATTTCAAGACCATTGTGCCGCCGAAAAATGTGAATGTCATCATGGTGGCGCCCAAGGGCCCCGGCCACACCGTCCGTCGCCAGTATGTCGAAGGCAAAGGCGTGCCGAGCCTCATCGCTGTTTATCAGGGCGGCAAAACGGCTAAAAATATCGCCCTCGCCTGGGCGAAAGGCATCGGCGGCACACGCGCCGGCGTCCTCGAAACCAATTTCAAGGAAGAGACCGAGACCGATTTGTTCGGCGAACAAACCGTCCTTTGCGGCGGCGCGAGTGCGCTGGTGCAGGCCGGATACGAAACGCTTGTCGAGGCCGGTTACTCACCCGAGATGGCCTACTTCGAATGCCTGCATGAGCTGAAGCTCATCGCTGATTTGATGAACGAAGCCGGCATCAGCGGCATGCGCTTCTCCATTTCTGAAACCGCCAAGTGGGGCGACGTTTCCGTGGGCCCTAAGATCATCGATGCCAGCGTGAAGAAACGCATGAAAGCCGCGCTCAAAGACATCCAGTCCGGCAAATTCGCCAAAGGCTGGGTCAAGGAATACCAGACCGGCTACAAGAAATACAATGCGCTGCTCAAGAAGGGCGAAAATCATCCCATCGAAAAGGTCGGCAAGAAATTGCGCGGAATGATGCCGTGGATGGGCAAGAAAAACATCAAAGGCGCGCAAGCCGCTTACTAATCTGGAAAATTCTAAAAAAGCAAAGCCGCCAGGTCTTCCTGGCGGCTTTTTTATTGTTTTTTGTATATTTTATTGTATCTTAGGGTGTTCCGCCTAAAAAATGACCCGATCCCGCCTGCCTATAATTGTTGTTCCTTAATCAGAAAGCATTCCTTATCCGTAACTTTGCATGAAATACCGTAAAAGCGCCGCGTCGCTATTGGCTGTTTTTTTTATGGTCGTGGCCGGGATGTCATTGACTTTTAAATCATCGGCGCAGAGTTATATCACGAACGTCATTAGCACCTTTCCCTCCGGGTTCGGGTTAAGTGGCTATTATGCCAGTTGGACCACGGCAACAAAATCCGATACCGGCCAGGGATTTCAGGTGGTTTCCTCCACCTACGGCAGCGGCTATTACGGCCTGTCCACCCCCTTTCGTGCGCCCGGGGCCACACTGGCGCAATTGACCTTTACGCTTGTTAGTCCCTCGGGATATTTCGGTGTTCCCTTCACCATGACCGACGGCAGTGGCAACCAGGTGACCATGGCAGGCGGACCCAATGGCAACGCTTATGCCAGCATTTCTCCAGGCACCTATACCTGGACCGTTCCGGTGGGTTCGTTAAACGTTTCCAATGTCACCGCTTTCAACCTCGAATTTGATCCCGTCTCATACTCCGGTTCTTACACCATCATCTATAATAAAATCGCCCTGCTCACACCGCTGTCACAAGTCGCCTGGAACGCTCCCTCGTCCATCGTTTATGGAGCGCCGCTCGACACCAATCA
>DATJXK010000084.1:0-21851 GCA_035500235.1 Pseudomonadales bacterium | reverse complement strand
GTTTTATGACGGAGATACTCCTGGATAAATCTCCATCGCTGTTCCTTCGGACACGTCGTTTTCCAAGGCATATTGCCGGGAAAGTGTTACCCATCCGCTGACCAAAAACTGTCACCCATCCGCTGACCACATGCCCTCTGTCGAGCCCTGACTATCTTACAGGCCAAAGGCCTGCACCATAGTAGCGAGGGCCGCGCCCTCGGAAAATTATCGAAAAGGATTATCTCGCCCTGTAAGGGCAACCCAGATGCGTGGCCTGCCTCACAAATCGCAATTCCCAAATCGTCAATGATTGAGCGGAAGCGTCTCGCCGGAATTTGAGGGCTGATAAACTGCCGGCGGCAAGCCCGGCGCCCGGCTGTGACTGCTGTGAAGATGGTGGACCGCTGCGCGTCCCAAAAGAAAAAGGATCACGATTCCCACCACAAAGGCCGCCCACGCACCAACTCTCCAATTCAATTTGGAAAGGCCATACATCAAGTGGTCCAGCGGCGTTTTGGTTGACTCCACCAACGGCGGCGGTTCGCTGAAATTTTCCGTGCCTTTGAGTTCGCGATCCAGGTCCGCCATGATTTTCGGCACATCCAGCTTAAACGTCATGGCGCAATTTTTTACCGAACCCCGGATATAAATTGGCGCGGAAAAGACGTTATAATTCCCCTCTTCCAGGGCGCGCAGATGGTCCGTCCGGATTTTGGTTAATTCGGCGACCTGTTCAATCGTGAGTTTTTTAGCCTCGCGCGCGGCGCGGAGCTGTTCAGCAACCGTAGGCATTCCACCTATTTAACGAAGTTGACACGCGATTGGCAATAATGGAAAGCGCGTTTGGTATGAGTTCTGGCATTTTGCCAAAGGTGCGACCGGGAGGTCGCCATCGCCCCGGCACAGCCGGTGAACCTTTTCTCGCCTCGTGCATTCCACTCCATGACAATGCCGGCAATGGCTGAAAGCGAACAGTTGCCCATACCACAGGCGCGCGAGGGAGATCCCGCTGCCTGGGACACGCTCTTCCGCCGTTACCAATTGCCGCTGTACGTTTATGTTTTCGAACTGGTCCATCATGAGCAAACGAGCCTTGACCTCGTTCAGGAAACCTTCATCGCCGCCGCCAAATACATCGGCAGCCTGCGCGACGATGAAAAGTTCGGAAGCTGGCTCTTCGGCATCGCCCACCAAAAATGCGTGCTGCTCTGGCGCAAAAAAGGCGGCAAGGAACAGTTGCTCGATGAGATTCCCGATGCGCCCGATGAATCCCAGGACAGCCCGGACGATTTGCTCATCCGCCGCGAACAGGAAGAGGAATTTATGAATCTGTTGAATCAACTCCCCTTGCCCCAACGCTCCGTCGTGTTGTTGTACTTTATGGAAGATTTCTCACTCGAAGAAATCGCGCGCATCACTGAAACGCAACTAGGCACGGTCAAATCCCGATTGCACTACGCCAAGAAATCATTGCGCAAACTTTTGGAGGTTAAAAATGAAAACACCCCGTGAAATTTTATTGGCCCGGCACAAAGTTGTTGAGCCAAAACTGGATGACATCCGGCACGAAAGCGTAAGAGCCGTCAGCAGCACTGCAAAGGCTGCTTCTCCCGCACCCCCATCGGGGGAGAGGGTTGGGGTGAGGGGGCAATCAGTCCTACAATTGCTCTGGCACGAACTCATTCTCCCCTCCCGTAGCATCTGGACCGGCCTGGCCGCTGTTTGGATTTTGATTTTTGCCGCGAATTTTTCCATGCGCGATCATGCGCCCTTAGCCCTGGCCAAATCATCATCCGCTCCAGAAATGGTCCAAAACTTCAGGCAACAGGAACAGCTCCTGACTGAATTGATCGGCCCGAACGAATCCATCATCGCCGAGCCGCAAAAAGCCTATAAACCGCGGCCATCCAGCCAACGCCTTCCTGAAATCCTGGCAGCATAAACGATATGACTGAAATACCGACAAACAAACCGGGCCGTCAAACTTCGCGAACTTTTTTGATTTGGCTGGCCTCATTTCTGTTCATTGCACTGGCTGCAGGAATTTTCTTGTTAAGAACCGATAAGGCGTCAAATAAATACCCGGATATTGTTTGGTCACTTGTCTTTGGCGCTGTGGGCGCGTCCATCCTGGCCGGCCTTTCGGCATTTATCTGCTGGGTGAGTTGCTGGCGCAATCTTCGTTGCACGTTGGTCGGGCTTGCCATTCTCGCCACCCTGATTGCCATTTTTTATACCGAAGAAGACTTGCGCGGCAAACATGCCTGGGAAGTTTGCCAGCGCCAGCTCGAAGCGCAAGGCGTGGTTTTGGACTGGGACAAGTTCCTCCCGCCATCTGTCCCGGACGACCAGAATTTCTACACCTTTAGCACCAACCTTTTGTTGAGGTTCAAACAAGTTAGCCGCACCGACGCCGATACTACCAATGCTGAGTATAAACTGGCTGTGGCGAATCCCTGGCTTAAGCTCGATCCGCTCGGAACCAATTATAGTGGAACACATGATAGAAAATCCTTATTTCCCACTTATGACACATCCAAAAATGGGCCCATCGTCATCGCGAAAATAATTGTTCTACAAGGCAACGAAAACACACTTACCACCGGCACAAATAACTTCACGGTAACGCTCAACGACACCGCAGCGTCGAATCAAATCAGGGACAGAATCAGGGATATCCTCCGATCCGGCATCGGCCAATTTACACATGGCGTGGAAGGGTTTGACTTCTCAGAGTTTCAGCTGACCAGCCTCCCGCTCGTGCAAATCTTCGTAAGGGCTTCAACACCTCCGCCCGTGGAAACCCTGAATACTTTTTGCCCATCGGACGCCGTGACCGGATTCGGCAAGCTGCACGCCATTGCCACTACTGACCCAAATACGTTCGATATCGTACTGACGGATATGCGCATCACCTCGGCCGCCGATTATTTAAAGTGGAGCGACCAATTTATTCCTGCTTTTGACGAAATTCGCGAAGCATTGAAGCGGCCTTATGCCATCATTCCCGGTGATTATTCGATCCCGGCGCAGATGCCTATTCCCAACTTCGTCACCATGCGGGCCCTCGCGCAAACGCTCGGGCAACGGGCCCAGTGCTATCTCTTGTTGGGCCAGCCGGACAAGGCGCTGCATGAGGTGATGTTCATCCACGACATCTGCCGTATTTTGGAAAAACCGCCCACCGGAAAACCCGAGACATTAGTCGAAGCGATGATCAACGTAGCCATCCACGGGGTTTATACCGCCATCATCGCCGAAGGCATGCAGCGGCATCAATGGCAGGAACCGCAATTGGCCGCGCTCCAGGAACAACTCAAGGAGATAGACTTAACACCCTTTGTATGGAATGCATTTCAGGAGATGCCGGCCGACCTGTGTCGCAATGCAGAAATTGTCCCGTTGCAAAAGTGGCTCACCGTGAATGGCGGTCGGGGCAACCGGCTTTCCCCCATCGTGCTCATGCCGCGCGGGTGGGTCTATCAGAACATGGCTCAGATGGCTGAATTGCAATCTAAGACCCTGCCGGTTTTCGATCCTTCCACCGGGACGATTTCTCCAACAAAAATGGATTTTGCCATGCATGAAATAGAAAAGACCCTCAAACGTCATTCGCCTTTTTTGCTCCTGGCCCGCATCGCCATCCCTAACTTTTCCAAAGCCATGCAAGTCACCGCCTACAATCAAACCCAGGTGAATGAAGCTCAAATCGCCTGCGCCCTGGAACGCTATCACCTCGCTTACGGCCAATATCCCGACACGCTGGACGCGCTCGTGCCGCAGTTCATGCAAACAATCCCGCATGACGTCATTGGCGGCGGACCACTCCATTATCGCCGCACCGATGACGGGAAATTCCTGCTCTACTCTATCGGCTGGAATGAAACGGACGACGGCGGGCAGCCACTGCCACAAGTTAAGCACAGCAACCCCACCGACTATACGAAAGGTGATTGGATTTGGCCGGTGACGGCAAAGTGATTAAACCGCCTGCTGCCCTGCCCCATCGGCGCCGCCTCCATCCAAATCTATCAGGATGTCCCTCGGTTCGGCGCCTTTGCTGGGCCCGACAATGCCGCGGTTCTCCAATTCATCCATGATGCGCGCGGCACGTGTGTATCCCAGGCGCAGCCGCCGTTGCAGCAGCGAAACACTGGCTTTTTGTTCCGTGCGAATGACCTCGATGCAATCCTGGATAATGTCTTCATCCTCATCAATGCCGCTGGGAATGTCCGACATCGCCGGCTTGGAAAGTTGCTGATGGATCTCCATGTCGTAATTCGGTTTGCCCTGTTTGGCGATGAAATCCACGATGTTTTGGATTTCCTGGTCAGTGATGAGTGCGCCCTGCGCACGAATCAGCTTCGCCGAACCCGGCGGCAGATAAAGCATATCGCCCTTGCCGAGCAACTTGTCCGCGCCCATCGCATCCAAAATCGTGCGCGAGTCCACCTTGGCCGCCACCTGGAAGGCAATACGCGCCGGGATGTTCGCCTTGATGACGCCGGTAATGACATCCACGCTCGGCCGTTGAGTGGCAACAATGCAATGAATGCCCGCCGCGCGCGCCATTTGTGTGATACGCGCAATCGCCATTTCCACGTCCGCCGGCGCCACGAGCATCAGGTCGGCCAGCTCGTCAATGATCACGACGATGTAGCTCAGTTTCTCTGGAATGACGATGTCCTCTTCGCGCGGCACGACAATTTCCTCGTCCACTTCCACGGCAAACCCTTCTGCTCCCGGCTCCACTTTTTCTTTCTTGGACATCAGCGGCAGTTCGGGCTCCTGCGGAACGAGCTTTTTGTTTGGCCGCGCATTAAACGTGGCGATGTTGCGCACGCCCACGCGTGCAAAAATCTGGTAACGCTTCTCCATTTCGTTGACCACCCAGCGCAAAGCGAGAATGACTTTTTTGGGATCAGTCACGACCGGCACGACGAGGTGTGGCAGCGCATTGTAATGCTGAAGCTCGACGACCTTCGGATCAATCATCACGAAGCGCAACTGGTCCGGCCCAAAGCGATACAGCAGCGAGGCGATGATGGCATTGATACAAACCGATTTGCCCGAACCAGTGCTGCCGGCGATCAGCAAGTGTGGCATTTCCGCAAGGTCGGCGACAATTGGGTGGCCGTAAACGTCCTTGCCCAGCGCTAGCGGAATCTTCGTCTTGGTATTGCGCCATTCCTCCGATTCCAGCAAATCGCGCATAATGACCTTCGTCTTTACCGTATTCGGCACTTCGACGCCTACGGAACTTTTTCCCGGCACCGGCGCGAGAATGTGGATGCGTTCCGCTTTGAGCGCGGCGGCGATGTTGTTCGAAAGCGCGGTGATTTTTTCCAGCTTCACGCCGGGCGCGGGATGCAACTCGTAGCGCGTAATGGTTGGCCCCTTGGTGATGTCACCGAGCGAAACATCAATGTCGAACTGCGAAAGTGTCTGCTGCATGAGCCGCGCATTGGCCATGAGTTCCTCTTTGGACTCAGTCGGCTTGACGTTCAGGTCCGGCAATTGCAGGAAGTCCATGGACGGCAATTGATAATTGCCGATCATCGGCGTTTGCGCGACGGCAATGGGCTTGGGCTTCTTGGGCTTGGGTTTGGCCGGGGCAATGCCGGTAATTTTTATTTCCTGTTCCGGTTTGGATTCCTGTTTTTCATCCGCAGGTTTTGCCTCGTCCTTCTCTCCCTCTTCCCTCTTCGCCTCAACGGGCTTGGCGTCTTCCGGTTTTTCCAGTTCAACCGGTTTCTTTCCCAGAATTTCTTCCGTCGTAACGGAAGCCACTTCTTTTGCCGTGATCACTTCCCCTTCGTCGGCCGGCGCGGGTTCAGCCACTTTAGCCGGTTCGGGCAATGTAGTTTTACGGATACGCGGCCCTTTGGCCTGCGGCACGGACAAATCGCGCACGGTCGGTTCAGGCACAGGCTGCATGTCCGCGCCCAGGCCGGAGGACCGCGCCACCTGCTCCTGCAATTGTTTGGTTTGCTTTTCCAAATCCTTTGCGCGCCGGGTCAATACTTCTTCCTGCGGCGAGGGTTTCTCCGCGGAAATTTTTTCTTCCGGAAGCAATGCGCGTATCCAATCGCTCAACCGGAAATTAGTCAGAAAGAGCAGGCTGATTAAGCCCAGCGCGGCGTAGACAATCGTCGCGCCGATGGGACCAAGCATGGAAAAACCGATATTATAGTTTTGGGTTTGGCCGTAACTAAAGATGCCGAGCAAACCGCCCAGGCTGGGTGCGCCGATAACCGAATGCAAATCTCCGCGTTTGCCGGCGCCATCCGCAATACAAAGCAGACCGGTCACCGAAATCAGCAATACCAGCGACCATGTCAATGACCACCACAAACGCTCCCGCAGATAGCTTAAGAAACGAACAAAATACGAAACGGAGAATAACGCCAGCAGCCAGGGGAGAACATAAGCCATGACCCCCAGCACAAAAAATGACGAATATGCCAGATACGCGCCGGGCAACCGTATCCAGTTATGCGCGGGTGAATTGGGCCGCGTGGTGATAAACGAAATGTCATTGCGATCAAATGAAATCTGCGAAACGAACAACAACAACGCCAGCGCCAATAGCGCGACGCCAATGACATCGTTCCAGCCTTGATGCGGCTCCGAATTCCTGCGAGACATGCGGCCAACGTATCAATTCTGATGAGCGACTAAAAGTGAAATTGAAATTTATGACATAACATCGCCTGAATTCGCGCTTGCAAAAGACGAAGAAAAATGGAGAATAACTAACCGCTGTGCGCGGTTAGCTCAGTGGTAGAGCACCACATTGACACTGTGGGGGTCAAAGGTTCAAACCCTTTATCGCGCACCATCTTTTTCAGGCTACCGAATTAAGCGAGCGACATGCGGCCTTACTTGGACCATTTGGGGGATGCGTTTCACTGGATAAGGAGAGAGTTTTTAACCATCGTCCGCCTGGAATTCGTATCTGAGTCGTGGCGCGCTTCCCTGGCATATGCCCTGCGCGGCTGGCTCGGCTGCGTGCTGGCGCTCTATCTCGCGTATTTTTTCCAATTAGACCAGCCTTATTGGGCCGGTATGACGGCATGGCTAGCCATGCAACCCACCCCTGGTGCGGCCCTTTCCCGGTGTTTCTATCGCATCCTCGGGTCCATTATTGGGGCTGCCATGGGAGTGGTTCTGATTTCCCTGTTCGCTCAAACCCCGGTGTTATTCATTATCGCGTTTGCCCTCTGGATGGGACTCGCAACCCTGGCCGCCAACCTGGTGACGAACTTCCGCAGTTACGGCGCCATTACCGCAGGATTTACCGCCGGGATTGTGGCGCTCGGGGCCTATCAAACACCCGACAAGGTGTTTGATATCGCCATGTCCCGTGGATCCGCCACTATTCTCGGGATTATTTGTTCCGCAGGCATCACAGCCATCTTTGCACGGCAACGGGGGCGCGAGAAAGTTCTGGGGCTTATCCGGCAGGCCATTTCCGATACCGCGCGGCGCGCTGCTTTTCCTTTCAATGGGTCGGTGCATGACCGGATTGCCCTGGGCCGGCCGACAGTGGCCAGCCTGATTAGCCTCGATACCGAGATAGAATTTGCCGCGGTGGAATCGGCTGAGTTCCGCATCCACGCCGGCCTGTCCCGAAGTTTGGTCGCCCATCTTTTTGCCGTGATCGCCGAAAAACGTTCCCTGGAAGATCACTTGAAACGTGTGGGGCCGATTCAAGATGCCCAAACGATCGGCTTCCTGAATACCACGATGAAGTTATTAGAAGGCGCGCCGGCATTGATTGCCGCCAATCAATGGAAAGAACTCCTCGAGCTTTCCCGGGCGCAACATCTTCAGATCGCGGAATACGAGCCGCCGGCGCTTGATTTACCCTGCGCCGTTTCTACCCGTTATATCCTGGACCGGTTGAACGATTTGCTTTCGCATTTTGAACGGGCGGCGGTGGACTGGACTGAGATACAGGGCGGCTGGACACATGACCCGAACCTGAGCCTGAATTTCCATCGCGACCGGCTGTCGGCGTTCATCCATGCTTCCCGCGCCGTGATTGCGGTCCTTGCGGCCGGGGCATTTTGGATTGCCAGCGCGTGGTCTTCGGGATCGCTGATGCTGATCCAGCTTGCAGTGACTGCCAGCTTTTTTTCTTACGTTCCCAGGCCTGAAGTACAAAGCTTTAATTTCTTTAAAGGAGCGGTCTTCGCGTCCATTAGCGCTTATATTTGTACCTATCATGTCCTTCCCTATGTTGCTGACTACACCCAGTTTGCTTTAGTTCAGGCCGTGTTTCTCATTCCCGGCGCACTGTTTTTGTTGAATCCAAAATATACCGGCATTGGATTTGCATATTGCGTTCTCTTCATGGTGGTGGAACGGCCGCTTAATCCGATGGATTATGACGCTGTATCGTTTTTCAATAATGCAGTGGCAACTATTCTCGGAACCGGATGCGGCGTGTTGACTTACCTGCTGTTCTTCCCCGACAACCGGCGGTTGGCGCGTTGGTATGTCATTTTCCGTACCCGCCAGGGATTGAAGAACATCGCCGCCACTGCACTCATTACGCCCTATTGGGCATGGCAGACGCGGATGTTCGATCGCATCAATCGCCTTTACAACCCGGACAAGGCACCCGGCGCCGCTGAGGATGAATCCTATGATGGCGGTGTAGGCGCTCTCAGCCTTGGAAACGACCTGTTGCGCCTGCGTCATTTGCTGAACGAAGGCATATCGGACGCCCAAGCCCGCGAGCTGGCCCAGGAATTGGTACAATCCTTCAGCATGATAATGTCCCAGCCCGAATTGACTCATAGCGCCGCGAGGAAGGCAACTGCTTCGCTCAAGAGTATTGCGCCTCCGGCAGAGACCGTGCAACATCGTGCATGGCTGCGTCTTATCGGAGTGGCTGGCGAAATCAGGGCTTTTTTTGTCTTGTACCCAAACTTTTTAAAACAAGGCCGGTTAAAATTATATGATTAAAGAAATCAATTTTTTCGGCGTTTACCTGGCCCCTTTCGCCGGATACCTGGCCGTGGCGCTGCTGATTTTTATCCCGATCCGGATCTGGTTTGACCGGATTGAAATCCAAAAATGGGTATGGCACCGGTGGCTGTTTGAGATTGCTATATTCACGGCCATTACATCCGTCATCGGATTAATTTTTTAGGCTTCCCATGATTGATCAGAACAAACGTCGCAATTTGTGGCGCACTGGCATCGTAGTAGTCATTGCCCTGCTTTTGGCCTGGGCACTCTGGTGGCACTATTTGTACTCCCCATGGACGCGGGATGGGCGGGTGCGCGTCGAGGTCGTTGATGTTGCGCCGCAAATTGACGGGCAAATTGTCAAAGTTTTGGTACAGGACAACCAGGTGGTTCACAAAGGCGATCCCCTTTTCGTTATTGATCCTGAAGATTATCATCTGAACCTGGATCTGGCGGAAGCCACTCTGGACAGCCGCCTTGCGGCTATGCAGATTGCCCAGGACAACGCCGAACGCCGCCTCAAAGTCCAGCCCCGGGCGATTTCTGCCGAAGAAGTACAAACGTACACCAACGATTTCCAGATCGCCGTGGCGCAATATAAAGAAGCTGTCTCGGCCCGTGACACCGCCAAACTGAACCTGTCGCGTACGACCATTTACTCGCCCGCCAACGGCTATATCGTCAATCTCCACCTGCGCGTGGGAGATTATGCCAACAAAGGACAGCGCAAGCTGAGCATTGTCGATAGCGACTCGTTTTGGATTGCGGGATATTTTGAAGAAACCCGCCTGCCGCGGATTCATGAAGGCGATCGCGCACGGGTCAAGCTCATGGGCGTTGGCCCGGAAATTGAAGGCCATGTCGAAAGTTACGCCCGCGTCATCGGCGATCCCAATGCTGGACTCGGCGATAGCGTGGCCAATGTGGATCCTATCTTCACATGGGTCAGGCTCGCGCAGCGAATTCCCGTTCGCATTGGGATTGATAAGGTTCCGGATGGCGTAAAAATTGTCGCCGGCCAAACCTGCACTATCGTCATTGAGCCTAAATAGAAGATTGTTCCCTCCTCTTCGCTTTTTGAATATGAAAAATGTCTTATATACCGGCAAATACCTCTCTTTGGTCAAAGAAGGTCATTGGGAATATGCCCACCGGGTCAATGCCACCGGCGCAGTTGTGATTGCAGCCGTGACGGAAGAACAAAAAATCCTTCTCGTAGAACAATATCGCATTCCCGTCCAAAGCCGGACCGTTGAATTTCCGGCTGGAATTATCGGGGACGAAATCGACCTCAAAGATGAATCTCACGCCGAAGCAGCACGACGGGAACTCCGCGAAGAAACGGGTTATGATGCCGAACAAATTGAAACGTTAACGACCGGCCCGGCTTCTAGCGGGCTGACTTCTGAACTGGTCACGCTGCTTCGCGCTTCAGGGCTGCGCCGCGTTGGTGCCGGTGGCGGGGTGGCACATGAAAAAATTACCGTGCATGAAGTCCCATTGTCTGAAATTGACACATGGCTCGCCGCCAAAGTGCAAGCAGGCCTGATGATTGAACCAAAGGTTTACGCGGGGTTATATTTCCTTCTGAAAGATAAATGAATAGGGCGATTTCAAATTCAGCAACCGCTCTTAAGGCTGAAATGAAATTTATTCCAAAACGTGGACGCGCCCGGGCAATTCTCTATTGTTGAAAGCGTGATGCCACTTTCCATCAAAATCCCTGTACGCCATACATTGGAAGCCGGCACCTTCAACCATAAAAAATTCAACCAGGAATGGCGACGCCTCGTCGTATTCTGCGGCTGCAGTTTTGGGTTCATGCAGGCTGGCTAACCAGTCCATGAAACCCCACCGTTTGCCGGTTGTTGAATTGAGTCTCATATCATTACTGTTTAAGTAATTGTCTTCGTTCCACAATGTGCCTGTCTGTTCCGGTGGAAATACCTGTGCCATTTCCACCAACAGGCTACGACAACATTTTGAGCATACGTCGTGCCAGTAAAAGGATGGGCAAATGCCCGTTGGGGAAACTGGCCGTGAATTAGAAATCGTAACCTATCCATTGTCCTTAACTGCAAAGCAATGGAAAAAATTGAGTCCTGAGTTTTTCGTGCCAGTATGTAAATGGAACAGTTATTAACGTGACGACGGAATTTGAAATTGATGGCATGACCTGCAGCAATTGCGCGCGGCACGTCACCGAAGCCATCCAATCCGTCCCAGACGTGCGCAGCGCCGCCGTTTCGCTTGAAAACAAAAATGCCGCCGTGCGCTGGAATGAATCAAAAAATATTCCTGCGGTATTGCTGGCCGTAAAAAACGCCGGTTACGAAGCCAAAGAAGCCTCCGCTTCCGGTCATTCACATCCACAGAAAAACTGGCAATTTGGCCTCTGGCTGGGAATCGCGGTCACAGCGTTTCTGATGGCAGGTGAATGGATTTTCCGAATAGACCCAGTGCCCTGGTTTCGCTGGGTTTCGTTCGCACTGGCGGGTACCGTACAAATTTACGCCGGGGCGCCATTTTATCGCGGCGCCTGGCGACAATTAAAGACTGGCAGCTCAAACATGGACACCCTTGTCGCTCTGGGTTCCACGACCGCGTTCGGCTACAGCACATGGGCGCTTTTCAGCAATGCAGGCGGACATCTCTATTTTATGGAAGCCGCAGCCATTATCACGCTTATCAGTCTCGGTCACTCGATCGAAGCCCGCGTGAGCGAACGTGCCAGTGGCGCGCTTAAAGCATTACTCAATCTCGCTCCGCAAATGGCACGAAAGGCTTCCGGCCAGGAAGTTGCGGTGTCTGAATTGCAAATCGGCGATGAAATTCTTTTGCGTCCCGGCGACCGTGTTCCCGTGGATGGCATCGTGATTGAAGGCGAATCTGCCGTGGATGAATCCGCCCTCACCGGCGAATTCGCATCCGTCGAAAAAAAATCCGGTGGCGAGCTTTACACCGGCACCGTGAACCTGAACGGCCGCCTTGTCCTGCGTGTGACGGCAACCGGCGAAGAAACTGCATTGGCGCACGTCATTGCCGCCGTGCAACGCGCGCAAACCAGTCGCGCAGATATCCAGCGCCTCGGCGACCGCGTTAGCGGTATTTTTGTTCCTATCGTAGTGGTTATCGCGATTGCCGCCGGTCTTTGGTGGGGTTTTGCACCGGAATCAGCCAATAGAGTTCATGAAGCACTCGCGCATTTCCTTTGGCACAGCCACGTTCCCATGGGTCCGGCCACAGGATTTATTATCGCCGCTGCCGTGCTGATTATCGCCTGCCCGTGCGCCATGGGCCTGGCCACGCCGGTGGCGATCATGGCCGGCGCCAACGCCGCCGCCCGGCGCGGGATTTTGATTCGCGACGGCGCGGCGCTGGAAAAAGCCGGGAAAATTTCTGCCATCGTTTTTGACAAGACCGGCACATTGACCATGGGCAAACCGAAAGTCGCAGCTGTCTGCGAAATTCAACGTTCCAGAAATACTTCCCAAAGCCTCGCGGCAGCCCTGGCGCGAGATTCTTCACATCCCACCAGCCAGGCTATCGCCAAACTTTCAGCGGAAAAAATTCCATTGGAAAATTGGCGGGAAATTCGTGGCGCCGGCATCGAAGCCACGGTTCAAAACTCAGCCGGCAAAATCCGCCTCGGTTCACTCGCGTGGCTGCAGGAAAATGGGATTGATTCATCCCAGGGCGAACACTTTATTGTCGAATGGTCGGCACATGGCGCAACTATCGTCGGGCTGGCCGTTGAAAAAAATCTGCTCGCGCTTCTCGCCGTGCTTGACGTGGTAAAACCCGGCGCCGACCACGTAATCAAACAGCTCCAGCGCCAGGGCTTAAAAATTTTCCTGGTTACCGGCGACAATTCAAGAACCGCCACTAGCATCGCCAGCCAGGTCGGCATAACTCAGCAGAATGTCCGGGCTGAAGTACGGCCGGAGCAAAAGGCGGAATTCGTCAAAAACCTGCAATCCACTGGCGAACGGGTGGCCTTCGTCGGTGATGGCATCAACGATGCCCCGAGTCTCACGCAGGCCGACCTTGGCATTGCCGTCAGCCGGGCCAGCGACATCGCCCGCGAGGCAGCGGACATCATCCTGCTCAAGTCCGAAATCTCAGTTGTGCCAGAGGCACTTAGCCTCGCCCAGGCCACCCTTAAAACCATCAAACAAAACCTGTTTTGGGCCTTTTTTTATAACTGTCTTGGCGTGCCGCTTGCTTCTTTAGGCTTTGTCAGTCCTATTCTTTGTGCCGCAGCCATGGGCGCATCGGATTTGATTGTCATCGGTAACGCGTTGCGGCTGTTGCACCAACGCAAACATTTTACCTGAATCTTATGCCAGCGATAACGATATCGCCGTCGCCGGCGGACTTGAATTTGGATACAGAGACGGTCGGTCATTTATGCTTGGAAAATCGTCATGAGTTGGTGGACAATTCAGCAACTTCGGATTGGCAGCCCAAAAACAAGGCTGTCAGTGGTAGAGAAATTGTCGCATGAATACGATCCCGATGCCGTCAAATCTCTCATTTTTGCCCTTAAGGACAAGATTCCTGAAGTCCGCTGCACCGCTGCCAGGGCCCTTCTGCGTTACAACGACTTCTCGGCCGTAGACCCGCTCATCGAGGTTTTGCGCGATACCGAACCGCTCACGCGCGCCGCCGCGGCGGAAACCCTCGGCCGCCTTGGCGCTGCCCAGGCTATCACTCCCCTCGTGCAATTGCTGCGCGACGTGGACCTCGTCGTCCGTGGCATTGCCGTGCGCAGTTTGAATCGCCTCAACTGGCAGCCTGCCTCCCCCTCCGATCGCGTGTTGCAAATTCTGGCAATGGGCAACCTGCACGAACTCGTCGCCATGGGGCCGGAAGGCGTGGGCCATCTTCTCGAAACGGTGCGCAACGGGACGCCGAACAAACAGTTCGCCGCCGTAAAAGCCCTCGGCCAGACGAATGACCAGCGCGTCCGGCAAGCCATGCTGGAAGCGTTGGGCAAGAAAACTCCCGCAGTCCGTATGGCGGCCCTGGGCGTGCTCGAAAACATGGCGGACCCGGAAACGTTTCCCCAAATTGAACCGCTTCTGCGGGACGAGGCGCCTTCCGTTCGCGCCGCGGCGGTAGATGCCGCCACACTCTGCGGCGGCCGGCGCGCGATTACTTCCCTGGTGAAATGTCTCAAGGACCCCTCGTGGGAAGTTCGCCAGGCATCCGCCAAAGCCTTGGGAGCACTCGGTGAAACTTCCGCCGTGGAAGGCCTGGTCCAAATCATCCAGGACCCCGACCGCGATGTGCGCGAGAGTGTCATTGTCGCGCTCGGTGAACTCGGCGATCCGCGGGCCATTCAACCGCTCGTGCTTGCGCTGCTCGACACCGAAAACACCGTGCGCAACGCCGCGTCATCGGCGCTCTATAAAATCAACCGGCGCTGGGACGAAACGGAATCCGCCCACCGCGCGTTGCCAAAGATCAAGACCGCCCTCAAGCACAACGACTACTGGGTGTGCCAGTCAGCCTCCAAACTCCTGCAGCAATTCAACGTGGATGTCAAAAGCCTGCAGGACGAAGCCGCCAGCGTTAAGCTAATGATGAAATCAGGTCCTTCACCGGTCTATACGTTGTTCGCCGATTTGCTTTTCGATCGCGATCGCGACCTGCGGCTCGCATCGGCGGTTTCACTGGGCCGGCTCCGTGAAAAGAATGCCACGGCCATTTTGTCCACCGCCTCGCGTGACGCGGATTATTGCGTGCGGCAGGCCGCGTTGTCCGCCCTGACTGCCCTGGAATGAACCCATGAGCGAAGCCATCAAACATAACATTTTGTTCGTCGACGACGACTCGGATTTTCTCGCCACACTGCGGGACCTGTACGAGATGATGTCCGAGCATTCATGGCAAATCTTTACCGCGACGTCCGCCAATAAAGCGCTGGAAGCTTTGGACGCTGAGCGAATTGACCTCGTGGTCGTGGACGTGAACATGCCGGTCATTGACGGCATCCAGTTCATGGGCATCTTGCAGCGGCGCCATCCCAAGCTAAAACGCGCCGTGCTCACCGGCCTGGCTTCGCCGGAGAAACGCGCCGCGGCGCTCGCCAATGGCGCGGATTTGTTCATTGAGAAAGCCACGTCGCCCGACGGTTACAAATCCATCTTCGCCATGTTCGGCGAACTGCTGCAATGGCAACCGCGCGAAGGTTTCCAGGGCGTGCTGCGCAAGGTCGGTTTGAACGACGTCATCCAAATGGAATGCCTTTCCCGCAACTCGTCCATCCTCGAAATTTATAACCAGCACGTGCTCGGGCGCATTTACATTGAAGACGGCAACCTCGTGCATGCTGAAGGCGGCGATATGACCGGCGAAAAAGCGTTGTACCGGTTGCTTTCGCTGCCGGGCGGTTCGTTTGAGCTCGCGCAATTTGAGATGCCCAAAGAAAAGACCTTGAGCGGCTCATGGGAAATGTTGCTCATGGAAGCCGCCCGCGTGCGCGACGAAATGGCAATGAATGGCAAAGAAGCCAATGGCGCGGAAGCCAGCCCGGCCGCAGCGGCGGCGGAGGTCAAAACCTCTTCACGTCTCGAGGAAACGCTCGTGTGCACGCGCACCGGCGACATGCTTTTCGATGCCACGCCCGACGACGTCCCGGCGCGCATCAGCTGGCTACAATCCGTGGAACAGCGGGCCGGCCAATTGGGCCAGGTATTTGCCCTGGGCGATTTTGACCGCTTGGAAACTGAGTTGTCCGAAGGCCGGGCCATTTCACTGGTGCGCGGCGGCAAACTCGTTTTCGTGCGCGTCTCCACTTCTCTCAACACCAAAAAATGAACGAACTCTTACAACAATGGCTGGATGCGCGCCTGCTGGTGCCGGGCATGATTGCCTGCGGCGTGGCCACGCATGAGACCACCGGCGCCTGCCGCAGTGCCGACGCCAATTTCCCGCCGGACATCATGACGCAAATTCTTAAGCTGCTCCAAACTGCCGGGGCCGTGCCAGGCGCGGATGCGTCTACTGTCCGCTGGCACACGTGGATCTACACCAATGGCAAAATCCGTTGCGCCACCCGGCCGGATGGCTGGACCTTTGCCGCCGCCGTCCGCGCCAATTCCGATGCCGCGCAAATCCTCGATCCGCTCACGGAGGAATTCTTGGCGCTCAAAGAAGGGGCTTGATGGGGCCCCGCTCCCCTTCCGTAGGCTTCCGTAGCCTTCCGGAACCCCGAATTACAAGGGTTTTCGCTTCGGGCATAAGAAGGTAGGACGCTGTGTCAGAGTGCGCCACCCCTCCCCCCGGGGGGTAGTTGACATAGCTTGACGTGACTTGACACAGGTTGACCAAGGTTGTCTTTTTGTCGCCTCTCAGAACGGTTTTTATAGAAGCAAATCCCGCGAAGTGGGACAGGCGGACTGACGAAGGGAAAAAGGATTGTTTATTTTACCCTTCTAAAGGCTTCTGAAGGTTACTAAAGGCTTCTGAAGCCTGTTTTAACCACCAGGTCGCCAAGGCCCAAAGCGTTTTTTACCGAAGAGAACAAAGGCAACGAAGCTGATGCCGACGTGAAACGTGGTAAACGCCGTCTCCCAGGTCTAAAACCGCAATATGTCAAAGAACATGGCCACCACAACGGTGGCAACGGGCATTTTACCATGTCGTTGACGATGATGTGAGGGAAACTTGACTCCTAGTTGTTCACGCATTGAATCATTGCCGTTGGGAAATGCTATAATGCCAGGAACCGACTCCTTCAAGGAACCACCCCTTCGCCCCTTCATTTTCTGCGGAAGTCAAAGGCGGCAGCGAGCATTGTCGCGAATGACTCCTTTATCATTTTCACGTCTCAGGATGCAATTTTCTGTAGGTCTATCAATTCAAAGAATCCCATTTTGAGCAACAGTTCCTGACATCGATTTGTACGCGCTTGAACATTTTGGTCCGGGCTTTGCAACCCACGAATTAATAAAGGCTTTAATTTGTTGCCCTGTATTTGCCAGCGAATTCGATCATTAGGCTTTAATAGAATCGATTCCAGAATTTGCAAAGATGGTTCTAAACGCTCAGGCATTGATTCGCTCCAAGCTGGCAACTGCTCCAATATGTGAAAAACCTCGGGCATTTCCTTTAAATGGCTCACCACCTTCATCCAACGGTCAATACGCCAATCGAATGGAAAACACTCACAGACAATCCAGTTCAAAAATCCTGCCAGTTCTGGCTTAAACTCATTAAATCCAATGGCCTCTCGGCTCATCTTGACTATCTCGTCATAACGCCAATCCCATATGTGCATAACACGGTTGAAAATGGCTTTACTCTCTTCTTTATCTGCATCTTTTTCAGCCTTTTCGAAAATCCATGCAATTTGACGGATTAATGATCCGCGCGTCTCTCGATCTGCCATGGTAAAATATTCGGCTAATGCCTTCTCGGCATCTCTTATCGCTAAAGTGCCGTTCCATGTGTAAAAGCCTATATGTACTCCGAGTTGCAGCATGAAATCACGGTGTTTTCGCTTTTCGACCGGAATTCCACGTGTGTTTACGATCTCTTTAAATGCAGAAATAGCTCGGTTCAAGAAGCTTGGCAAAACCTCAAGGATTTCCGTCATAGGATGGTCGAATAAAAAATGAGCTACGAGGGCTGCATTTTTGTGAGTGGGCCGATTTTCAGGGAACAATAACTCAGGTAATTGCTTCAATGATGCTCCAAAAAGATAAATGAATAGGCGTAAATTTGCGCCTATCAGGGCGAAAATAGCTGGTGATTCCGTTGAAAGATTAAGTCTTGAACAAATAAACGGAAAAATCCAAGGTGGAATTTGGCGGCTGCCATTTTTCTCATGCAAAGCCAGTTTAAGAATTCCCTCCAAAGCTCTCCCCCTAACAGAATTAATTGCCGTTGTTAACCCCTCTTCCAAAGGTTCATTGCTATCGCCTTTGAGCCTGTAATCGTCATTCTCAACGAGAATTTTCAAAAAACTACTCATCTCTCCAATATAGCTTTCCAATGTCTCGACTTGGGTTTCTGCTGCGGCAATTAAAAAATTCGCAGTAACAACTTTTGGCCAATACCAATCAATTTGTATTCTGGGAGATCGATCTTGCGTCTCTTCTGGCCCTGACATAATTCGATCCTTTGCGACATTCGATTGTTCTATTATCCATCCAGACAGACCAAGCCAATTTAGCCACTTTTGTTCTGAAATCTTGCCCTTGGATTCTTTTTCGCGAGACAATGCTTTGAGTTGCTCCGTGCCAAGATTCAAGGTTTCGCTTAATGGTTCAGGCCGTTCGATGTTTTCCCACCATTTCGTCGCGGCGGGAAATCGTTCCACGTTCTTTTGGACAAATAGTGCAAATTGTTTCGCAAGTGCGCCGTAATCTTCTTGAACCCACCATTGATCGGGATGCAGCCGCCGCCCCCCCGATTCCCAGGTATTTAGGAGCTTCCAAAGATCGTCATTTGAAAGAGCTTCAAGATTTTCACTTTTAACTGGGGCGATTTGCTCAATAAAGCGGGCGTCTGCATGATCGACCCGCTGAGGGGAATACGATTTAAAACTGATTTTTCGTTTTCCAAGAATAGCATTGAACTCTTGTGAATTCTTGCCGTGGAAAAGAATAGCGATTGGCCATAGTTGTTTCGAATAAAACAATTCTTTATAGGAATCTGGAACTGGATGGCTAAATCTGTCAAGCGGACCACGTAAAACCGATTGCACAAAATGTTGCACGTCTATCTCTGGCAAAAACTCATATTTAAATTTTTCGCTGTAGATATGGAGCAATTCGGCGAACTCACGCGTATGCTCACAAGTAATGAGAGATAAATACGGAATTCGCTCAAGAACATCCTTCCTTGCCTGTATGAGGCCCATATCCGGATATTCTGAATATAATCGCCATCTGATCCGCCTAAATAAAATCCATGAATGTGACCGCAAAAGCGCGTCAAGCATTTCTATTTTGTGTTTATCACCTTCCTTGTAAATTGACGATGATGCCAAATATAGACGATGAGCAAGTATGGCTTCGAACGACTTATAAACACCTTTCACCGTGAAATCATCGACTGTGAAACTTGTGACGTAGCCTTCGCCGGTAAACGAGTTCTCCACAAGCTCCCCGATTCCGGCATCCTCTTTTTTATTGGTTTTCCAATGTTCCGCATAAAGCATCAACGCATTAAAAACAATCGCGGCCACTTGATTAGGGTAGACTGATGTCAGTGCTTGCAAAGCCCCATCGTCAACCTGCTGAAGCATCCATTCATCGCTCCCACGTGAGTAGCCCGTCCCTGCTTTCACGGACGCTGAAAAATAAGCATTCAGAATCACGAAAACATCCTCATGAGCTTTGATCTCCATCCAATATTTGAGTAATTCTTGAATCCAAATCCAAGAAGACATGGTGGGTTTTTGGATAACACGAATTAAGATCGAATGGAGAACGGGAATACAGGTGGGTTCTCGAATAGCGGCTATGCATCTTAACACTTGATCGCCAATCGTTGGATTTTCAGGCAGTTCCAATTTTTGAAGTATAGACGCCACTGCGTGTGGGGCCTGTGGAGCAAGTTTCGCCAAACCAAAAAGCGGAAGATGAAAAGGCTGAATTTGCGTTCCATCGGACATTGTTTTAGTAGTCGGCAGATTGGAAAAATAACCACAATTGTTCAAAATCGGCAGCCACGAAGGATCGTTTAGCGAATCAAAAAATAGATTTGCATAGGGCTCGCCCTTTGCAATAACCGCTAGGATGTTGGCAATATTTTCGGTTGGCGGCATCTGTTGTGCCGCCGACTTTACCGTGGAAAGTTCTTCATTCAACGTGCTCATGGTCAAAATTTGAAATTATCGGATACCGTAATCGGTATACGTTTTGGGTTTATTGCAACCGGTCGGCTTGTCGGAATGTTAGAAAATGCTGATAAAACTTCTAACAATCCGTTAAATTGGTCGTCCAAATTGTCGTAAAGAACCTGTTCAAATTCGCCAAATGTTTGCCCTGACGGTTCATAAAATGGTTCGGCACTAAATCGGCTGGTATGCTTCAGATGGATGTGCCGCTGGTTCTTTAAGGCCAAGTTTCCGTCTTTTAATAATGCATCAATTACCCTAGAAAGTCCCGGTTCTTGAAGAGTCGTTCCGATAAATACGCAGGGCTGACTTGTAAGCAAATTTTTCCACCAATCAAAAAGCGCGGGAAATTCATAGGTTCCATCGTTGCGGAGACCATCCCCGTAATAGGCATTATAATCAGATACTTTCAAAATCAGACGTTTGTACCATTCCGGGTCATCATCATTTCGGCATCCATGTATTGCGATCAATCGCTGCTTGTGCCCTACGAGATCAGATGGTTGGAAAAACGTTGCCGAACCCTGAACGGGAAATGTGGAAAAACAGTCGCTAAAATCAGATTTGTGTTTCTGCCAGAATGCGGTTGGCAATTGATCATCATAGTTGAATGTAACAAAACTTTTGAATGGGATTTCGGCTAGATGATCATATGCACGGGCGTCCCAAAGGGGCGTCTTCCCAAACGCTTCTTTGATGCAATTATAGTAATTTTCCTGGCTGGCAAGATATGCCTTTTCAAAAAATACCCAATAATATTCGGTTTCTTCCTTTGTAATGCTGCATAGTTCTTCCATACGCTTTGCCAACTTTTGTATCGAACTTATAAATGGGGAAGATGGCCCCGAACCAATTACGGCTATACGGTTGGCAAAATCCAACCGTTTTAATTTTTTTATGCACTCTATGTTAAATTCTTCGCTGGTCACGCGTCGTTTTGGTTTCGAGAAATGGCCCCGAACCTGTGGGGTGATACAACCCTTGTGCGTCAAACATTGTCACGGCGCAAGAAAAAAAGCCGTTGTTTGCGAAGTCGTGCAGCAGCACGAATCTGATTTGCGGATAGTGTGGTTCACGATTCCATGTAGCGTCCCGCATTCGCGGGACGGAGCTTCAACCTTTTTCTTTGCGGCGCGCTCGGAGATCACGCCCTACCTTAATTAGCGCCTGCGGCGGAATTTCAATTTTTTTAGCGGCGGTCAAGGGACTGACCGCCCTACCCTGGCCCAAATAACCATTTGAAGGAACACAGAAAAAAGCGCAAAATACGGGGCATCAGCCATGACTCTTGTGCCTGGTTCAACCATAACGAAAACAGTGCAAATAATCAGAATATTCATCGGAGTTTTTCTGGCCTGGCATATCTGCTTTATGGTTGCCGCAGCCCCGGCGGCGGAAACCAAATTCCCGGTTCATCTGGCCATTATCGGCTTGGAGCACGATGCGGCGGGTGATTTTATTTCCCGGGTGCGCGTGCGTAACGACGTCCAAATCGTGGGCATTGTCGAGCAAAACCAGGCGCTGGTGAAATCGTACATGCAGTTGCTCAACCTGGGCACCAACGTTTTTTATCCCGACCTCGAAAGTTTGCTGGCCAAAACCAATGTCCAGGCGGCAGCCGTTTTTACGACGACGCTGAATCATCGCGCCACGGTCGAGGCATGCGCGTCCCATAAAATCGATGTCATGCTGGAAAAACCTTTGGCGGTGAACATGGACGACGCATTGGCCATGGCGTCCGCGGCGAGGAGCAACGGCATCCAAATCGTGGTGAATTATGAGACCTCGTGGTACCCGAGCATTGGGACGGCTTATACGATCGCGCAAAAACAACATGCCATTGGAGAGTTGCGGAAGATCATTGTGATGGCAGGCAACCAGGGGCCTAAAGACGCCGGCTGTTCCGACGTTTTTTTAGATTGGCTGACGGACCCGGCTTTAAACGGCGGCGGCGCGCTGACCGATTTCGGCTGTTACGGCGTGGACCTGATCACCTGGTTCATGGGCGACCAGCGGCCGGATGCCGTCTTCG
>DATJXK010000083.1:0-18818 GCA_035500235.1 Pseudomonadales bacterium | reverse complement strand
GTTTTATGACGGAGATACTCCTGGATAAATCTCCATCGCTGTTCCTTCGGACACGTCGTTTTCCAAGGCATATTGCCGGGAAAGTGTTACCCATCCGCTGACCAAAAACTGTCACCCATCCGCTGACCACATGCCCTCTGTTGAGCCCTGATCCAGGCAGGGACATCGCGCTGTGATGTCCGTTTCTGAAGATGGACGCCGCAGCGCGGCGTCCCTACCAATAAAAATGCAATGTCAAAGAACAGAACTCGCCGCGTTTGATACGGCATACCATCCACTATCAACCATCGACCCTCAACTTTGGCAACCGAAACTTGACTCCTCGTTGTTCACGCGATTTGCTATTTCTTTTGCGCCTCTTTTTCCGCGTCCTGAAGTTCTTTCATATATTTGGCCGGGTTTTTCTGGAAGTCCTTCACGCAATTCTTGCAGCAGAATTTAATTTCCTGCCCCATATAATTGGTGGAAACCGGTTTGCCCATATCGCCGCCGATTTTATCTCCGGAAACCAGGCAATAATCCAATGGGTATGGTTTTATGATTAAATTTGGCGAGCTTGCCGGATTATTCGTGTCAGCGGCGTGGACGCTTATCGTCCCGGCAGGCAATACTGCAAGCCATGCCATTATCATTAATAGTTTTATCGTTTTCATATTATTCGTTCTTTTGTGTGATTATTTATATTTCGGTGCCATCGCGTTTTAAATCAGCGTCCGGCGCAATATCAGCAACGGTGCCGGGTGGGTTTTGATACCAACCGGGGTCTGAACCATCGGCTGGAATTTCATCGCGCACTTTCAGGATAGTGAACATCCCGCCCATGGTTATATAATCAAATTGTCCCTGGCCGCCAACCATAGGCAGCGAGTTCTTTGGAACCGGCATTCCCATCTCGCCCATGTCACCCATGCCGTTTTGCCCCATGGCCATGTAGCCGGGCACAAGTTGGTTCATCTGCTTGCCCAGGCCTTCGGTCTTCATCCCTATCACATTTCCAAATTGATGGCCCATCTGCGTCATCACGTGATGGGTCATGTGGCAATGAAAAGCCCAGTCGCCCGGGGCATCGGCAATAAATTCTATGGTTCGAGTCTGGCCGACGGCCACGAGGACGGTAGTTTCCGGACGGCGGGCGGATTCGGGGATCTCTCCTCCGTCCGTTTCTGTAACCTGGAAGCGATACCCGTGCAAATGCATCGGGTGATGGTCCATCGCGCCGAGGTTTCCAAGACGAATCCGCACGAGGCTGTTTTTCTTAACGACCAATGGCGTGGTGCCGGGAAAAACGCGGGCATTCATGGTGAACACATTGAAGTCTGTCATCTCATTTGGGTCCGGACGACGCGCGCCCACGTCAATTTTCCATTCGCTCAACATAATGGCAAAATCATGGTCCACCGGGGTTTTCACCTGGCGGGGATGGATGATAAACAGACCGACCATTCCCAGGGCCATCTGCGTCATCTCATCATGATGCGAGTGATACATGAAGGTGCCGTGCTGTTTGAGCGTGAATTCGTATTTGAACGTTTCACCCGGTTGGATAGCCCTTTGGGTAAGCCCGCCAACACCATCCATTCCATTTGGCAAAAGAACGGAATGCCAATGGATCGTGGTCGGCGCATCCAATTTGTTTGTGACGTAAATCCGTACGGTATCACCTTCGACGGCTTCGATCGTTGGTCCATGGACGCGCCCGTTGTATCCCCAGCATTCGGCGATCAGCCCCGGCGCAAATTCATGGGTGACGGGTCCAGCAATCAGGTGAAAGACTTTTACTCCGCCGGCCATTTTCCAGGGCAAAGTCGCTCCATTGGGCGTGATGACGGGTTTATAATCCGCGCCGCCGGGCGGCGAAAATATTTCAGTGCTGCCGTTGCTTGTGCCGGCGGCATCCCCGGCGGTGGCATTGGGAACCAGGCGGGCCATAAGGGCTCCGCCGGCGGCGGTCATGGCACCTTTAAAAAATTGGCGTCGGTTTATCATGGCATATTCCTTTCAGGCTGATTGTTTTCACTGGCTAAATTTCCCCCCACTACCCGCTCAAGTTCGACCCGCGCGATCCAGTAATCCCGCAGGGCCGTTACGGCAGTCTGCTCGGCCTCCTGCTCGTGCTCTTTGGACACGAGCAGATCGAAGCTGTTTTTTTGCATCGCGTTGTATTGCATCAATGTCTCGCCCAGGATCTGTTTTTGCATGGGTAGCAAAGTCTGTTGTGAAAAGTTAACGGCTTCACGCGCGGCCAGGAGGGCATTTCCCGCTTCCCGGACCTCGGAACGCACATTGGTTTCCAGGGCGGTGTAATTATCCTTTGCCTGCTCATATTCCGCGGCCAGTTTGGCAATGGCCGGCTGGCCCTGGTCGAATATCGGCAGTTCCAAATCAAGTGTCGGTCCGGTTACACGCTGGCCGTCGGGAGTGCGCTCGGTGTCCACGCCGATGACGGCCCCCGGAATAAATCTTGTGTGTTGTTTCAACCGCAGCGCTGCGGCCATGGATTCAGCCCGGGCACGTGAAGCCGCCAAATCCAAACGCTGGTTTACGGCGGTTGATTCCAGGTCGGCCGGCAATAGCTCTTTCTCAGGCAATGGCGGCAGTTCGTTCGCAATTTGCCAGTTGATTTGGGCGCCGGACAATCCAAGCAAACGGTTTAACTTTTCGCGTTCCATTTTTACGCGCGCGTTTGCCTCCATTAAACCCAGTCGTGATTCCATGGCCGATGCCTCCCGGGTGTGCAATTCCAGATCATTGATGTTTCCTGCATCATATTGCCGCCGGGCAAAATCAGCCGCCAGCTCGTTCGCCGCAACGATCGTTTCCAGCTTCTTCGCCAGCTCCATTTCCGCCTGCAAATTGTAGAACTGTTCCTGGGTTTCCGCGGCTAGTTTAAGGACGGCATCGGCGACTTCGAGTTTGCTTTCCTCCAGGTTGCGTTTGGCGATTTTTTTTCGCGCGGGCAGCGTCAGCAAATCCAGAAAATCTGCCGTCACGGAATATTCTGCATCCACCGCCGACGGAGGACGGTTGGGAAACCGCCAGCTCCCAAAGAAGTCGAGGTTGTGCAACCGGGACGCCTGCGCCAATTCTGCCTGCGAAATTCCTATCTCTTCATATTTCGCCTGCATTGAGCCGTTGTTCATCAGCGCAATGGTGACGGCGGATTGTGCGGTGAGGTTCGTTTGCAACAGGATGTTTACAACATTGTTATTTGTTCCGTTGATTGGCCATCCGGATCGTTCCGTCACCGCGCGGTTGACGTCATTGAGCGAATCCTTTGGATCCGTCCCTGCGCATCCGGCCAGGGCCAGCGGGAGGGCACAGAGGCAAATTTTTATTTTTAGGTTCATACGTAATTTTGTTTCGTTAATGAGAAATGAATATCCGTGACGAACAGCGGCACGGAACAATCGGGAAGGATGAACCAAAAGCGCGCCCGCGCTAACGGCCCATTTTAGGCGAATGCAGGCGGGGCGTGGCTGCGCAGGGCGGCACCGAGCGACACTTCAGGCGTGAACACAAATTCACGGTCAGGCGGCTGGCGGAGAATTGGGTTTTTCAGCGATTCAAAAGAAAGTGCCAGTGCTGTGGAATGGAAGTTCAACCTGAGCGCCAGCTTAAAATCCGGCGTTATCCAAAATCCAACCGAAGGAGCCGGGGTCAGATGATGGAGCGAAAGACAAAATGAATGGTCATCGTTGTCAGGGGCATGAGACTGGCCACTGGAAGCTGACATCGGCCCCATTTTGATTGAATCGCAATGGCAGTTATCCTCCAGGCAGTGAATCGAGCATGCAGACACGGCTGAGAGCCAAACCAAAACCATTCCTCCTGCTATGAAGCGAAGAAACGGTTTTAATGTTCGGTGCCAATCCACATTAAAACCTTTATGGGTTTTTGGGAAAAATGCAAATTCTTTTCCCAATTGCTGTTAGCGCCGTGAACAACTAGGAGTCAAGTTTTCGTAATGCGAGATGTACCCCTGTGGTAAAATGGCTGTTGCGTTCTTTGACATAACGTTTGTAGCTTGCGCAGCAGGCCTAATTGAAAGCCCCCGTGAGGGGCGGCATATTTGTAGCCCCGGGTTTTAACCCGGGGTAAGGTATGGGCGTAAGCCCATCCATATCCGCGAAGCGGGCGAGTCCGCGAGCGTATCTGCTCGTCTGCGAATCAACCTAAATCAACCCTTCCGGCCAAAAAACAAACCAAAACCAAACCGATACAAACCAAAAATTGAGGATGGTAGGACGCCACGCTGCGGCGTCCATCTTCAGAAACGGACATCGCAGCGCGATGTCCCTACCTGGATCAGGGCTCGACAGAGTCTCGCCTCACCGTTTCAGGCGGCCGTGACGCAGGATACGCGTGTCGTGCAGCCCTACTATCAACCATTAACAATCAACAATGAACTGGCTTTGGAAGCCTATGGAAGGGGGAGGGCGTTGTAAGGAGTTCGCGCCCCGCCTTGAACGGCCATTCCGATTTTCGGTTTCCGTTTTTGAATCGTCCTGCTAGTCTTGCCCGATGGATAACAAACGATTGGACGTCAAAGTGGGACTGTTCGTTTTTATCGGGCTGTTTCTGCTGGCGGTTTTGCTGATTCTTTTCAGCAAGGGGACAAGCGTCTTTCACGGCACCTATAGTCTGCGCCTGCATGCGACCAACATCGGCGGGCTCAAGCAACGGGCATCAGTCTTGCTGGCAGGAGTCATTGTGGGCGACGTTTCTGACATCCAATTGCAGCCGGACGGCAAAAGCGTGACGATCATCCTGAAGATTTATAATGGCGTCACGATTTATGGCGATGCCCATTTCGTCATCGAGCAGGCCGGCTTTTTGGGTGATAATTTTGTTGCGATTCTGCCCACGGACAACAAAGCGGCCGCTTTGGCGGACGGCGCCGATGTGGAATGCGAACCGCCGTTTGATTTGCAGCAGGTGGCGCGTTCGGCCACGGGCTTCATCCAGCGGGTGGACCAGACGGTGCAAAAAATCGAGGACTCTGTGACGCAGTTGCAAAAGACGGTTTTGAACCAGCAGACCATGACGAACCTGGCCGTCACCATTGCCAACCTCCGCGCGGCCTCGGACCAGGCGGTCATCGCCGTGGCTGATATTGATTCACTGGTGGCGACCAATCGCAGCCAGGTCAATTTTGCGATCAGTAACGTCGTTTATTTTTCGCAGGATTTAACCCAGCTCGCGGACAACGCCAACGGCATTCTCGCGACCAACGGCATGACTCTTTCGGAATCCATGTCCAACATCCAGGCCACGACCGAGACGCTCCGGCAAATTTCGGATGACATGAAAGCGGGTAAAGGTTTGGCGGGAACGATTTTGGAGAACCAGGATCTGGCGACGAACGTGCAGGCGACGGTAAACAACCTGGCGATTGCCACGAGCAATTTGAACCAGCTCGGTCTCTGGGGTTTTCTGTGGCATCACCAGGGTGAGCCCGCGCGTACCAATGCCTCGCCGTCCAAATATTCGAGCCCGCGCGACTCTCAAAAACCATGACTCCACTCTGGGCAGTCCGACTCCTGTTTTTAGGCCTTTGCAGCGCCGCGGGCTACGCTATCAGCCAGGTGCGCCCGGAGTTTGTCGGCATGTCGCACGGAGGAGGGATTGGCGCGTTTGTTGGTTTCTGTTTTGGCTGGATCCTCATTGCGATTGACGAAATGCTCAAGAGCTTTTCGCTCCGCGCATTTTCCGCCGTGACGTTCGGCCTACTGTTGGGTATCTGCGTGGCCCTGCTGATAGATAAATCCGGCCTGTTCGACAATGCCGATGACAAGCAGCGCTGGCTGATTCGGCTCGGGCTATTCCTGGGCTTCGGATACATCGGCATCATCCTGGCGATGCGAAGCAACAAAGAAGATTTTTCTTTGATCATTCCGTACGTCCGTTTTCGTCCGCAAAACCAGCAGGACAATTTAATCCTGCTGGACACGAGCGTAATCATTGACGGGCGGATCGCGGATTTGATTGAAGCGCATTTTCTCGAGGGCTTGATTGTCGTGCCACGGTTTGTGCTGAAAGAAATCCAGCAGATCGCCGATTCCACGGACGCCATCAAACGGGCGCGCGGACGCCGCGGATTGGAAATGCTCAATCGCATCCAGCGCAACACGCAAGCGGAGGTGCGTATTCACGAAGGCGATTTCCCGGAAGAAAAGGGAGTGGACTCAAAGTTGATTCGTCTGGCGCGCAACCTGAACGCCAAACTTTATACGAACGATTATAACCTGGCCAAAGTCGCCGAACTGCAGAAGGTGAGTTACATGAACCTGCACGAAGTAGCCAAATGCCTCAAAGTCATTCTGCTGCCCGGAGAAATTTTGCGGCTGAAAATTGTCCGTGAAGGCAAAGACAAAGGGCAGGGGATTGGTTATATGCCGGACGGCACGATGGTGGTCGTGAACAACAGCCAATCGCACATCGGCGAACAAATCGAGGCGGAAGTCCAGTCGCTCCTCCAAACGGGAGCCGGCATCATTGTTTTTGCGGACCTGAAAACGCGGCTGGCCGCGTGAGTTATTGCCGGGGATAGACGAGTATCCGGTCGTGCACTACCACGATTAAATCATTCTTCCCGTCACCCGTGACATCGGCCACCAGGGTTTCACGCGGTTCAGGGATGGTATCTGAGTTGTTCCGGAAAGTATGTTGTTCGAAAACCTGCCAGCGTTCCATGGGCACAAGTTTATGGTGCGCATTGAAAGCAACCAGATCTAAATAGTTCTTGGCCGTCTCCATGAACACGAGTTCCTTATGCCCGTTGTTTTCCAGGTCGCCGGCGGTGACATCGTTCAAGTAACCATCCTTGATGGGAGTCTCGTAACCGTCCAGCGCAACAAAATCCCAGTTGCTGCCCGTGAGCGGCATCCAGGCGACGCTGTTCAGGCCGAAAAACGTGATGCTTTGGGTGTCGCTGCCGCCGAGGGAAACGGATTGGATTTTGTTAAAATCTGAAACGGGCAGGGCGATGTTTTTAACCACCTGCCAGACACCATTGGTGTCGCGCTCGCACATGGTCAATTGTTGATGCTCAGTGTCCAGGAGGAAGATGGAAGGAGTCGCATTGTTCCCATTTTTGACTGCGACGGCGCCGGCAATTTGTGAATCGCTGGACGCGCCGTTGATTTGGTCTTTTACGTGGAAAGCCCAGGTGGCCTGGTTGGTGCCGGATTCTTTCTTTTCCTGTTCGAGCACGACCGCGCGAATGAAATTCTTTTGCGGCAGGAGCAATTCGCGCCGGCCACTGCCATCAAGGTCCGCGGCGGTAAGCCAGGGTTGCTCAATCGCGCCACCCGGGGCGTCAACGTCTTCCTCGTCAAAACTGGTGCCGTCGTGCTTTTGGAGAAGCACTTTAATTTTTTCATACGGAATAAGAATGACCACGTCCGCCCGGCCATCCTGGTTGACGTCCAGCAAGGCCATGGTGGTAGGATTGGATTTGAAATCTTCGGAAAGCTTTTGCGTGTGAGTTTTACCGTCCGCAGTTTCCGTGAAGAGAGAGCGCTGGCCGTCTTTGTCCACAATGACACACAACGTCGGTTTGGCTTTTGGTTTCAGAGGTCCAATAGTCATGGCGATAGGCTTGCCATCCAGGGGGATGAGCGTGGGAAAGGGCAGCCGTCCATTCTTATCAAATTGCGTTACACCGACGGCGTTTTCAGTTTGGCTCAAAAGAAAGATAGAAGGATGACCGATGCCGTTCCAATCTGCGGCGGTGATTTGGCCGACGCCGGCGAGCGTCGGGAACGTTTCGGGCGTAGCGAGGGAGCCGTTGGGTTGCTGGAAGTATACGGCAAGTTGTCCGTTTTCCGGTTCCGCGACAAGCAAATCCTCGCGGCCATCTTCATTGAGATCGGTCCAAACCATGCCGCGTTGTGCGGACTGGGTTTTATCGAGTGGCAATACCTGGAATTGTCCCTGTCGAAAATTGCCCGATAAAACTTCTCCCGGCTTGTTTTGAAACTCGGAGACTTCAGCGCGTCCAGAATTTTCGGCGATGGTCACGACGTAATTTTTATTGCCTCCCTCCAATGTATCGGCGCAATAGGAGCGGATGGCCTGGGACTTGAAATAGATTTCCGGCCCAAGCTGGCCGTCATCTTTTTGGAGGCGGAAACGGAAAGGAGTGGGACTGTCCCAATCCACGAGGAGCAAATCTTTTTTACCGTCGCCGGTGAAATCAGCAATTTGGATGGCTTTAGGCGTGCCGGAATAAGGGATTTTTTTGGGCTCGGCCAAAGTATGATCAGGTTTTTGCTCCAGGGAATAGAGATAGCCATTATCTCCCAGTAAAAATAACCCGTGCCTGCCGGTGCCGTTCAAATCGCCTTCAGTCAAGGCGTTGGCATCCATGCTGCCGTCATCAATGTGCCAGCGTTTGGGATCGCTCCAACCGTTGGTGCCCTGGTTGTAGATAACTTCCAGCTCTTTGCTGTCGCCGTAGAAAGCAACGTCGGGGCGGCCATCACCATTCAGGTCGGCAACGACCAGCGAAGAAACCCGTTCATCGGTGGGAATTGAATCCCGCCGAAAGCGCGCGTCGGGCGGCAATTCATTAATGCCGGCTGAATAGCCGGTGTCGGAGACTTCCGTATGATTGGTTTTGCCGGTTTGATTGTAGAGGAGAACGATTTTCGAGCGGAGGTTGTCAGCAACGATTAAATCTTTGAGTCCGTCTCCGTCCAGATCCGCGGCGTGAAGCTGGCCGATTTCTTCATCAATGGGAAAAATTTCCGGGCCGGTAAAACCAATCATGTTGGTGGCCGTTTGGCCATGCGCCGCGAGGCTGAAGGAGAAAATGACTGCCGCAAAACCGGCCGCGTATTTTTTACAATCCATAAAGTTTGGACAAAATGCCCATAGGGGAGACAATTGGCGATATTATTCGTTCATCCTGAAATGACGACAGAGAATTAGAATTGAAAAATTTTGGTGGTGCAGGCAGTATAAACTTTATGACGAAATCCGTTTTTGAAGGGCCGGTATACGTGGTGCAGGACAATATAGATACTGACCAGATAATCCCCGCGCAATTTTTGGCGCTGGTGCCGACGATCCCCGATGAATACGAAAAGCTCGGCGGCCATGCCATGGCGGGTTTGCCGGAATCGCTGTATCCAAACCGTTTTGTGAAAGAGGGCCAACTCGATACTGAATATCCCATTGTGGTGGCCGGAAAAAATTTCGGGTGCGGCAGTTCGCGGGAGCATGCGCCCATTGCTTTGGGTTCAGCGGGTTGCCGGGTGGTTTTAGCCGAAAGCTTCGCGCGAATCTTCTTCCGCAATTCCGTTGCGACCGGGGAATTGTACCCGTGCGAACTGACCAAAAGACTTTGTGACGTCTTGAAAACCGGGGATGTCGTGAAAGTGGACCTGGATGCCCAAACAGTGACGGTGAAAAGCACGGGCGATGTATTCCAGTTTAAGCCCCTCGGGGATGTGCGGCCGGTGGTCGACGCCGGCGGATTGTTTAATTTTGCACGGCAGAGCGGGACGATCTCGAAATAAGCGATGGGTTTGACCATAACCTTTCTTCATTGGAAAAGAGCCCGTCGCAGCAGCAGTAAGAACACTGATAGCAGGCAGGCTCTTCATCGTAACCGGCGCTGTGAGAATAATTTTTTCATTTTTTAACAATTTATTTGACCTGTGAATAAGTTTACGGTAGACAGCAGGACTGCCGCAATTAGAACGGGATAAGTTTTGGTTTTTGGCAGGACGCGAACAGCCATGTTGAATTCAAAATCCTTTCTGGCCATTGATTTTGGCGCCGGGAGCCTAAAGCTCGCCGAATTCGATATCACCGAAGCCGGTGGATTGAGTCTGAAATCTTTTGACATCAGACCGCTGGGAGCTGATGGGGCCTCAGACACCGCACGCGAGGCGACTATTCTCAAGGTATTAAAGGAAGCGCTCACTGAGATGGGGGTGAAGTCGAAGAACATCAATGTTTGCGCCCCGGGATTCCAGGTTTTTTCCAAATTTGTAAAGCTGCCGCCGGTGGATGCAAACAAGGTGACGCAAATCATCCAGTACGAAGCGCAGCAAAACGTTCCTTTCCCGCTGGCGGAAGTGGTCTGGGATTACCAGATCATGGGCACGAGCGCCGGCAATGAATTGGAAGTGCTGCTGGTGGCCATCAAGTCAGACATCGTAGAAGGCTTGTTCCGGGTGGCCGACACGGTGAAGTTGAAATTGCAACTGTGCGACGTATCGCCTGCGGCGCTATGCAACGCTTTCAAATATAATTACGGAGAACTGGAAGACTGTACGATGCTTTTGGACATCGGCGCCAAGACGAGCAACGTCCTGTTTTTTGAGAAGGGCAAAGTTTTTTCCCGCAGCATTCCGTTGGGCGCAAACGCCATTACCCAGGATTTTGCCAACGAAGCGAAATTGAAGTTCGATATCGCCGAGCAAATTAAAATCAAAGAAGGTTTTGTGAGCCTGGGCGGCGCGTACGAGGAGCCTGAGAATCCGAACCAGGCGGCCATTTCAAAAATTGCGCGGCAATTCATGACGCGCCTGCATATCCAGGTAAACCAGACGCTGCAGTTTTATCGCGGCCAGCAGGGCGGGTCGGCGCCGCAACGGCTTTATTTGGCTGGTGGGGCGAGCCTGATGCCGTACACGGCGCAATTTTTTGCGGAGAAGCTTAATGTGCCGGTCGAATATTTTAATCCGTTCCGCAACTTGCAGATTGACCCGTCGGTAAACCTGGAAGCATTGCAGCGGGTGGCGCATTCGCTGGCGGAAGTGGTGGGGCTTGGGCTGCGGAACCTGGCTAATTGCCCGGTGGAAATGAATTTGATGCCGGAGAGCACGGTGCGCTGGCGGAATTTTAATGAAAAAAAACCATACCTGATGCTCACAGTCTTCCTTCTGGTGCTGGTGGGTTTTGCGATGGGATTTTTGTTCAAAGAACTGGCGCAGTCGAAAGTGGCAGCAGTGGCAGCCATCCAGCCGACATTGGATGAGATGAACGCGAAAGTCCAAAAGATGAATAGCGTTTGGAGCAAGAAGAAGGGGATCGAAGCCAATGCCCTGCAGCTTACGACGTGGTTTGGCGACCGTTATTATTGGGGTGACGTCCTGGCGGATACACGCGATGCATTGATCCGGGCAGAGAATGACGTCCAGAAGAAATTATCGGCCCAAAAGCCGGACGTGCAGGCGGGTATTTGGATTCAGCAGATGACCACGATGGGAGGCGCCAGCACAGGCATGACGGGCGCCATGATGGGAGGGGGTCCGGGAGGTGGTGGGAATGGAACCTTTGGGACCACACAAACCACTAATACCATCTCTCTTATTTGCCGCGCAGTCAGCATGCAGAACCTGGATCCTTCGGCGAACAGCGACATTGCCTATGCGGTCCAGAATGAATTGCAGGCTTGTAAATCTTTTGATCCCAAAACAACGACCCTGCAAGGGAACATCAGTCCGGATGATGCCGACGGGACCTTCACTTTTGGCATTAATGTAACGCTGGCAAATCCACCGCAATTTTAAACATGGCCTGGATAAAACGAAATTTGTTTTTCACGATCGGCGGCTTCATTGCATTGATCCTGCTGGGCGCGGCCGGCTATTACATTTATACCAGTTGGAGCTACAACCGGGATCAAATGCAAAAAGTGACGGACGCGTACGGTCAATTGGCCCAGGATTACAATTCGAATCCATCCCCGGGTAACGCAGACGTGGATAATATTAAGGCGGCGCAGGATCAAATCAAACAGTTGGAGGATTGGATTGATAAAGCCAAAACACACTTCCAAACGGTAACGCCGATCCCCAACCCTGCCGGCGGCGTGGTGACAGACCAGGCGTTTGCGGGGACGTTAAGGAAGACGATCCAGGACATGCAGCAGGCGGCGACGAACGTGAACGTAGAATTGCCGCCGGATTACGCTTTCTCGTTTGCTGCGGAACGGAATTTGGTGACGTTCGCGCCCGGCAGCCTGGGGCCTTTATCAACGCACCTTGGGGAAGTTAAGGCCATTTGCGATATTTTGTTCTCAGCCAAAATCAATGCGCTGGTGCAAATCCAGCGGGAAGTCGTTTCGGACAATGACAGTACCGGGGCCCAATCGGATTATTTGAGTGACAAGGCGACCACGGCAGATTTTGGCGTGCTGGGCCAGGCGACGATTACTCCCTATAGCGTCACCTTTAAATGTTTTTCCGCGGATCTGGGCAAAGTGTTATCGAACATGGCCTCATCTGACCATTGTTTTATCGTCAAGGGCATTAATGTGATCCCGGCGGGAGCGGCGGAGATGAATGGGCAGGGTGGGATGCCGCCACCAACGCAGGCATTGCCGGCGGCAACGGGTGGATTGCAAACTATCCTGGATGAAAAGTTATTACAGGTCACGCTGGCAATTGAAGCTGTAAAGTTGTCGAAACAATGAGTTTCATCAAAAAAAATTACGAAAAGATTTTGCTCGGCGCAGTGCTGCTGGGGCTGGTGGTTTCGCTATTATTGGGCCAGGCCATCGTGCAGCACGACAAGGATACGTTGCAGCAAACCATGTCGAGTCTTATTAAGAGAACGCCCAAACCATTGGACGCACTGGATATGTCCCGTGAAGACGCAAGTTTCAATCGCGTACAGTCATCGTACCAGTTGGATTTTGAAACCACGAACCGTTTGTTCAATACGATGCAATGGCAGCGTGCGGCCAATGGCCGGATTATCAAGATTTCAAACGGCACTGAAGTCGGGCCGCGGGCCGTCAAGGTGACCGGTATCAAGCCGCTCAATTTTGTCTTGAAGTTTGAAACGTTTGAGCCGGCCAGCCAATTGAGCCCGGCACGCTACCAGGTGACCGTGGAACATGGCGGCGCGGTGAATCCGCTGGAGCGCCGGCCGAAAAAGCATTTCATTGCTCTCGGGGAAAAAGAACAGGCTTTGTCTTTGGTGGCGGTGAACGGTCCGGCCAACAATCCGGTGCTGACCATCCAAATTCTTGAAACAGGCGAAAAGATAACTGTCACGATGGATAAACCATTCCAGGAAGTGGAAAGTTATGAAGCAGACTTGACATATCCGCCGGAAAACAAACACTGGAACAACCAGCGGGTCGGCGCGGCACTAAAATTTTACAACAATAACTATAATATTGTTGTCATTGACCAGAACGAAGTGGTAATATCCGCCGAATCAAACCAGAAAAGAACAACATTGTCGTATCAGCCTTAGCATAAGAAAATTCCGTTTAGAAATTCGCGCCGCATTGCGCTCTTAATCCCATGACCAAAGCTGTCTTTTTCCCGATACCGATTATCATCCTGCTGGCCACAACTGTGGCTCCTGCGCAAACAAGCACTTCCTACATGGATACGGCCACTCAAAATGCAGTGATGCGCCAGGCTGATACCATTGAGTTGCGGCAGAAACTGGCCGAGGCCAATGTGGCTGTCCAGCAGAAGGATCTTCCGGCTGCGGCGAAGCTTTATGAAGAGGCCTATACTTTGGTTCAGCAAATCGGGCCGGGCATTCAACCCGAAGCGGCCCAGACGATAGCAGGCCTGACCTCGGTTCGCATGGAACTGGCGCGGGAAGACCAGCGGGAAGGGGATTTGCATGGTGCCGATGAACAGGTTTCCCGGGTGTTGATTGTCAATCCTACAGACCAGGAAGCGATTGCCTTTAAGAAACAAAACGACCAGCTTATCGCGCAAACGCGCGGGACCCGTCCGGACATGGCAACATTGGACCGGGCGCCGGCGATTCAAAACCAAAAGACCGACGCGGCTACCCTGGCGCGGGACGGCCAGATGCTTTATGAGATGGGGCAATACGAAGACGCGCAAGTAAAGCTGCAGCAGGCCATAAAGCTGGATCCGGACAATCAGGGTGCCCAGTATTATTTGAATTTGGTAAAACAGGCGCTCTATGCCCGTTCAGACAAGGCCAAATCCCTTGATAACGATGACCGCATGGTAAAGGTTGAAAAAGCCTGGGAGGCGCCCGTCAATATTGTGACGAACATGTCCAACCCGTACGCGACGACCAATATGATTTTTACTGGGCCGGGCCGCCAGGAGATTTATGCTAAATTAAACCGGATCCGCCTTGAAGGTGTTGATTATGAGCAGTTGCCGTTGAGTGAAGTTCTTCACAAATTAAGAGAAGAATCGCAGTTGCGTGACCCGAACCATAGAGGAATCAATTTCCTTTTCAATCCGAACGTTGAAAATATTCCCGCGACGTCTGAGCTTACGCCCGGCGGCGGTGGTCCCAGGGGAGCCCCGACGCAAATTGATGCCGCTACTGGCTTGCCTGTCCAGCAGGCGGCGCCTACGGGACCAGCGGACCCGACGGCAATTAACATCACCTTAAATTTGAGCGATATAAATCTCGCCGACTTGTTGAATGCCATATGCATGGTGTCTGACCATCCTATTAAATATTCGGTTGAGGAATTTGGAGTGGTTTTTTCCCAGAAAAGTGCGGATTCACCGCAGTATGAAATGCGGACATTTAAGGTGGATCCGAACACCTTCTATGCTGGTTTGCAAAATGTCTCCTCGTTCCTGTTTGGCTCGGTAAATATTACGAGCGGAACGGGTGGCGGCGGTGGCGGCGGTGGTGGCGGCGGTGGTGGCGGCGGCCAGAATGGTCAAAGCTCCAGCGGTGCTGTTGTGCCCGTCGTGAATGTCGCGCCCGGATCGTCCAGCACCCGCAGCAGTGGCGGTGGTGGTGGCCGTGGTGGTGGCGGTGGCGGAGGGGGAGCTGGTGCTGGTGGCGGCGGTGGCGGCGGTGGCGATACCGGCCCTGGTCTGCTGAACAATCCCATTGGTGACTTGAACACCTACGTGGAATCCGGTGCTGGCGGCGGTGGTCTGCTTTACGTGACTACGCCGAATTTGACGCGCGACGTTAGTGGCATTGCCAAACAGTTTTTCACGAGTCTTGGAGTCAATTTGGATCCTCCCAAGAGCTTGTTCTTCAACGATCGCCTGGGTGTGCTGTTCGTTTATGCCACTCCGCAGGATTTAGATATCATTGAGCGAGCCATGCAGGTTTTGGATCAGGTGCCACCCCAGGTGCATATCAAGGCGCGATTCATTGACGTAGAGCAAAATGACGCTACAGGTCTTGGCTTCGATTGGTATTTGGGACAATTCCAGATTGGTAATTCCGTGCAGGGCCAGGCCGGTAACGCGGGGACGGTCATTGCACCTAATGCTCCGGGAGGAACCTTTCCGGGGAATTCTGCGGTGGGTACTGTTCCGGGAACTCTCCCCAGTTTGACACAGGGATTGACTGCTAATAACAGCACTCTTCCGTCAATTGCATCTATTACCGGCATTTTGACCAACCCGAATTTCCAGGTGGTGTTGCATGCGTTGGAAACACGCACGGGTAGCCAGGAACTGGCCGAGCCGGAAGTGACGACCATCAGTGGACGCCAAACACAAATGCGCGCCACTGTCATCCAGCCGGTCGTGACCGGCTTTACGTTCCAGGCAGCCCCGGCAACGACCTCGGCGAATGGAGTGCCGTAATTCTAATTCTTGTATTGCGATAATAATTTAAAGGGTTTGGACAATTAGTGTGAGGAGAAAAATGAAAAGAATAAGCAAAATATTAGCCGGTCTGTTGGCGGTGCCTGCCATTGGCACAGCATTCACTGCGCGCGCGCAGAACACTGTGATTCAGCCGGGTGTCTCGGCCATTACGCCGCAAGTGCAACAGGTCGAAACAGGCCCCATCCTGGACGTTTTGCCGGCTGTGTTGTCTGATGGATATACCATTAATTTGACGTTGATTCCGTCGCTGATTGAATTTACCGGTTATCAGAACCCGCCAAGCCTTGGAACATTCTCGACAGGTGGATTGAATGTTGTGCTTTTGCCGACCGTTCTGCCCCAATTCACTGTGCGTGAAGTGACCACGACCGTAAATGTATGGGATGGGCAAACAGTAGTTTTGGGTGGATTGGTAGACTCTACGTTACAGGATGAAAAAGATACCGTCCCTGTGTTAGGGGATGTGCCGGTCATCGGCAGGCTTTTTCAGAGCATTTCAAAGACTGAAACAAAGCGAAACCTGATGATTTTTGTCACGAGCACGCTGATCGATCCGGCGGGTAATCGGATACATACGGATGATGAGCTGCCATTTGCAAGCGCCAGCATCCCACAACAGCCAACCCCGTCGCCCGGCCAGATCCAGATGGGTGAAATAAAGCCGCAGGGAGGAACGCAATAAATCGAAAGAGCTTTTTTGGACGGATAGTAGACTGGCCATTGATCATTGATGAATTGAAACCGGCTTGAGCCAGAACTTCGACTGTGGAACGCCTGCTGATCATTGACGGACATTCTTATGCATATCGCGCGTTCCATGCGATTCGGGAATTGCATTCGCCTTCCGGTCAGCCGACGAACGCAATTTATGGTTTCATAAAAATGCTCGCAAAATTGCGGGCGACTGTGGATCCGACCCATTGGATTGTAGTTTGGGACGGGGGCTTGAGTGCAGAACGAGTCGCGGCATTGCCTGAGTATAAGGCGCAACGCGCTGAAATGCCCGAAACAATGCGGCCGCAGTTAGACGAAATCGTCAGTTATTTGGAAGCGGCGCGGGTGGCATCGTTCTGCCAGGATGGTATTGAAGCGGACGATGTTATCGCCTGTCTTGCCCGGCGGGCAGAGGCGAAAGAATGGAAAACGGTGATCGCCAGTGCGGATAAGGATTTTATGCAGTTGGTGTCGGCGCGGGTTGGGTTGTTGAATCCGCATGACAAAACCGAAGCGATTTGGACAGATGAGCAGGTCCGTAACAAAACCGGTGTGGAACCGTCGCAAATTGTGGATTGGCTGAGTTTGATGGGCGATGCCGTGGATAACATTTCCGGTGTGCCCGGGGTGGGACCAAAGACGGCGGCGGACTTGTTAAAGCAGTTTGGCTCGGTAGAAAAGCTGTTCAGCAGTTTGGAAAAGGTAAAGTCGGAACGGTTGCGGACGGCTTTGGCAGCGGCCAAAGATGCCGTATCCCGTAATCGCGAATTGGTCCGGTTGCATGACGTAGCCTGTGATTTTTCGGGGCAAGCGATGGCGGTCAAAGCGCCGGACACGGCACGGTTGCGCGAGTTATATTCGCGTTGGGGATTTAGAACGTTGTTGGCTGCGGTGGAAGAGTCAATGCGGAGCGAGCGTCAGGCGGCTTTGATATAGGCAGTTAAAGATTTGGAACAATAAGTAAATGAAATTGAAAAGCTGGATTAAAAATTTGTTTGAGCTGCAATTATATTTGCGGCAACAACTCAATTTTGTTTCAGGAAGTATTGGACAAAATATCCAAGTTAAATTAATATCTTCCGAATCGTATATGCCGTTTTCGTCCGCCCGTCGTGTCGCCATCTGTTTTTGCTGGGTGTTATTCTTGGCAATTCCCGCTGCCGTTTTTGGACAGACAAATTTCTACGTACCAGAAGGTACACAATACGCCATTATTGGTTCGCTCCCGGGAGACCAGGTTTATCCCGACGTAGCCATTGGCACCAATGGCGGGTACGTAGTGTGGCAGGACAATATTACGGATCCGGTTGGGGAGGGGATCAGTGCCATGCAGTTGAACAGCACGCTTTCGGGTTCGGGCAGTACTTTTCAGGTAAACACGACCACCACAAATGACCAGCAAAACGCGCGGGTAGCCTTGTTAAGTAAGGGCGGCGCGGCATTTGTATGGGAGAGAGGGCCGGCCAATCACCAGCACATCTATGGCCGTATTTTGAATGCCAAGAATGTCTGGTTGAATACGACAAACTTTGTACTCACTACTTATACCAATTCGTTCCAATGCAACCCGGCGATCGCGGCTTTGACTAATGGCAACCTGGTTGTGGTTTGGAGCAGTTACAATCAGTTCGCGTCAAACAGCCAGTTGGATGTCTATGGCCAGTTGCTCAAGACCAACGGGACGCGAATCGGGACGAATTTTTTGATCAACGAGTTTACAGGGTTTAACCAGCGTAATCCAGCGGTAGCCGCATTGAACAATGGCGGGTTTGTGGTCGTTTGGGTTTCAGAACAGGAGCGCTCCACGGCACCGGATTGGGGTACCAATATAATTCAATATTCGGCCAGCGCGGTACCCTTGCCCAGTGTGGACATTTATCAACGGCTTTACACCATTTCCGGTACCAATGCGGTTCCTTCGACAGATGAAATCCTGGTTAACCAGGATGAAAACCCCTGTAGCAGCCCGCAGGTGGCAGCGGCTGCCGACAGCAGTTACATGGTGACATGGTCCGCTAATAACATGGCGAATACGGCGAATGGTTGGGACATTTATGAGAGGTCCTTTACCAATGGCAGCGGCGGCAATGTTATGCTGGTTAATTCCTCTACCTACGGTGACCAATATAACCCGCGCATCAGCGTGATTGGTGGAGACTATATGATAGTCTGGACAAGTCTCGGACAGGATGGCGACCGCGAAGGAGTGTTCGGGCAATTCGTACACGAAGGCGATGTGCCGGTGGGAGGGCAATTTCTGGTAAACACCACGACGCGTGGCCAGCAGATGGAGCCGGCCGTGGCTTCGGACGGAAAGCAGCAATTTCTGGCCGTATGGACCAGTTTTACCTTTGGCCCCAATAGCTTTGATTTATTTGCGCAACGCTACGCAAATTCTGCTTCATTTTTGGAACCCATGGGCGCGCCATTTGTTTCGGCACCATTTGATTTAGTCAATGGGGTTTATCAGCCGCAACTCGTGGTTTCGTGGCCGCCGGTACAAGGACTTTCCGTTTCCAATTATTATGTTTATGCGGATGCGCA